>JADZAA010000104.1 GCA_020852855.1 Bacteroidota bacterium
AATTTTGGTACGGACGGCTTTAATTTACTGCGGAACAAAGGTGCTTTTTTTGCTTCGACATATTTCTCGCACGCCAAAAACATTACGGCTTTAGGACATTCTATTTTGCTAACCGGTTGTAATCCCGCAAAAAACGGTATTGCCGGCAATGATTTTATTGATGACTCCTGCAACTGTTTGCGCTATTGCGTAGCCGATGATACAGCAAGAATTTACGGCATTGACAGCCCTATAGGACGCTCGCCGATTCTTCTTGCCGTACCTGCTCTCGGCGACTTACTCATTGCAAAATATCCCGGAAGCAAAACGGCGGCTGTTGCTATGAAAGACCGCGCCGCTATTCTGATGGCCGGCCACAAAGCACGAACTGTTCTTTGGTTTGAACCCGACATCGGCAAGTTTACAACTTCCACTTATTATACGTTGCCGCGCTGGATGGAGTCGTTTAATCGCCGCTATAACTGCAATCGTTACGCCGGCCGGCAATGGCAGGCAACTCTGCCCGACGGTAAGCAGGACGACGTGGAGTTTGAAGCAGATTTTCCCGGCGGCGGGCGCGTATTCCCGCATAAAATTCCCGAAAAAACTACCGATAAAAACTTTGTTAAAGCCTTTCTGCATACGCCAAGTGCGGTAGAATTGCTGTTCGATGCGGCAAAATCTGCAATAATAGAAGAAAAGCTCGGCATTGACGACCAACCCGATTTACTTTGCGTAGGAGTTTCGACAACCGATTTTATAGGGCATAATTTTGGGCCGGACAGCCGCGAAATCGAAGAATTATACGTTCAATGCGACCTGATTCTATCGTCGTTCATTAAATTTTTGGATGAGCGCGTAGGGCGTGAAAATTACGTTTTGGTTCTTGCATCCGACCATGGGGTGTCCCCTATACCTGAACTGATTCGACAGTTCGGAAGCCAACCGATTGATGCCGGAAGATTATCTTATTCAATAGCAACCGATGTCATAAAGCATCGTTTTGATTCGATATACGGCCCGCAAAGCAACGGAACGCAATGGGTACGTTTTTTTGACCCGCCGAATATTTACTTGAACGAAGCAGTTCTTGAATCTGCCGGGATAAAAGTTGACGAAGCCGCGGCCGAAGCCCTAAAAGCCGTTCGCTCGGTGAAAGAATTGGCGTATACGGCAACGGTTGCCGAAATTGTTGCAGGTAAGATACCAGAAGGCTGGCCGGAAGAATTTGCACGGCTTATGCGCAACGACATTTACCCCGGGCGTTCCGGGCATTTAGTAGTATTTCCCGGACAGTATTGGCTTTACGGCGACGAACCGAGTTCTCACGGCACATTCTACGATTACGACCGTTTTGCAACGATGGCGTTTTTAGGCGGTGAAATTTCAGCAAAACGCATAGACAGCAGAGCCGACCCGGCCGATATTGCTCCGACTCTTGCGGCTCTTTTAGGCGTTTCAATGCCGGATACGGACGGTGCCGCCCGTACCGAAATTATCAAAACGCCGGCAACAAAAAACAACCGAAAGAAGAAAAAATAAAAAAGCCCGGACTGAATGTAATCGTTCGGGCTTTTATCATTTGCGGCTTGTTATGCTATACCGATAATGCGCTTTATTCTTTACTTCATAGCTTCGGGATTTTTCTGAATTAACGGAAAGGAAGTTTTGCCGAACTTTATTGTTTCGAGTTTGCCTATCAATGCCTGCGTAGACATTTCCGACATTCCCATAAATGTTTTCGGATAAACACCAATCCAAACAATAAATACAGTAATAGGAATAAGTTGCCAATATTCGGCACGGGAAAGGTCTTTCAATGTGGTATTGGCCGGATTTTCGAGCGGGCCGTACATAACGCGCTGGAACAACCACAGAAGATATACGGCCGCAAAGATAACGCCGCTTGTACCGATTACCGCAAGCCAAGGATTGTTCAGAAATTGCGATTTATACGCGCCGAGCAATGTAAGAAATTCACCTACAAATCCGTTCAAGCCGGGCAAACCGACCGAAGCGAACATTGCAATGGTGAACAGCACGGCGAATTTGGGCATAACTTTCGTAATACCGCCAAACTCCGCTATATCGCGCGTATGACGACGCTCGTAGAGTACGCCTACACACAAGAACAGCATACCTGTTGAAAGTCCGTGGTTGACCATTTGAATTATCGCGCCTTGTACGCCCTCGGGAGTCATTGAAAATATGCCGAGCACTACAAATCCCAAGTGACTGACAGAAGAATACGCCACTAATTTTTTCATATCGGTTTGTGCCATGGACACGAGTGCGCCATATACAATTCCAATCACGGCCAACCATGAAATCGGGACGGCATATTCGAAAGCAGCCTGCGGAAACAAATCCAAGTTAAAGCGTATCAGTCCGTAAGTTCCCATTTTAAGCAATACTCCGGCCAGAATAACCGAGCCGGCCGTGGGTGCTTGCACGTGAGCATCCGGCAACCAGGTATGTAATGGAAACAGCGGCACTTTAATACAAAACGACAATGCGAACGCAAGGAAAAGCCATGCTTGAATATCGGCGGGAATTGCAGGTGCAAATTCGCGAAGCTTAATTAAATCCGCCGTAAATTGTCCGCCGTGGGCATGGCCGTAAAGTATGCCTAGACTTATAATTGCCACAAGCATAAACAGCGAGCCGGCAATCGTGTAAATAAAGAATTTAACCGCAGCGTATATTCTGTCTTTTCCGCCCCAAATGCCGATAAGGAAGTACATGGGAATCAGTATCAATTCCCAGAACACATAGAACAAGAATGTATCGAGAGCCATAAAAACGCCCGTCATGGCGAATTGCAGCAGGAGCATCATAAAATAATACTCCTTTTCGCGTTTTTTAATTGCTCCGAACGAGCTGAGAATTGCAATCGGGCTGATAAACGTAGTGAGCAAAACAAGCAACATACTCATACCGTCAACACCAATTCGGAAACCGGCATCGAAAGTCGGAATCCACGTTGCATCCAGCACCATCTGGAAGCCGGAATTAGAACGGTCGAACTCCGGTATTAAAAGCAACGATGCTAAAAATGACAGAACCGACACAGACAATGCTGTCGTACGCAACGCCTTGCTTTGGTCGCGTTTGATAAACAGCATAGCTGCCGAGCCGAGCAACGGCAAAAACAATGTAACGAGCAACATGCCCATATATTCATCCTAAAATATGTTTGTTGTGCATTTGCGCGAAGACCGTTAGAGCGCGAGTAATTACGGAAACCGCAAATCGCCGGAATCTTCTTCGGATATTTCTGTACTATCTGTAAATTGCTTTTCTTACAAACGGATAATTCGGAATTTCGTTCGAGATTTTACAACGATGGGCAGCTCCGCCCGAATCTTTTTTCGATAACACTCCGAAATTTCCGTTTCTTTTCATTCCACGCACGGGATAACGAAAATTTATCCAACGGCTAACCACGTAAGTATAACCACAATGCCCGCAATCATCAGCAGTGCATAGTTTTGCGTTACGCCCGACTGGATACGCCTAAGCGACTCGCCGGCACTTTGCGTTGTTTTTGCCGCACCGTTTATCAAGCCGTCTACTATTTTTACGTCGAACACTTTCCAGAGAAATCGTTCGGAAAATTGATAAATAAATGAAACGACAAGTGCTTGATAAATTTCATCTATGCGATATTTATGCAACAGCAGATTATAAGCACCTTTGAATTTTCGGGCGAGTTCGGCCGGCTTTTCCGATTCTTCTTTATACAATTTCGAGGCAAGCAGAATTCCGGCTGTTGCTATTGCTATCGAAGCCGCCATCAGCACATATTCAATGGCATGAATGCTGTGATGTTCGCCGCGGCCGAGTATTCCGTTCGCTTGCGAGAAAATAGGGCCAAGCCAATTTTCCAACAAATTCGGATGGTCACTTGCAAAAAAGCCCAATGCATACGGCACGCCGAGAAAACCGCCTACCACCGATAAGAATGCCAATACGTTTAACGGCAATGTCATTGTAACGGGCGACTCGTGCGGGTGCAGGCGATGGTGGTCGAACCGCTCCTTGCCGCCGAATGTAAGATAATACAGACGGAACATATAAAACGCCGTGCAGAAAGCAGCTATAGCCAGAATTATCCACATCGGGCCGTGTCCGCCATGCTCAAATGTCATCCAAAGTATTTCATCTTTGGAGAAAAATCCGGCTAATGGCGGAATACCGGAAATTGCTATCGTTCCAATTAAAAATGTTCTGTGTGTTACGGGCATATATTTTTTCAGTCCGCCCATTTTTTGAATGTCTTGTTCCTCGTGCATTCCGTGAATTACCGAACCCGAACCAAGGAAAAGCAGGGCTTTGAAAAATGCGTGCGTCATTACGTGGAATACGGCGGCGGTAAACGCGCCTACGCCAAGTGCTGCGAACATAAAGCCTAATTGACTTACCGTAGAATATGCGAGAACTTTCTTTATGTCGTTTTGCACTATGCCGATTGTTGCCGCCACAAGAGCCGTAGTTACTCCCACAACTGCAACCACCGTCATTGCGTCCGGCGCAAGGGCAAACAGCGTGGCATTACGAGCAACAAGAAAAATCCCGGCCGTAACCATAGTAGCCGCGTGAATAAGCGCGGAAACCGGAGTCGGTCCCGCCATTGCATCGGGCAACCATACGGCAAGAGGTAATTGTGCTGATTTTCCGGTACTGCCCAAGAACAGAAGCAAAGCTATTGCCGTCATTATACCCGCGTCGGGCGGCGCAACGGCAGCAGCTGTATTGACCGCATTGTATTCTAATGTTCCGAACGTCTTGTAAATCAAGAACATGGCAATAAGTACGCCGAAATCACCGATACGATTGGCTATAAATGCTTTATTGGCGGCATCGCCGGTAAATCTGATATTTACACCTTCAAATTTTCTGTCGTACCAAAAGCCTATAAGCAAATACGAGCATAATCCTACGCCCTCCCAGCCGAGAAATGTCAGCAGGAAATTATTTGCCAGCACAAGGTTAAGCATCATGAAAATGAATAAATTCAGATAGGCGAAAAAACGCGGATAGCTTTTATCGCCGTGCATATAGCCCATCGAATAGATATGTATCAGCGTTCCTATGCCCGTGACAATAAGTGCGTACACTATTGAAAGCTGGTCAACCTGATAGGCAACATCTACATTGAAGTTTCCGGCGGCCAGCCAAGAAAATATATATGTAGTGTGAGAGCGTGCGTCTGCGGGCAGGCCTGTAAGCGTAAAAAACAGCGTTGCGGCTACGGCAAACGACAGTCCTACGGCCGCGCTTGCTATTCCGCCGATAAGAGCCTCGCTCTTAAGTTTTTTACCGAAAAATCCCGTTATCAAAAAGCCGATTAACGGAAATAAAGGAATAAGGTACGCCAAGTCGAGCATAACTCTATAGGCTTAGTTATACATACATTGTTGTATTTTCCACGTAAGAAGTGCGTAAATATACACGCTTCTGTTTTCAAGATAAGTTCACGAGCGCAGCTTTTATGTTTCGGCAAAAACTTCACGCTCAAAACCAATTTCTACATTTTGGAACTGAATCCGCATTGTTTCGTCAATTATCATCATTGCGTTGCGCTCTACTTTCATCCAGTCCGAACGCCGTTGCGTTATAGGTTCGGAAGCAACTACTATAGCCGTAGGGCGGCCGTTTGATGCCGGTTCCATTTGGCAAACACCGGCTTGGCAATTATATTCACGCCCGAACATATAATAAAGCGTTGCGGGTTGTACGTTAGGATTTGTAGTATAGCGCATCGAAACCAAGCTCGTTCCGTTGGTAACGCATACGTTCAAATAAGAATGCGATTTAACGCCACATTCTATCAACAATTCGCTTAGGTCTTCCATGGCACGGTACAGCGCGTACACCATTTCATCACAACTTACCTCACCCGAAGGGTCTTCGATATGATTGAGGAACAGTCCGAAAAAATGTTCTGAATCCGTGGATCCCAATATGGCATCGTAAGCCACATCGTTCAGGTCACGCAACAGTTTACGTCGAATTTCCTTAAACCCGCCTATCATGCCGTTGTGCATGAACATAAGTTTGCCGCATGAGAACGGGTGCGAGTTGAACTCTTCGACTACCATGCCGGGCGAAGCTGCTCGTATATGCGCAAACATTAGCGGCGTATAAATTTTTTTGGCGAGACTCCGCAGATTATGGTCGCTCCAAGCGGGCTTTATGCTGCGGAACACACAAGGCTCATTATCAATTTCCGGTGCGTACCAACCGATTCCGAAGCCGTCGCCATTAACGGCAACCGACATTTCTCCGGCATTTACGCTTTGGGCGTTTATAAGCGAAAATTTAGGCTTATACAACAAATCGTCGGCTATAACCGGCGTTCCGATATAGGCAATAAAACGGCACATTTGACAACCTCCGAGTGAGAGGGGCTAAATTTACGAAACCTTGCCCGCTTAACCAACAGCAAAATAATAAAAAATCCGCCCGACGCGGCCGGTCGAACGGATTACAAGCCGTTATTCAAAAGGCTCATGCAGCCGCCCGCTCGGCACAATATGTTTCGTATACGCCGTCGAGCAACAGATTTAGGGCATCGGCCGCTTCGCGAGCCGCATCAAGTGCCACTTCTTTTTGCTGATCGGTTTCACATAACCGTATAAGTGCTTCGCGAGTAACGGTGCGATGTATTTCATCGGCCTTTTCGTGAACTTCAAAGAAAATCAGCGCATCTTCCGAATTTAAGCCGTAGTATTTTTTCAATCCTTCTATCTTTGTAGTGCTGACTTCCGGTATTTGCGATTCGTAGGCATATAGTGCGGCAAGTCCTTCAACGGGATTTTTGCGCCCTGCCAAGTCTTTCAGTATTCTTACGGATTCCTTAGTATGGGGCAAGTATTTCCGCGCCGCCATTTCATCACGACTTACGCCCAAAGCATCTCCGAAACGCCTCCAAAGCTCAGGGTGATTATCCGGCCCGTGCTCCTCTTCAATCAGATTTTCAAGAAGCATCTGACGAATTTCCATATCCTCGCAATTAGCATGAGTTGCACTTACGTAGGTCGGGAAATAATAAACTTGCCAATAATATTCCATCGCATAATGCCGCAACATATTCAGGTCAAGTTTGCCCTCGCTCCACATTTGATAGAACGGGTGGTGCAATAAATGTCGTTCTCCGATTACGGAGTCAAGACTCGCAAGAAATTCTTCGTTCGACATCTTAAACTACTCCTTGAAAAAAGGCATGTAACACTACGAAATTTAGGCACAAAGATACGTATTTTTAGTGTTTTCGCACGTATTTTCTATGTGTGTTGCTACGTTGCCTTGCGTTCCCCGATTATTGCGGCTGTTTTTAACTGGCGCAACAAACTGCTTTATTTTGCACACTTATTTTGCAACGCAGCCTTGATAAAACCGATAAAAATCGGATGTCCGGTAACGGCGCGCGATTGCAATTCAGGGTGAAATTGCGCTCCAACAAAGAATGGGTGCCCTGGCAACTCTATTGTTTCCACAAGCGTTGAATCGGGTGAAAGTCCGCTTAGAACCATGCCTTTTTCCTCGAGAATTTGCCTATACGCATTATTAACCTCATAGCGGTGCCGATGGCGTTCGGATATTAACTCGCGGCCGTATAATTGATGAATCAGCGTGTCCTTCTTTAATATGCACGGATACGCTCCCAAGCGCATAGTACCTCCTTTATCAACGATTTGTCTTTGATTGGGAAGCAAGTCGACAACGCTGTTTTTAGTCTTTTTGAATTCGCTTGAATTTGCGTCTGCAATTCCGCATATGCTCCGTGTAAATTCAATTACCGCGCATTGCATTCCCAAACAAATTCCGAAAAACGGAATATTATTCTCACGCACATATTTTATTGCTTCGATTTTTCCCTCGATGCCGCGATTGCCGAATCCGGGCGCAATCAGCACACCGTTCAGCTCTTGCAGCATTTCTGCGACATTTTCTCGCGTAACCTCTTCCGAGTTAATCCATTTTATATTTACCCGTGCATTATTTATTGCACCGGCGTGTATAAACGCTTCAACAATACTTTTGTAGGAATCTTGCGTTTGCATATATTTTCCTACCAAACCGACAGTTACATCGTGTTTAGGATTTTTGATGCGTTGTACGAATTTAGACCAATTTTCCATATTCAGCGGATAATCGGGTTTGGACTCCGGCGAGCGCACATTCATTTTCCGCAGAATAATATCGTCTAAATTGCGCCTTGAATAGAATATCGGAACTTCGTAAATGGTTTCCACATCAAGTGCTTCTATAACCGAATCTTCCTCCACATTGCAAAAAAGAGCGATTTTGGAGCGTATTTCCTTGTTTAATCTCTGCTCCGTGCGGCACAGCAGTATATCGGGGCGGATTCCGTTTTCCATCAACACCTTAGCCGAGTGTTGCGTCGGCTTGGTTTTAAGCTCGCCGGCGGATCGCACATAAGGCACGTAGGTCAAATGTATGTTCAGCGTATTTCGTGCTCCTTTTTCCAAGCAAATCTGGCGAACAGACTCCAAAAACGGCAACGATTCTATATCGCCTACGGTGCCTCCTATTTCGATTATCACAAAATCGTATTGCTTGTCGAACAGCGTCATTCTGCGCTTTATTTCGTCGGTTATATGCGGAATAACTTGCACGGTTTTTCCGAGATAGCCGCCCTTGCGCTCGCGTGTAATTACCTCGAAATATGCTTGACCAGCGGACGCGCTGTTATAGCGTGTGGTCGGAACGCCGAGAAACCTCTCGTAATGTCCCAAATCAAGGTCGGTTTCGGCTCCGTCGTCTGTTACATATACCTCGCCGTGCTGATGCGGACTCATCGTACCGGGGTCAATATTGATATACGGGTCGAGTTTTATAATCGTTACGCCGAACCCGCGTTGCTTCAGCAGCAGTCCGATAGATGCCGAGGCGATGCCTTTGCCAAGCGACGACAAGACACCGCCCGTAATGAAAATGTATTTTGTTTTGGGCATAATCGCCTCGAAATATGGAAGCGTGTTAAGTTGTGCAAATATTGGACTGACAGCGAAGTTATTCCGAACAAAACTTCGCAAAAACAGTAAAAAAGAGGCGCATAGCATACGCCTCTTTTTATGAGGAAAAATATATTTCTACAATTTTACATAGCCGCAATTACTGCGTCGCCGAACTCGGAGCATTTAACTTCCGTTGCACCGTCCATCAAGCGTGCAAAATCGTAAGTAACTGTTTTATTGGCTATTGCGCCGTTCATGCCTTTGATTATCAGGTCGGCGGCTTCGTTCCAGCCAAGATATCGGAACATCATTTCGCCGGAAAGAATCACCGATCCCGGATTTACTTTGTCGAGCCCTGCGTATTTGGGTGCAGTTCCGTGCGTAGCCTCGAAAATCGCGTAGCCGTTATCGTAATTGATATTTGCGCCCGGAGCAATGCCGATACCGCCTACTTGTGCGGCCAAAGCATCGGAAATATAATCGCCGTTCAGATTCAGCGTGGCTATTACGTCGTATTCCGCAGGGCGCGTCAGAATTTGTTGCAAAAATGCATCGGCAATAACGTCTTTAACCAATAATTTATCGCCCGACGCACCGTCGCAATCGTCCCAACCGACTGCAACATCGGAAAATTCCGAGCGCACAAGTTCGTAGCCCCAATCACGGAAAGAACCTTCGGTAAATTTCATGATATTGCCTTTATGCACAAGCGTTACATTCTTGCGGCCTTGGCGCAAAGCATATTTCAAAGCAGCGCGGACAAGCCGTTGCGTACCGGGTTTGGACACGGGTTTTACGCCTATACCGATTTCATCGGGTTCGCTTGCACCGAAGCGTATTTTTTTTGCGAGTGCGGGAAATTCCGCCGCCATATAATCCAACATTTTTCGCGCTTCCGGCGTGCCGGCTTTAAATTCTATGCCTGCATAAATATCTTCGGTGTTTTCGCGGAAAATTACCATATCTACTTTTTCCGGATTTTTTACCGGCGAGGGAACACCCTTGAAATATACCACAGGACGCAAGCAAACATATAGGTCGAGCAACTGCCGCAACGCTACGTTTATGGAACGTATGCCGCCGCCGACCGGCGTGGTAAGCGGGCCTTTTATGCCTACTACATATTCTTTTACGGCTTCCAGCGTGTCATCGGGCAACCAAGTATTTTCGCCGTAGACTACATTGGATTTTTCGCCTGCGAATATCTCGAACCATACGATAGATTTTGCGCCGTTGTATGCCTTTTGTACGGCAGCGTCGAATACTTTATGCGATGCCGCCCAAATATCCGGCCCTGTGCCGTCGCCTTCTATAAACGGTATTATCGGATTATTCGGAACATTCAGCGAGCCGTCTTCATTGACGGTTATTTTGCGGCCTGTTTGCGGTGCTGCAAGTTTTACGTATGCCATGAGATTCAAAAAAAGAAAGGATTGAAGATTAAAGGTAAGTTGCTTTCGACGGGGTGCAAAAGTACGGAAATTAGCGCAAAAAAACAATGCAGGTTATGCTATATGCATGGTTGTTGCTATAAGTTCGCAACGCTACATCAATATAGTCAAGTTACGGCAATACCGTCGTAATTGATTGAAAAACAGAAAATAACAGATTTTATTCCGGCGTAAACCTGGCACGAAGCTCGGCGCGTTCCTTGTCGACTGCTTTGGTTGTACGGCCGGTGTCGCTTTGTTTAAGGCAGAACAGCACTTTTTCTTCGGGATTAAGCCCTGCTGCGGCGGCGGACGGTAATTGTGCAATTCGCGCCAATGTATTATCATGCACAGCAAAGCCCGCTTGTTCGGCAAAATACCCGCTTACGCCGCGCATCAGCAGCCAACCGCCGCGGCGCAACAGTCCGTAGATATTCTGAATTGCATCACATTCTTCGGGCGAACCGGTTACATAGCGCGACATAATTACGGCATCGGGCGTTTCGAGTAAATCGGCTTTCTCGGAATTGACTATATCGGCAAAACCGAACTCGATTACTCGCAGTCCGTCAGTTGCGTCGAATTGACGTAGCAATGCTTCCTGCGGCTCGATTAAAAGAACGGTTTGCCCCACGTTCGCTAAAAGTCGCGACGAATAACGAACAACTGCCGCCACCAGCCGAAGCGTTGCATCGGCACCGCAATGCGGGCATATTGTTTCCGCACCGTATTTTTCTTTCGGCGAATAATTTGCAAGGCAACACGCGCATAAAACTACGGTAGATGCATTTTTTTCTTCAATCTCAGTGGGCGCAACCGACACAGATGCGTCAGGCGATTTCGGCTTATTCGAACCGAACAGTGAAGAAAGCCATTTCATAATTTCCGTTAATTATATTGTTACGGTTTCAACACTCGAATTGAGTTATTTTTAATTAGTCGCATTATTGTTTGCAATTCGTTGTTTTTTTCAACACTCGAATTCAACGGCCAAGAGCAAATGTTTAGATAATTAAAAAGTAGGATTAGGATCCAAACTCGACCAAAGATTATCACGAATCGACGAGCATAATGTTTCGGATATGCAAACATCTAACAGTCAATTGAAATTGAATATTAGAATCTGCCACCTTATTTAATACTGTAATTCTTAAATTTCCATACAATATTACGCAAAACCAAGAAATTTTGTAAATCTTGAATTCAACGGTCAAGTGCAAAGGTTTAGATAATTAAAAAATAGGATTAGGCTTCAAACCCGACTATTGGTTATCGCGAATCGGCGGCATAATGTCGTTGCTTGCGGATTAGAGTGCGCAACCATGGCAGGAAAATAGAAAGCAAAAAGTTCCGAATGTCAGAACAGCAAGTCAAGTATTCCCAATGTTTTTACAGGCTGTTGAAATTGAACGTTGAAGCAACCTGTTGAATCTGTCGTCTGTTTTTTTGATTGTTTTGTTCATTATTCTGTTCGATTTTTCCAAGAAAACCTTATCTTTGCACTCTAAGTTTGCACCTTTTTGAAAAAACTATGAAATTTCTGCTGGGTTTGCTTTTACTCTCGGGCTTCATTTTATCTGCTGCACCGTCGGTTTCGGCACAAGATGAAGACTTGGACAAACTTTCTTTCGAGGAAACCCCGCTCGTCGACCAAGAATCACCTTATTTCGTTATTGGCGGCGGATTTATAGCCACGTGGCATTTCTCGAATTTCGATGAAATTCACAAGAATACGCGGCTTGATAACTTTGCAAGTGCCGATATGAAAGCACCCGTATTCTTAAGTGGCGGTGCAGGATTTGTGGCAATTCCATATCTGCCCAATTTCCGCGTGGGAGTATTTGCTGCCGCCGGAGGCAAGCAGGTTTCCGCAACATCAAGCGATACGATAAGAACTTTGAATTATTCTTTGGGCTATACCGGCGGCTCGATTGACTACGCGGTACAAGTAACGAAAAAATTGACCATTCTGCCCGGCCTGAATATAGGCGGCGGTACAATTACAATAGAAACAGGACAAACCGTAGGCAAACGCGATTACACCACAGAACTTGGTACACCGACAAATACCAATAATTTCTATGGTAAAATGACCGGCGGCTTCGCTTTTGTACAGCCGAATCTCAATATAGAATACAGCGTTACAAGCGTATCTCTATTGAGAATAAATGCAGGATATATGCTCGGATTTATGGGAGCATGGCGGGCGGACAGAGCCGAAACCGAAATTGTTAATGTGCCGAAAGAAATTAATTCTAACGGACTTACATTCCAGGTCGGACTGTTTTTGGGATTGTTCAATTAAATTCAGAATAAATATAAGGGCCTATAACTCAATTGGTTAGAGTAGCGGACTCATAATCCGTTAGTTGGGGGTTCAAGTCCCTCTGGGCCCACAAAAAAGCCGAACGTTATGTTCGGCTTTTTATGTATTACTTGAATTCGTGAACAGATGAATAATTTGAACATGGAAACAAGCCGCAGATTTAAAATGCGGATTTCGGCAAATACTCTGTATCCGTTTGGCGGATGCAGATGGATTGTGCCCGGGTTATTTTGGGGAATGTCTTCGTATATTTTTACGTATTTGATATTCCCGATAATGGCAGGGGAAAGCATAACATTAAGAAAAGTTCTTATAGGAATTCCGATTTATATTATATTCGGTCTCGGATTTGGTTATGCAATGAAATTGATAAACAGAAGGGAAAAAACTGATAAATAAAAACTGTTCAAGATTGTTTTTCGAATAATAGAAATACTACGCCGAATTAATTATAGATTGCGGAGATTCAGAAGCCCCAAACCAAACATTGGCAAACCATATTTCAGCCAAATAGAAATTCCCGAACAACTTCTCTATTTAAGTCTGTAATTTACAGGTAGTTAATCTTACCAAAACCCAAGCTCGAAACGCGCTTCCTCACTCATCATAGTTTGGTCCCACGGCGGTTCAAAAGTTAATTCTACGTGTACGCTTTTAATTCCCGGTGTATCAAGGACTTTTTCCTCCACTTCACCCGGAATCATGCCTGCGGCAAAGCAACCCGGCGAGGTAAGCGTCATAACAACCTCTGCGTGATTATCACCCGACACAACTACCGAATAAATAAGACCGAGTTCAAATATATTAACGGGAATTTCCGGGTCATAAACAGTTTTAATTGATTCAATTACACAGTCGCGCAATTTATCGTAATCAGTCACTTCTTGTGCGTCCGGCTGCGCATCGGGTAAATTTGACGGTATATTGTCTTCAGACATATTTTTTACGTTTTGATGCTGATAAAAGACGGATTTTTATCCGATTATTCAGTTTACTTTATCTTCGGTAGATGCTTCGCGCTGTCCGCGTAAAGCGGCGCGAAGGGTATGCCAAGCCAAGCTGGCGCATTTCACTCTAGAAGGAAATTCTCTAACACCCGAAAAAACCGCTAATTTACCCATTACTTCTTCGTCAACGGGCTCGTCGCCGTCATGGGTTACAAGCTCGTGGAATTCCTCAAAAAGATGCTCGGCCTCTTCTGGCGTTTTGCCCTTGAGCATAGTAGTCATAATCGAAGCGGAAGATTTGGAAATGGCACAGCCGGCACCGCTGAATTTTATGTCGGAAATAACTCCGCTTTCAATAGTAAGGTCGACGTGGATTTGGTCGCCGCACAACGGATTTACCCCGTCGGCCGAAAAAGTTGCGGACTCAAGTTTTCCGAAATTTCGCGGATTTTTATTATGGTCGAGAATAACTTGCTGGTAAAGTTGCTGCAATTTGTCCATTGCCGCCATTGCGTTATTATGTTGTAATACTTTCTTACAAAGACGATTAGAGCTTGTTTTTCGTTCAGTCGTGCGTTTTTTTGGTAATTTTGCCGTAGATTCTCTATAAAATAGTGCTTTTACATACATAATTTTTACAAAATAATGGCCGGTGATAATTCTTGCGACCGACACACACATAACAATGCGAACAGCAAACATCACAGCCATGACCATTGCAGCCATGACCATCACTCGCATATAGCGGGCGACGCGCGTGCATTGACTATAGCCATAGCTTGCACCGGGCTGATTTTCTTAGCCGAAGTTGTCGGCGGATATATTTCAAACAGTATGGCACTGCTGTCCGACGCCGGACACATGTTGTCCGATGTAGCGGCACTGGGCATCGCTCTTTTCGCGCTCAAAATGTATGAACGGTCGCATAATGACGCGGAAAAACGGAAACGATTTACTTTTGGGTTTCGCAGGCTTGAAGTATTGGCTGCTCTCGTAAACGGTGTTGCTTTATTGGGTATTTGTGTTTTTTTGGCTATAGAGTCTGTAGAGCGTCTTATCTCACCCGAACAAGTAGATGTTGATACTATGATGATAACTGCAACCATTGGATTAATTGCCAATGGAATCAGTGCCATGGTATTGCATCGCTCGCATCATCTAAGCGCACGAAGCGCGTATTTACATGTATTAGTCGACTTACTTTCATCAGTAGCGGTAATAGCAGGCGGACTTGCAATGCGCTTTACCAATATCGTATGGATTGACCCCGTGATTTCCATAATCATCTCGGCAAGTATTGTGCGCAGTGCATACCGGCTTGTTAAATCTGCCGGAATAGTGCTGATGGACTCTGCTCCTCGAGGTATAAATTCGGCCGACATTACAGCCTCGGTTGTGGAAATATCCGGAGTACAAAGCGTGCATGACGTTCATATTTGGGAAGTCAGTCCGGGCAAATCGGCAGTAAGCGCACATATTGTCCGCACCGGAAACGAAAGTTCTGAAATAATACTCGATAGAGTTCGCGATATGTTATTGCGGAAATTTCGTCTGGAACATTCTACTCTTCAAGTTGAGTCCGCTCTGTTTTCCGAACAGAACTCTTGCGATAATTGTTCTTTGCACTAATTGCCGTCATACACCGGTAAGTTTATTCCGTTCACCTTCAAACTATGGACATATCTTCCGTTCGATTTATTTACTTCGATATTGACGATACTTTGCTTGACCATGCGGCGGCGGCGGCGGGTGCATTGCAGGAGACACACAGCAAATTTTCGAGTGATATTGGATATATTCCTTTCAATGCTTTTATCGAGCGATTTCAAATAGAGAACAGTGCCGTATGGCTGGCTATGGCACGCCGCGAACTAACTCCCGAAGACGTTAAATTACAGCGTTTTACGCGAACACTTGCACATTTGACAGGAGAACGCGCCGAGTCGTTCAATCAAATAGGCAAAGCATTAAGCAAAACTTTTTTGGAGCATTACGGTCAATTTTGGAAACTTTTCGCCGGTGCGGAGGAAGCACTTACAGCCGCAGAAAACATAGCTCCGACAGGTTTATTGTCCAATGGTTTTCCCGAGCAACAATACGGTAAATTACGTCATTTCGGCTGGGAGAATCGCTTTGCGGCCGTAGTGCTTTCCGCCGATGCAGGCGCGATGAAACCCGAACGAGCTATTTTTGAATTTGCAGGCAATGCAGCCGGAATAGGAAGTCCGAACGAGTTACTTTATATAGGCGACACTTACGAAACAGACGTGGAAGGAGCAAAAAACGCGGGCTGGCAAACTATTTGGCTAAATCATGGCAACAAAGCGGAAAACGGTAACTCGGCAGACTTAACCGTATCATCGCTCAAAGAATTGCCGTTTTTTTTGAAGTAGAAGCCAAGTTGCTTTTTTGCCAATGAATTATGCAGTATTTTGTATCGGAAAAACGGCTGTTGGCTACGTTGCCGACGGCTGTGCCGATTACGCCCACCGTTTGAGGCATTATGGCTCGTTTTCATGGCATATCTTGCCTGATATTAAAAATAAAGCCTCATTGCCTCCGGAAATTCTTGCACAAAAAGAGGGCGAAGCGTTTCTTGCCGAACTTACTTCTTCCGATGTAGTGATTTTGCTCGATGCGGCCGGACGGCAATTCGATTCGCCCGCATTTGCCCGATTCATACAAAAAATTGCCAATACGGGAACAAAACGACTATGTTTTCTCATCGGCGGTGCATACGGATTCTCGCCGCAAATTGAGCATCGTGCTTCCGAACGAGTTTCGCTTTCGGCTCTTACTTTTCCGCACGATTTGGTCAGATTAATTTTTGCCGAGCAACTCTATCGTGCCATGACAATACTGCGCGGCGAGAAATATCATCACGAATAAGCCTAATTGCAACAAAGCCGCTTGAAAGCGGCTTTGTTGCAATTTCCGATAACGAAACGATTACGTTTCTTCTCCCCAATTTTAATGTTTGGCCAGCACCTTTACATCGCCGGTTACTTTCCCGACGCTGACGTATCCGATGGCACCGGGCGTAGAGGCAACTTTCTTAATCATCTCATCTTCTGTCGCAATAGTTGCCGGCGGATTTCCATTACCTGTAAGTTTTGCTTTCAGCCAAACTTTTTTGCAATCGGCAAACGATTTTCCGACAAAAGAGTAGAATTTCGATTTTGCGGCACCGTCTTCGCCCAGGTCGAAAAGAACAACGGTAGATCCGCCGAATTGCTTCTGGTCAAGCATAACTATATTTGCCAACGTAGCGGCGTCAATAGAACCGGCTGCAACAGATTTATTGGCAATAACCGCCATAGTTTGCCCCGAAAGACGCGGTGTTACGAACGCAAGTGCAACAAATATTGCCGCAACTAAGGATATCTTTAAATACTTCATAAGGTTTGCTCCTATTTCTGGAATATATTAGAATGCGACGCTGACTCCACCGTAAACGGAGAAGATACTAAGGTCGTAAATCGGTTTACCGTCTATTCCCATGGTCTTGAATGGTTCGGCATTGGGGAATTTCGCGCTTAATTGTGTACGATACAGTTGTAGTTTGAGAACAACGTTATCATTGGCGCGGTATCCGAAGCCGCCGGAAATTCCGACAAGATTCTCTTTAAGAACAGAACTGAAATTGTCCTTAAACGAATTGAATACTCCGTATACATAGAGTTGGTCGTTGATGTCGTATTGCAGCGAGGCAAAATAGAATAATTTATTCATATCGCCTCCGAGCATTTGATTTGCTTTAATAACGGCCAACTGTGCATCTGTAAGAGTATAATTAACCATAATAAGTTCTGCGTTAAGCGTAAGGCCGCCGGTTGAATAGGATAAATCTGCACCGACACGCATACGAGGAATATCCCCGTTACCTACGCCTGGGCTGTTAAGCGTAGTGTCTGCGCGATGATTATCCGAATCCATAGTTAAAGAAGCACCCAATTTCAAACCGCCGGAGCGAACACCCACGCGCGCACCGATAGTTTTAAGGGATACCAGGCTGGTTCCGGTAGCGTCCGGTCTGAATTCCATTGGCTTTTTATCCGAAACAATATAGGAATCTTCGGCTTCGCCCACATATACGGCATAGTCAATTTTGGAGTCGCCAGCCGGAAAGAATCCATACGCTTGGACAAGTCCGCGTGAAGGCAAATAGTCTTCGGGAGGGAGCAAGCCGCTCAACGAAGTTTCATATACAAACGGCCTTATGATATACGGCAATAGCGGCATACGGTTGTATATTTCATATAAATTGTTGAATTGCGGCAGAAATAATCCCGCCTTGATGTTGAAAGAGTTTGAACCTTCATATTTTACGAAAGCTTCTTGCAAATTCAAACTTCCCCAGCCGCGGTCGCTCGAATACGAATTAACGAACTCAAGATTGACAAATGCGCCGAAATTATTGCCAAGATCTTTCGAGGCAAATATATTCGCTTGTTGCAACGAGAACACGCTATTATCAATGTTCATCTCCTGCGTTACCGCTCCGGGCATGGGCAGGGTTTGCTTCTGCGTTCTAAACGAATGCGTAGCGAAGCTTTGGAAAAATCCAAAAACTTCGATGTCACTTTGAGCAAATGATGGAACGGCGCATAATATTGCCATAACGGCTACGCCAAGAAAACGTAAAGACTTCATACTTTACCTCCACAAAATAAAAAAATGCTGCGGAACGAACACCGCAGAGTATCTTTTGTTTAACAGCTATCGCCCTCGTAGTTGATGCTGCGTTGTTTGAGCGGAATACCCCCCGCTCGATACAGTAAAATTACCGATAATAGTTTGCAGATCTGACGTAAGTTTGTTCAAATCTTCGATAGTGCGGGCGATTTCTCCTATGCTGCCCGACATTTCGATAGACGCAGACGACAATCCCTCGATATTGATAGCAATTTCTTGGCTGGTACATGCCTGCGTTTCCGAAGCCTGCGAAACCGTCAGAATAGTTGCCGTAACGCTATTGGTGCGTTCGCTTACTACTTGCAACGTTTCGCTTGTGCCGGACGACTCGCTTTGTATTTGGCGTATTTTATTTTGGATTTCCTTTGTGGCTTCGTGAGTGCGCTCGGAAAGTTTACGCACTTCATCGGCAACTACCGAGAAGCCCCGCCCTGCTTCACCCGCTCGTGCCGCTTCAATAGCGGCATTTAAAGCAAGCAGATTAGTTTGGTCGGTTATATCGCGAATAAGTGAGATAATTTCACCGATTTCTTCGCTGCTTTGCGCCAATGAAGCAACCCGTTCTCCTGATGCTTTCACCGCATTGAGTGCTTCATTAGCTTGGTCGCGCGCCTTTATTGACTGCTTGGTATTTTCAGTAATCGTATGCGACATTTCTACTACAGAATTGGCTATCGAACGCGATTGGCGGGATTGGTCATCGGCTGTGGCGGCCATTTCCGTACTTGCCGCACTAAGTTGAGTAGCTACGCTTGCAGCAGATTCAATGGCACTATTGACCTGCAACACTAAATTGCGAATATTGCTTACAGCCCGATTAAAACCATCGAAAAGTCGCCCGATTTCATCGTCGCTATTAACCGGAACGGCAACACCTAAATCGCCAAGCGCGAATTTCTCCATAGCCGCCAAGATTTCATTGATGCTGTCCGAAAGGTATTCTTGCTGATGCACCGAAACTTCGCGCGCTTTCTCCACTTGGTCAAGCAATGAATGTACGCGGTCGACCAACACATTATACGCACCGTATAATTTGGCTATAGTGTCGTCGCGCTCGGCTACGAGCTCCCGTGTAGTTTCGCCACGGCCGAATGCTTCCATTTCTTCCAGCATACGGCTAACCGATATATCAAGATATTTTCCTTCTGCGGCAGCCTCGCTATGTATACGTGCCGCTATTCTACGCATAATAAGAAGAATAATACCTACGCCTGCAACAAGTATTATTATATTCATCAATGCGCCGTCGCGCACATCCAATGCCAACGTGTTGTTCGTCCCTTCCAACGAATAAACAACCGCTACACGACCGTATTTGGTACCGTCGGCTTTCGCATCGACTGCAACGGTCAGAGTCCGTCCGTCCGAACTCGCCCCAAGCGATTTACCGACAGATTTCTTATCAATGGAGTATTTGACAGCCGAGTCTACAATGATAGTATTTGTTTCGTCCAATACTGCTACATATACTACCGAAGTATCTTTCAAAGCATCGCGGAAAGCGTAATTAACCAAATCGAAATTGGAGTTTTTAAGAGCAAAAGCAGTAGAGGTGGCCAGGGCATTGCACTTGCTCTCAACGTATTTTTCAATGCCCGCCATTACAGACTTTTTCTGTTGTGACGGAAAATACGTCAATCCGAAAACTATGGGGATACAAAGAACAAGAGTGCTGACTGTTACTAACTGTACTGTTAGCGACGAACGGAACCAACGAAACATCGGTGTTCCTCAAAATGTAGGCAATATATGGTTTAACGTATCGTTCTTAAATTAACATTATACGTTTGGTGCAACAGAAGTAATTTCCCCCTCCCCCGTTTAGTTCTGTCTTATTACAAAAATACGGCAAGTTGGAAGATATTGTACATTTTTTTTATCAAGCAGATTAGATTATGGCTTACAGTCATATTTCATCATATCATCTCTAAAAAAAGGTATTCAATTACTTTTATTGTTAAAATTATGCTTATATTTGTACCATAATGTTCGTTTTGTTCATCAATTTTTGATTGCATTATGGAAACCAATGCGGAAAACATACTAAATGTAACCTTGATAGAGCCAAGGTTCAAACATTCCACTATTTTTGCCCGCTTCGACGAATTGAACGGTGGAGAAAGTCTGACTATTCATAACGACCACGACCCTAAGTCGCTATATTATCAATTGCTTGCAGAGCGCGGCGATATTTTCGCTTGGGAATATCTTGAGCAAGGCCCCGAATGGTGGAAAGTGAAAATCAGCAAGAATAAATAAAAAACAGAATCGTTTATAAACAAAAAAAACGATTCATTTACCAACTAACTCCAATTACCCGATGGAAACAGCCACAGAGAACATCTTGAATGTAACCTTGATTGAACCAAGGTTCAAGCATCCCACAATTTTCTCCCGTTTTGACGAATTGAACGAAGGCGAAAGTTTGACCATTCATAACGACCACGACCCTAAGCCGCTATATTATCAATTATTAGGCGAGCGCGGCGATATTTTCACTTGGGAATATCTTGAGCAAGGCCCCGAATGGTGGAAAGTAAAAATCAGCAAGCGCGTAATGGGCGCAGGCGGAGAAACTCTCGGAGAAATTGCCGCCAAAGATGTGCGCAAAGCACAAATCTTCAAAAAATACGGAATAGACTTTTGTTGCGGCGGCAAAAAAACGGTAAAAGAAGCGTGTGCCGAAAAAGGTTTGGACGTAAAAACAGTAGAAGAAGAATTGCAAAAAGCCGATAAAGTCGAAAATGCACGTCCCTTGCCTTATAATGAATGGGAACTCGATTTTCTTGCCGACTATATCGTTAATATGCACCATGCATATCTCAAGAAAAATCTTCCCGATATTAAAGCGTATGCCTACAAGGTGATGCGAGTACATGGAGCGAATCATCCGGAATTGCTGAAAGTATATCAATTAACGGAAGATATAAGCTCCGAATTGACTGCACACATGCAAAAAGAGGAACATATTCTGTTTCCGTTTATCAAGCATTTGACATCTGTAAAAAACGGTACGCAAAAGCTTGAGCGAGGTGCGTTCGGAAGTGTGCAAAACCCGGTTTCCATGATGGAACATGAGCATAAAATGGTGGGCGATTATTTAGATGAGTTGCGCCAATGCACCAACGAATATACGTTGCCTCCCGATGCTTGCGCCAGCTACAGCCTGCTTTATAGAATGCTCGACGAAATGGAGGACGACGTGCATTTGCATATTCATTTAGAAAACAACATACTTTTTCCCAAAGCCGTTAAATTGGAAAAAGAGTTGTAGCAACTGCGCCGACATAGGCACACATTGACTCTGCCGGATTCAAGTTGTTCTTTATTGATGAGAGCGCGTTAGAATTACCGATTAGCGCGCTTTTATCTTTATTGAATAATTTTTCTGAAAATCAAACGTATTTCCGAATAGAACCTTTAACTGCGTATATTTTTGCAATTCTTAAACTATGACTTATGGAAGGTTATATTGGCAGAACCGAATGGAAAGAAGGAAGAGTAAAAAACTTTTTCGGTAAGGATTTGCTGTCTTTGGATAATGGATCGGTGAAATTAGTAAGGGTTGTTTCGCAGGCCATATATCCCGAACACATTCACCCCGACAGAACAGAATATGTTTATGTACTTAAAGGCTTCCCGAATTTTCAGATAGACCAAGAGGAGTTTTCGGCAAAGCCCGATGAATTCTACGTCTTTCCGTCAAAGGTGAAGCACGCAATTCGCAATTATTGCGACAGCGAATGTCTGTTATTGGTTGGAAATATCAAAGATATTGACACCGGCTTATGAATACTACCATTAACTCCGACACAAAAATTGCAGATATTCTTAGGTCGCATCCCGATGCATTGGAAGCAATAATAAGTATTTCGCCTAAATTTAATAAGCTTCGCAATCCATTATTAAGACGACTTATGGCTTCCCGAACGTCAATAAGCATGGCAAGCAAAATCGGCGGATGTTCGGCAAATGATTTTTTCGACAAATTACAGCCGCTTGGATTTATTATTGACAGAACTATTGCGGCTGACGACATGTCCGCACCGAGTACGGTGCCCGAGTTTCTAATTAATATTTCGGCCGATGACATTGTAGAATTAGACGTTCGCGAAATATTGGAATCCGGCAAGGATCCGTTTAACTTAATACTTGAACACATCAAGCGTCTGAAAGCAAAACAAGTTCTAAAACTTATAAATAGCTTCGAGCCTATTCCGCTTATTCAATTATTGGAAAAAAAAGGATATAAAACATATTCGGAAGTCGTTAATGCAGATTTGGTTTTTACATATTTCTTTAACAGCGAACAAATTCCGGCTTATGAACAAGAACGGCTCGGCTCCGACGAGGATTGGGACGGCATTTCAGATAGGTTCAAGGACAAAATTGTAACAATTGATGTTCGGGCTTTGGAGATGCCGCTTCCGATGCTTACGATTCTCGATTCATTAGAAAATCTGCCCGACGGGAAGGCACTTTACGTATATCACAAGCGCATACCTGTTTTTCTTTTGCCGGAATTGCAAGAGCGCAAATTTGAATACAGGATTAAAGAAATCAGCGACAGCGAAGTTCACCTTTTAATTTTCAAGCCTTAAATGTTTGCGCCCTCTCTAAATTCAGATGCTGTAAAAACAACTTCTTACAAGGTTGTTTTGCCGTTTTATTTATATGCCTCTTTCTCGTTCCTAATCGCAACTATTTTCTTATTTGCTTCGAGCGAGGCTTTTCTGAATCATTACTTCCATCCACAAATTTTAGCCATCACGCATATAATGGCTTTGGGATGGGCTACAATGATTATTATCGGTGCCGGACATCAGCTTGTTCCGGTGCTTATCGAGGGAAAACTTTACAGCAATAAACTCGCTTACGCTTCTTTTGCACTTGCCGCCGTTGGAATACCCCTGCTTGTTCACGGATTTTATTTTTTCGATATGAACATGCCCGCAAAATGGGGCGGGCGATTTGTCGTATTTGCAATAATCGCTTATTTCATAAATGTTGTTGCAAGCGCGGCGGAAAGCAAAAGGAAAAATGTTCATTCGGTGTTTGTAATTACCGCGACGGCTTGGCTTCTCATTACTGCATTATTAGGCTTAGCATTAGTTTATAACTTTACTTACGATTTATTGCCGCAAAATTCTTTTCATTATTTTTCAGTTCATGCACATATAGGAATAATCGGCTGGTTTCTCCTGCTGGTTATAGGAGTTGCTTCGCGTTTAATACCTATGTTTTTAATCTCAAAATATACAAATGTGCGATTGCTTTGGTTAATATTCGCATTAATTAACGGCGCATTATTATCTTATATTGTCATATTTTTTATTTTCCCAAATACAATATCGGCTTTTGTTTCCGTCGGTATGGTATTGGCCGCAGCCGTTTTATTTATTTTTTATTGTCACCAAGCCTATAAGCAACGATTGCGCCGGCAAGTAGATGAGCAAGTACGAATATCGTTGCTGTCGGCTTTTATGCTCCTGCTCCCGATTATTTTATTATTCGTAATTATTGCTTTGTCGTTTGCCGCATCAGGAGTGAAAAGCAATCTTATACTCGGCTACGGTTTTGTCGTTTTCTTTGGCTGGCTAACCGCTGTTATTCTCGGAATGACATTTAAAACTATGCCCTTTATCGTATGGAATAAAGTATACCGCCAACGCTCGGCCGCCGGCAAAACTCCGAACCCGAAGGATTTATTCGATAATTTAATTTTTAAGATAATGGGGGTTTTATATCTTGTCGGATTTACTCTGTTTACTTTCGGTATAATGGATTCGCAAATAATTTTTCTGAAATCGGGATCTGTTTTTTTAATATCCACATCGGTTCTGTATAATTGGAATGTCCTGAAAGTGTTTAATCATAAAGCCGTAACAATGCCATGAACATAGTGTCTAATGACGATACTAAATGTACCGCAGCTATCACAAGCCTGAAAGAGGTGATTGACCCTGAAATAGGCCTGAACATAGTTGATTTGGGCCTGATTTATGCGGTAAATTTTATGGAAGAGGAAAAGCGAATTATTTGTGTTATGACTTTAACAACCGAATATTGTCCGATGGGCGAATCCATTGTAGATAATACTCGCCAGGCATTACAGTCGTCATTTTCGGATTTCGGCACAATAGAAGTTAATTTAACCTTTGACCCACATTGGAGCTATTCAATGATTTCGGAAGAAGGCAGAAAATTTTTAGGAAGATGAGAATATGCTTAGCTTAACTTGCAAGGCCTCTATAAAAGCAATGATTTATCTTAGCTCAAAAACGGAGGCAGAAAAAAAACCAAGCGTCATTGAAATTGCAGAGTTCATTAATGAGAATGAACATACAGTCGGCAAACTCTTGCAGAAATTAGTGAAAAAAAAGATTATCAACAGCTCAAAAGGACCAAACGGAGGCTTCTACATAACGGAAACACAAAAAAATCAGCAGCTTATAAATATTATTTATGCCATAGACGGCAATGATGTTTTTGAACAATGCGGCTTGGGGTTGCGTAAATGTAACGATACCAGACCATGCCCTTTTCACAACGACTTTAAACCCGTGCGAGAATTATTCAGAAAAGTATGCATAGAAAAACATATCAGCGATTTATCCGAAAATATGGTATATTCAACATTCAAGTGTTGAGAATACCCGGCTGTGAATTTAAGCGTCAAAAAACTCATATTTTTGCATTAAAATCATATCGGCCATAGCCGACATTTTCTAATTTACGGGATACGTCAATGAAATTCGCCAGCATCCCGCTTCTGTTGCTTCTATCTATGCAATTCCTTGCCGCCCAACCGACTAACAAAACAGCCGAAAAATCTGTCGAAAAATTTCAACCGCCCGTAACTAATAGAAAGCCTATAGTTGAAACTTTGTTCGGGCATACTCTTACAGATAATTATCGTTGGTTAGAAGACAAAACAAGCCCGGAAGTTCGTGAATGGACGCAACGGCAACATCAAGCTACCATAGATTATCTCGCTGTTGCTGCTCCGATAATTCCGGGTATGAAGGAGCGCATTATTGACGAGATTGACCGCGATGTTCGCTCATTACCGTTTTTTCGCAGAAAGAAAGAATTTTTCTATGCCCGTAAGAAGGGTGAAAAACAACTTAAACTTTATATTAATGAAAGTGGAATTCCGCGCTTGTTATTCGACCCGACCGTGCTGGACGCTACCGGAAAGACAGCAATTTCGGGACTTGATTTCACTCGTTCTGCCGATCGTGTAGCCGTTTCCGTTCAAATTAAAGGAGCGGAAATAAACACTTGTTATATTGTTGATGTAAATTCCGGCAAGGTTTTGGGCGAACCGCTTAATAATATATTCAGTTTCAGCTGGACTTTCGACGAACAGCACGCCTACATCACGATTCGCAACAAAGAGGATATCGCCGCACAAAAACCGCTGAAAACATATCGCTGGAAAATCGGAACGCTGCAAAACGAAGCAGAATTTCTAATTGCGCCGGATGATGCAAAAGACAACGCTTATGTGTTTGATACCGACGACGAAGACGCTCACGACAACTATACTTTTTACGGAAAAGGAGATTTTTATTCAGGTACATTTCAAATAAGGAAGATAGGAACAACCGATAAATTAAGTACCGTATACTCAAGCGATAAGTATCGTGCCACGCCCTCGTATCATAAAGGCAAATTTTATTTTTATACCAATCACGAAGCACCGAACTTTAAGCTAATGACGGTAGAAGCGTCAAATCCGGAATTTTCAAATTGGAAGACGCTTATTCCCGAAAATGAAACTGTACTTGAAGAATATGAATTTACCTCCGACTACATTATTGTGCGCGATAAAAAAGACGTTATAAGCCGGCTATTTGCATACGACTACAACGGTAACAGGTTGCGGCAAATAGAGTTGCCAGAAATAGGAAATGTATTGTCAATGTCCTGTAACAAGCAGTCAAATACGCTGTACGTAACCATTTCGACGTTTACCGCGCCGACAAAACTTTACGCATTGGACGGCAAAACGCTGGCGTGGCGATTCGTATATTCCGAGCCGACAACTCTTGATTGTTCAAACATCGAATCACGCATAGTATTTTACACCGCAAAAGACGGCAAGCGTATTCCAATGTTCATTCATTTTAAAAAGGGGTTGAAGCAAGACGGTTCAAACCCCGCATTGTTAAACGGTTACGGCGGATTTAATATTGGAATTACACCTGGATTTATCGGAATGTCGTCTATATTAATTCAGCGCGGTTTTGTCGTGGCAACCGCAGGCATACGCGGCGGCGACGAATATGGCGAAACGTGGCATCACGAAGGAATGCTTGATAAAAAGCAAAATGTTTTTGACGATTATGTTGCAGCGGCGGAATATCTTATTCGCGAAGGTTATACAAAGCCGGAAAAACTCGTTGCTTCGGGGCGCAGCAACGGCGGATTGTTAATGGGTGCAATAGCAACGCAGAGACCTGAATTATTTCGCGCAATAGTGTGCGGCGTACCGTTGCTCGATATGTTACGCTATCATAAATTTTTGATTGCGCGTTATTGGATTCCGGAATACGGCAATCCGGACAAAGCCGATGATTTTGAATACCTTATGAAGTACTCGCCTTATCAGAACATTCAATCCGATGTAAATTATCCGTCAATGTTTGTATTCGCCGGTGAAAACGATACGCGAGTGGACCCGCTTCATGCCAAAAAATTCGTTGCAGCTCTGCAAAATCGCTCTGCCCAGAAAAACGCGATAATGCTATACATGGAATTTGACAGTGGACACGGATCCGGAAAATCGGTAGAAAAGCAGGCGGAAGACATTGAGATTCAATATAGATTCATAATATCCAATACTCTATAAACTGTTGAACAACAATCATATAAGCCATATTCACAGAACAGTTTAGCTTACAATTATGATTTCATTTTGGGAACAGGACGCGTGTTTCGAAACCGATTGCATAATTATCGGTTCCGGTATAATTGGTTTATCAACAGCTATCGAGTTAAAACAGCAACGACCGCGAGCACGCATAGTCGTATTCGAACGCGGTCTTTTCGGCGAAGGTGCAAGTACAAAAAATGCAGGATTTGCTTGTGTGGGAAGTTTATCGGAAATTGCGTCCGATATTGACCGTTATGGCTCTGATGCCGCATTTTCACTTGTCGAACAAAGATGGCGTGGTCTTTCCATATTACGTAAGCGATTGGGCGATACGGCTATAGAATTTGAGCAATTTGGCGGATACGAGCTTTTATTTGAAAGTAATTTTACCTCTGTTATAAATCGGCTTGATGAAGTCAATGCCCTGATTTTCGATATTTTTCGCCGCCCTCTTTTTTCTGCGGTGCCGCAACGTATACAAGACTTTGGCTTTGCCGGAATGCGCGACTTATTATTTAACCCGCTTGAAGGCCAAATCCATTCTGGAAAAATGATACTTTCATTGCGTAATTTTGCCTTGAGTATTGGTGTTGAAATTCTATCCGGAGCAAGCGTAACAGATATAACCGAACACAACAACCGCGTAATTGCCGAAATCTGCGTATCGAGCGAGAGGTTGAAATTTACTGCTAACAGTGCCGCCGTATGTACGAACGGTTATCTTAAAAACATTTTACCTAAAATAGATATTTCTCCCGGGCGAGGTCAGGTTATATTAACCGAGCCTATTGACAAATTGCCGTTTCACGGCGCATTCCATTTTGACGAAGGCTTCTATTATTTCCGTAATGTAGGCAACAGAGTGTTGTTTGGCGGAGGTAGAAATTTAGATTTTGATGGCGAAAGGACGGAGTGTTTCGGGTTAAGCGAAACTATTCAAACGGCACTCGAACAATACTTAAGCGAAATTATACTGCCTCAACATAGAGTTGGTATCGCTTCTCGTTGGTCAGGAATAATGGGTTTCTCCCGGAATAAGTTGCCAATTACGGAGCATTACTCACCGCGCATTGTCGTGGGGTTTGGTTGCAACGGCATGGGGGTTGCCTTGGGAAGTATTATAGGCAATGATGTTGCCGAATTACTTGCAAATATAGAATAAAAAGTAATTTTACATCTATTCGCCTCGCCGCATTTCACGTTTCATTTCTTCGCGTTTAATAAACTCGCGTTTATCATATTCTTTGCGCCCTTTTGCCACCGCTAATTCTACTTTTGCAATTCCATGCGTAAAGTATATAGAAAGCGGAATTATAGTTAATCCTTGTTGTTCGGCATAGCGTTTCAGTTGAATTAGCTCACGTTTATGCAATAATAATTTCCTCTTCCGCTTCGGGATGTGGTTTTCTCGATTTCCGAACGCATATTCTTGTATATGTAGATTTATAAGTATAAGTTCCAAAGAATACTTCGGTTCAAAGGTTGCGTATCCGTCCTCTATATTACATTTTTTTGCCCGTAAAGACTTTACTTCTGTTCCTGTTAAAACAATACCTGCCTCGTATCTGTCAAGAATTTCATAATTATGCCGTGCCTTTTTATTAACGGCCACCATTAATTTATCCTCTTTACCGGCTCGTTTTTCGGTTTTTTCTTTCATATTGTTTCCTGCTGTAATTTTTAAGCGAGTATATATCTAAAAAAAATGGGCAGCACTCGCAGTGCTACCCATTTTTTATTTAGCTTGGTAATTCTTATCTGATTACCGATATTGTTTGTTTCAGGACGGTATTTCCGGCAATTACTTTGCAATAATACTGGCCGGCAGCTAATCCCGACAGATTAAGCTCGATAGTATTTTCGCCTGCTTTTTGGAAATAAGGAGCAATTGCTTCAACCTCAACGCCCATTGCATTGTAAAGCTTTACGGCAACCATTTCGTCAGATGCAATAGAGAATTGAACTGTTGTGGTTTCGGTTGCCGGATTCGGCATTACCGATATACCGGTTTCCGCATTGTTCATTTCTTCTATACGAATACGCGATGTATTTGCATTTTTTACGAAGACTATCGGGTTAGATGCCGAAATAGTTCCTATTTGCTCACCTGTTTCTGCATCGCTTATAGCGTATTCGCTCGTTGCCGACGGAATAGATATACTGCACGGATATTCGACACCTTGAATTTTAATAACGCTCGATGTTGCCGTTTCAAGTGACACATTACTGCTGAAGCGCACGTCGTACATACCTTCCATCGGTGTCGGCGGTAACTCAAAGAGCGATTTATTAACGGATCCGCGAGTATTGAGATAGAGCGAAGATTGATGTTGTGCATTGTCGCTAAACAATACTTCAGCACTATTTTTGCGTATATCATCTCTTTCATTTGCAACCGAACTGATTTTCGGCGTAGCCGGTGCGTCTAACTTCAAGTAGCCGTCTTCGGTTACTTTTATCCAATATCCGATTCCGGGGGACAATTCCGACACTTCTTCATAACCGCGATTTGTTTTGTAAGCATAAACGCCACTCACAAGTTTCGGGAAGAATGTCTGTATCGGCAAGAAATCAATTTGCGACACAGGCAACGGAACGCTCAATGCTCCGATAGTATTCCAACCGGGGTATAGACGCACATTGAAAAGTTTATCGTCAATATGCAATATACGCACACCCGCGATTGAACTGTCAATTATGCTTCCGTATTTTACAAAGTAACCTACACCCGGCTTCAAATTGGCTTCATCAGAGTATTGACTTTGCGAGAATTTCTGTGCATAATCATTAACCGAGTTCGGATATATTGACTTATATCTGCTGTCGGAAGGACGTACGGGCAATGACAATAAATTCCAACCGCTGTTTATTACAGGGAATTTTACAACTCGCGGAAGTGTGTATTCTATAACGAACGATTTAATTTTAGCGTCGCGGATAGTGAATGACATACCGCCTTCGCTATAATTCGGGTCGGGCGTTCCTTGGCGCATATCAACCGAGAAAATAGAGCCATTGAGCGTATCGCGCAAGAATAGTTGCGCTCCGTCGGGAAGGTCGCGAACATCCCAATGTATAATTATAGGATAATTCTGCGCACCGTCTGCATTAAAGCGACACCAATACAGCAACGTTGTATCAACTGCATAGTTACGAATATCACGTGAAACGGAGCGTTGTACGAAACCGCCTTCGCTTTGTATCGGAATATCGCCAAGTCCGTCGGGTGCAACTTCATTTCCGAATTCGTCTTTAAGCCACGGTACGAACCATTTAGCCCAGAATCCTTTCGCATCACCCGATTTTACCTCTCCGAACAAGCTATCCAGACCGTCAGTAGCACGATGTGCCGTACCAAATACGAGATTAACCGAATCGCCTATCATTCCGCGTGAGTTATGAACTGTTAATTTCATACCGAATTCACGGCCTACAGCCGGATTACGATATGGTTCCAGTGGATTGCGGAAATAAATAAAGTTAACTCTTAGGCGAACCGGAGATATCATAGCCGAATTAGTTGTAAAAGTAAGATAACCAACATACACGCCGGAATATTCTACATCTGTTTGGCCGCGTATATCATCATCTACGCAGAGAACTCTCATGCCTGTTACTCTTTGCGACGGACGCGAACGATTGGTTGCATCGTTAAGATCGCCAGGTTGTTCGCCATTAATACCGTTGTCAATGTAAGGTATAACGCCTTGGCGTGTTTGTAACGGAATTGGATTGTTGCCGCCGCCGAGAGTTCTAAATTTCAGCCATGGTGCGTCGGATTGTACTAATATATTAGTTAATCTCGACCGCTCGGATAAATTCATAACTTGAATATCCCTATATCCTCCACCTTGCGGAAATTGCGACTCGTCCAATACAATAGGTCGTACTATATTCCATAGAGAGCCGTCGACAGTATTCTCGTCTTCCTTAACTTCCACACTAAGGTCCGTAGTGGAAATTCCAAAGTCGGTAAATCCGATTTGCGGATTTTTATCCACATTGATATTAACCCAAATTACACCCGGGCGGCTCGGGAAGTCGGCCCAATCGGTTGTAACACCTGCAAGTCCTATTGTAGGATTATTGTCACGTAAATAGAACTTTTGTTTGTAAGGATTATTCGGGTCAATATTGCTTTGCTTCGGGAACGGATCATCGGTACCAACTCTCAGCTCATTAACTGCACCACCATAACGTATTGTATCGTTTGATACATACATCGCAGTTTTATTGGCACCGTTATATACAGTTGGGTTATTGTTAAAGTTATTCTTCGATAGAATTACCTTAAACTTCAAGTAAGCCAATATTTTGTACTGACCATCTTCTGTTAAAGGTAAACGTCTTGTGGATGTTCCACTTACAATAATACGGCGGCCGTATTTGGTTGCTTGGTCTTGTTGCCCTTTGACGTAAACATTATACCGTGTCGGTTCGGGCATATCGTCCCATTCGAAGGAAAAGCCACTTCCACCGGTAAGTAATTCATCATTGGGAGCAAATCCATTTGCTTGTACGCCGGCGGCCTCCAAGCTACGGCCGTCGTACATTACAGAAAAGGTGAAATCATATATTGGCCATCCTCCATAGCGTGGATCGCTAACAAGATTTGAGTCCCACCACTGATTGTTAATAAAGACAGGCACAAGAACTTCTTGAATCCGATTGTCGGCATTTCCAAGCCAAATACGGCCGTCGGAATAGAAATTGTCGTTAAATCCGTTGTCAGTGCCCGTAAGACTGAGTTTAGGCAATAACGCCTGTGCGTCTGCCTTCGGCACGAAACTTAGCCAAGCGCAAGCCAGCGCAATAAACAAAGATGTTTGCGCAAGGAATCGCTTCGACATTAGTCCGAAATGTTGCATAGACAGTCTCCTCTCTTGACTTGATGAGTATTTTAATATTGTAGATATTTTGCAATTACAGATTGAGAACCATTTGTAATGAAATAGGCACCCTTGGGTAAATCCCGAATACTTGCCGATACGTTACAAGTATAGTATTCGTATGTGTAGCCCAAAACGGAAACAAATGTAGTTTTTTCAATTTGCCTATCCTTCAGCCATACTTCAATATCAAAATTATATAAAATAGGAATTTGCTCCCGATAAAATAATTCGTCGTTTTCAGTTACAGACATTGGCGCATTGTAATATTCAAGGTCTATTATAGTATCCAATAAAACGCCGATACAATTACACGCAGGGATATATGTTGTTAAATAACTGATTTTTGAGCGTAATGTATCATTTATAGTAATATTTTTAGATTGTATTCGCACTGACGTTAATATTTGCGATTCGACAATCCCCGATTTAGACGATATAACGTAATCTATTGTATCATTACGCTGTTTTGCCTGAATATCATAATTTAACGGAACAACAGCTTTTGAATCAAGAATATATGCAAAAGTAGTATCGTGTAAATATATTGAATACTTCAATGTATCAATGCGTAATTCCGAACCCCAAATATTGGTAATAAACTGTACGCTGTCATTTTGATTTTTATTACTTAGCCTAACCTTATTATATACTTTAGTTTCTATAATATTTTTAGGTAACGGCTCTTTTACGGCAATTGTGTCGAGCATCAGCTCATATTGCGCATCGCCTCTTTTTGCAGAAAAATCATACAGAGGTATAAACTCTTGTAAATATATCGCCGATGTAAGTTTGCACTTCGGATTGTATTTACCGGTAATAATTACAAACGGTTGTTTTCCCTTCAAGTAACCGTTAAATTTTGTCGCCTGAATATACAATTGTCCCTTGGGAAAAGTTTTTACCTTTGCATAATCGTATTGCTTTGCGTCGGTCTGTTCCGCTAAAGTCCCATTGTAAATAACATTTGTAAATGCTATTTCGTCGGGATTATATCTGATGTCAATTTCAAAACCCTGCAAGCTGTCGCTTGCGTAAATCTCGTTAGACGTTACAAGCAATATAAATTGATTGTTACCGCAGATATTGGCTCGTTGCGATACTTCCAATTTTACTTTTAACGGTTGCTCCGCTTTACTTCTGCCGGGATTTATTCCCGACAGAAGTAAAACAAGAGCTAATGCAATCACATTAGGCACATAATACTTAACGCACAACATTGATAATTGCGTTAGCATTGGTCGTATTTCCCGTCAATCGGGCTACATACATTCCGGTTTCAGCCGCAGATTCATTTATATTCCACACAAATGTACGCGGTCCTTGAGTTAAGGCTCCCGAATATAGTGTTGCTACCGGCCGTCCTACAACATCAACGATAGTCAGGTTGTAATGTCCGTCCATAGGAATATTGTATGTTATACTTGCAGTGTTTCCTGCCGGATTCGGCTGTACGATTGTGTTCTCATCAGAAGAGTTATTCAGTATAACTTGCTGATTTTCTTTTTTCAGTCCATTGAACTCTACATTAGAAACCGAAAGTACAGGCTCAGTACTTTCAACTGTTATGTATGCTATCGGCTCATTAGACAGAAAGTATCCGTCTGCAGCAAGAGCGAATTTATCGCCATTAGCTTCCGCGAGTACAATATTATCACTATTGCCGTTCACCGGAGTTACATTAATAATTTTTCCGCTTGCCGACAATTCCAGACCGACAGGGCCGTTTTGCGTTCCATTCAGATAAATCGGAATTGTATAGATATTCTGTCCGCTACTGTTTGGAGTGCCAAACACTACATTATTTGCTCTTGAATTTTGGCCATTTACTTTTCCTGCTTCACCGGGAATTGTATCGAATATCCACGGCAAAGAGAATACACGACCTGATATGTAGTGAAGAATTAGTGCAGCATCCAATGCATTTGCATCAAAATATATTAAGCGCAACGGTCCTGCATCCGGCGGCAAACCGGATAAACTTTCCAGCGAGTCGTAACGAATGCGTCTGCCGACAGTATCTCGGTCAATAGTTCTTTTCCATATTGAAGTGTCGCGTAAATTATCCCAAGTTCTTGTAGAATAATAATAACGACCATCATGGTTTACATCTGCATGATACGCATTACCGTGTCGCAAAGAATCTTTGCGTATGCTATCGGGCAAATTGGCGGTCTTTACTTGCCAGCGTAATACTAAGCGCGAATCATCAACCGTAACGAAACGATTTTGTATCATGCCGGCGTGTTTTCTTGTACGAAGTTGCGACAATGTAGCATCGCCGTCTCCCCAACCCGGCATGAACCATCTGGGGATAGCGCGGAAGAAAATTCTACGTCCTTCGCCGCTAGTTGAGCCACCTGACGGCCGCCATATAGTTGTAAGTCGTTGGCTGCTGAAAGCGAACTGCGGCGTATCGTACATCAATCCGTTGATAAAATCACTTAAAGATGAATTAACACCGAAAGTATTACCTTTAAGACCTACTGCCGCGTTTGTTACAACCGGTGCAGAAGGCAAATTCGGATTACCAACATCTCCATAAGCAAATTCGATACCTCCGGCGTAGTTGCCGGGGAATTTATCGTCGACACCTTCATATAATACCGCTTGGAAATTTCCTACGCTGGAAGGAACATCTTTTGCAAGAATATTTAAGTTTTTCCATTGAATAATCAAACGGCGATTAGGATACGATCCCGTTATCATATATGATATTTCGGAAGGGAGATACGCAATATTATTATAAGTGGCATCGCCTGCTTTACGATAATAGTGGTCGCCCCAAAAAGGTGCTACTACGAAATTAGGATATGATGCACTATTTGTAAATAAAGCACTGGAAACATTATTGGCAATGGAACTGAATATATCGGGATTTTGGAAAGTGGCAAAACCATTTACATTAATCCAGATACTCTGTTGTTTAGAGCCGCCAAAAGTATAATTGAAATTCAGAGCGTTCAAATCAACACGGTAATAACCATCATCCGGATCAGTTCTCAATCCAAGCGGAGGTTGCTGCGGTATTAATCTCGATTCAAAGTAGGCATAGGGAACTCCCAAACTTCTTTGATATGTTTCAAAGCGTATGCGTGCATTTGTATTACCCGACGGCGGCCATACTTGAGTCCGAACTTTACTCGAAGCGGCTTGCGAATTATTATTCCAGAGTAAACCGTTAATAAATTCCCCGTTAGAACCTTTAAGCCCCACCGAAGCATTCTCCAGATAACTTAAATTCGACACAACTGCATCGCCATAGACAAAATCAATGTCCGGTTGTGAATTTACGTCGGTTGAGTTGTGAGTGCGATCTCTAAACATAGATCTTTCCCACAGAATCAACTGAAAGCTTGCAAAATTATGGCGCGATGAGCCGTCGTGATTAATATCCAAGTTGGTCCATTGGATAACTAATTGCCGCTTATTAGGAGCTGTTCCTACAATCTGCCACGACACTTCTGTTGTATCGGTTACGTATCTGTGATTTCCCCAATAAGGTGCAATTACGTTTAACGGGTCAGTATTTGTGAATAGTGCAGCCGAGTTCGAATATGGTTGAGCAGGTGCTGCAATTCCTCCGATTATTACAAATCCGTTTGTTGAAACCCATATATTGCTTCCGGCTGGATATGAGTTATTGTCTAACTGCATATTAAACGGCGTAACAATTTGAAAGTAATCGTCGTCTAAATTTACAGGCGGCGTAAATATTGTTCTAGTCGGAAACGTTGCCGTTAATTCTTGATAAGGCATATCCGACAATTGAATAGGCCCGTTGTATCGGCTAATCAAAGTCGAAGGTTCAACGCCAATGTCTTTGTAAAGAGCATTTTGGTTGATAGACGGAGCATCAAACTCATCGTAAACTCGCTGCGCAAAAAGCTGACTGCTTCCTATGCTAAGCGAAAGCAATGCTAACAGAAATGATGCTGTCTGTACACATTTAACTTTCATGAAAAACTCCTTGTTTATATTTTATTGTTTTTTTCATGTTATATCTGCCGCCATATTATTTCTAACATAGCGGCAGACATCGTGTTTATTAGCGAACAAGCATCATCGGACGAGTAATACTTACGCCGTTTATTGTCATTCTGCAAAGGTATGCTCCCGTAGCCAATTCTTCGCCATTAGCACCCTTGCCGTCCCAGCTTAGATGATATGTACCGGAATTATATTTGCCTTCCGCCAATGTCGCTACATTATTGCCTAATGCATCATACATTGCAATATGAATTTGCGAAGTTGAAGGAACAGAGAAGTTAAATTCCGTTTTCGACGTAAATGGATTAGGCGTATTCTCCGATATTGACGCACTGGCCGGCATACCGGTTTCTGCCTCATGAACATCACTTACGAAGTCATAATAAATTATAAAGCCGTCAATGATATCTTGGAATATAGTTATAGTGCATATTCCGGCGTTTTCTTGGAAGTCGCAATTTGCAGAATGGCGACCTACCGCTAAACGCATATCATAGTCAAAGTGAGCACCGGCCGCAACAGCGTCGCGTATATGCCACGAGGATCCCGCAGGATTTTTCTGCGCATCATTTCTTGCCGGTACCAAGTTCTTATCCCAAGAAAGCGTAACAGGATATGCTTGCTGGAACGAACCGGTTAAATTGCCGGCTTGGAATCTTGCTTTATAGACAGCTACACTGCTATCTTTCGGCGTAGCCGTGGGGAATATATTGCGAAGTATACCATTGGTCTTTGCAATAGTCCAACGAGCGTCAAACGCATCTCTCGGCGGAAGCGGCGGCAATTCATATTCGCAATAGTTAAAGTCAAGCTTTGAATCTTGACCTCCTGAATATTCTCCGAATGTAGCATTGGGAGCCGTACCGAATGTGAGAACCTGCATACCTCCTATTTGTTCGTTATTGCGAACAGTAATCGGAACGGTAAAGTCTGTTTTGTCCGAAACTGTTACGTAATAATCAAGGAAACGTGTTTCTTCACCGTCGGTAACTTGTATGCGAATACGTAATTTTCCATTTACGATTGAACCCTTGACTGCGTCAAGATTCAATCCGCCATTCGAGCGTACAACGATTTTTTGCAAAGAATCCGTAGGCCCGGTAATGCTAGAAGGCTCAAGCGTCAGATTGATACCGGCCGGCTCTACTACCGATAAAGTTATAGTTTCGCGGCCTGCCGTCGGATTATCGCGCAACAAATCAATGTCAATAGCTTTCAAAGTGTCAATGTAAGTATCTCCGTCTGCAACACAACGTACAACTGGTGCCGACAGTAGTCTCGGAATATGATTGGTAGAATCAACTTCAAGAATAAATGTCTTGATGTCCGTCAATCCGCCTGCATCGGTCAATACTATTGTAACAGTATCCGGGTTGTTATACGGATCGATTTTTCTCGGAGCATCTTTTACACCCGGCGTTCCATATAGAATACCGCTGACAGGATTGATTTGCAACCATTTCGGCGTTTTTTTCATATTACGCACATCCCAATAACCGGCTTCTTCAAAGCACGGATCTTTAGGAATTGAATCTTCCTGACTGTCAGCATAAAGAAGTTTGAAACTTTGTGCTTGACCGAAGTTCGGGTCATAGTACTGTATTCTACGGTCTCTGTCAAGCAACGTAGGATTGTAATCAACCCCTTCTTTTGCTTTCGGCAATGATTGTGTCGTTATCGTAGGTGAAACGTTGACAAATACTTTGCGTGTTTGATAATTCAAACCACTGTGACCGTCATTTACAACGATTGTAATTAATGTATCAACATTCAGCGCACGGTGCGATTGGTCCCCCGGATAAGCGGGCATCAGCAATCGAAGCGCACTATCACGAGATATTCTGACATTCAGCATACCTTTAACGGTAAAGTCTACTGCAAACGGGTCTGCTTGTGTATCACTCGAATCCTTAAACATATACTTATCGGCCATCCAATTGGGACGTACTTGTGCTAATTCGTCATTGGACGTATCAGCCGGATTTGTCCTGATTGATTTTGAAAGGAAACCATAGGAGGTTCTTCCGTAACGGAAATCCCAATTCTCGAGTTCTTCGGCTTCTCTGTCTTCAATTTCGTCATCAGTATCGAAATCTACTTGGAAGCGTAGCTTATCGGTTACGTTTGCAACTAAAGTGCCGGGCTCAGGCGGATTACATCCTTCGCTCTTACCTGTCGCTTGGGTAAATTGCGGCATCGAGTCGGCTACAAAAATCATGAATTTGTAACGTGTAGAGTCCGAATATCCGTAATCAAGCGTATCTTGATTTAGATAGCGAGCATTACCTGGCTGACTTAACAATACATCGTCGTATTGTTGAGCGTGGAAATAGGATTGATACAAGTAAACAAACTTCGACAAAGTATCTACTATAAAGACCGAGTCAATGGTCTTTCCTGCGATATTTTTCAATGCATCAACAGTGCGACGGCCAGGTGAATAATTCTTCGCTACAACTTCCATCCACTCGCCGCCCGGAACAACATACGGGTTTGTCGGTCTTCCTTTAAGCTCGACATAGCCACGCGCTCCGTAATAGGGATTTCTGGAATCTGACGGCCATACGGTATCAGCCTTTATCCAACGGCGCAATGCAGTCAGTTTATTGTTCGGATCGTTATCCCGTATCGTATCTCCGTAGGGCGATACATACAACGGATACCAGAAGTACTCCAATTGATTATAACGCTTGTATGTGGTATCGCCAACCGGACGGTCAAGGTCCAAAGCCCAACGCGGATCGTAGAACATATTGGAGTCTATCGCGGTTATGACGAATATCGAATCTCGTGTGCGTGGGTCGTTGTCGTCGGCACGGTTGTATTCCACGTCTTCATTCAAAGTAATTTTATCTTTGAACGTAGATTTATAGAAATCGCTGGTATTAGGATTTTCTATTTGTATTTTGCTACCCGTGAAAATCGGAGGTGCAACCGAGTTTGATATTCTAAATCCAAGACCACGTGACAATGCCGAATCTACGCCTTCTTTCCAAAGAGCCGTTCTCGACACTACACGAATATAGTCGCCCGGACGCACCGGAAGCGCGTTCCAGCGTTCGCCGGCAAAGTAGCTTACAATCGTATCTGCATTATTAACACCGCCGGCTAACGACGACGGCATATTCGGACGATTCGTGAATACAACTGCTTGGTTTTGATAGTTGTAACGTATGCCTCGGCGATTAAGTTCAGGACTCATCGTAAGTTCATAACGACGGCCGCCCAAAGCGGATATATCTTCATTATGCGCCGAATCTGCCAATCTCGGCACCAAACTCTCAGAGCCGCCGAAATTATACAGACCTTCATAGGTTCTTCTAACACGAGCACTTACTCCGGTACGAGTTGCAGAATCCATAACAAAATCAACTCGGCCTCTGAATGCTTCGCGAGGATATTCGCCACGATTATTCAGAACAGGTATATCAGTAACTTGCTTCAAATTTGTACGGATATAATCACCCGTTGAGTCGTTGATAACAAAGAAAACTGTCTCGTTAATCGAATACATATCGTCGTTATTCAGATTCGGGTCTTCTCCTTCATATTGGGCTTGTGCCTCAAGGAACAAAGGATAGCCAATCGCGTGGGTATATTCATTTACGCGCTGGTCAACCGCAAATTCACCCTGTAAGCGGCTAATTTGCTTCCACAGAACATTCTCTTTTCCGGTTGCATAATTCAAAGAATCAGTTTGATTGGGATCTTTTGTCATTCTGCGGACATATTTACCCCAAGATTGCTTTCCTGCATCCGTGTATCTGCGAAGTTTCGGCGGAATACCGACAGCAAAGTCTTCTATAGGCGACATTCTTCTATTCGAATAGTCAGCCGTTTTAATATCTGTACCTTTGTCAAATAAATCGTAGATACGACCTTCCATCAACAAGGTGTCGGGTATTAAACCAACTTGTATCGGAGTGTATGTATAACCCGGATATCCGTTTTGCTCAAACGGTCCTTGTTGCGTAGGGCTGGTACGTTGCGCCGCATTTCTAATGAAGCGCATGTGTGTTTTACCGTTTCCTTGTATAAAGAACGTTTCTTGCGACTGACCGGCTGCGTTACCGGGGTGGCTGTTAGGCATAATGGTATTAACATTAGCCTCTGTGCGCCCCCAATAGTTCCCTATTAAACTGACGGTAGTACCGCGTCCGATACCGGCTCCGCCGGATAGAGTTCCCTTAGAATCCGGGGCATCGGGCAAACGAACTATGAAACGAGCGTCATTATCGTATATCGAATTTGCGGCTATCGAATAACGTGTCAATGGCAACGGACCGGCCATTTCCCCGTAGATAACAGCACCGGCCAAATCGCTTGATGCAGGATTATCGGGGTTGATATACGGGCCGCCGATATAATCTTGAGTACGGCCAATCGGCGACGTTGCTTTGTTGTTGGTCAGTAATGACCTAAACATAACCAAACTTAATTCGTAGTTATCCGAATAAATAGCTGCACCTGTAAATGCAGTGTTATTTTGCATTCTTACGCGATTGAAATAGATAGAGTCGCTACGGAATCTTCTTTCCATTGTAACACTGTCAAGAATATAAATGGCACCGCCCAAACCAACACCATTCTCGCGCATTCCGTTACCTAAGACATCGCGCAAGAAGCCGGGGTGGAAACGCTTTATATCTATTTGCTTCAATCCCATTTGTGTTGTTCCGCTTCCAAGCAGATTAGCATCCGGATTTGGCTCGGCTATATTATTGTAGAAGCGCGTCAACATTCTAACGTCTGCCGCAACTGCGGTAGTACGTTGATTTGTAAACAAGCTGTCCGTAGAAGCAACGTGCATCGCAACTCCGTCGGGAGCGATGTGTATATCATCGGCATCTGATATGAAGAAACGCTTGGACGAAGTGCGCGGATGTATCATAGCGATAGCACCGCCATTACTGTTCCAAGCTTTATTTCCGTCGAAAGTACAACCTTTTACAACATTCAGGTCGCCATTCATAGAGTACACGGCACCGCCGCCGCGAACCGTCTTTTTAACTTCAAGCGTTGCATTGGCAGGCAATTCACCCACCACGTTATTCTTGAAATCTGCACGGACTAAGCGAATATAACGCTGTCCAATCGGAACGGGCGGTTCAATGCTGGGCAAATGAATTGCAATAGCTCCACCGGAATATCCGGCACTGTTGTTGGTAAATCTTACGGAGAAGCCCGGGCCATAAGCCTGTGCCAGCGGCAGATCGTTAATAAAGCCGCCTGCACCGTACACGGTCATATTCCGATTAGTATAGATTGCACCGCCATGAGCGGCCGCTTTATTATCTTCAAAACTTATTCTGCGTCCGTAGTCGCGCAAGCGCGGATTCGGTACGTCCGAGCCGCCTATAATCGGAGAAGGGCGCTGGTCAGTATTTCCGTGAACATACACGGCACCACCGCTACCGGCTGTATTTCTAAGAAATTCGGTTGCCAATGTCGGATGACCGCGCAATTGCAAACGACCTAATGTCTGCATGTGATATATTGCACCGCCCAACGAGTAGCGTTCAATATTATATTGGTTTTGATACGGCGTTTCCGTTGCATTGTCATGGAACGAGCCGTTAATAATCATTGAGGTATAATTTCCTATGTACAATGCTCCGCCACGCGCCCCGCGCGAGTTCGGATGCAATTGCCTGTTTACTGCTTTGTTATGATGGAATACGACAAAATCTTTTGAGCCGAAGCTTCTGAAGCCGAACGGGCCGTCTGCAACACGTATACTATCATTAACACCAAGCCCGACTTCAATTTTCCGGTTTTCGTCAAGTTCACGGCCGCTAATCAGCACGGCACCGCCGAACGCTTCGTTTTTCCACCATTTTGTATCGTCAAACAGTCCGTAAGGTTTGTTCGTATCGGTAACAACTCGCTTGCCGCCTATACGCAAAGTATCTATTGCCGAAAGCAATGCCCGATTATTCTCGAACGTAAGCTGACGTATTCTGCCGGTAAAAATAGCAAGGCGAGCATCATCTACCAATTGGCGACGACTATCATCGTTTGCAACTGCCGGCTCATATACATTTCTGTCCAATTCGTCTAATTGTACAACACGTTGCTGTATAGGCGAACCGTCTGCTTCCGTAAGAGCCGGATTTTTATCGCTCCATTGATAATAGCCGATATTCAAATCGGTTGTATCGGGATAAACTCTATACGCAGGTACAATGTCTGCACTATCCGGCAAAGGTGCCTGAAGCAATTGTAACGCACCAGCACGATAGCGTGCGGTATTGTTGCGGAATTCGCAGTTTACAAGCCAAGTTCTCGAGGCAAAACTCGTAAGAGCACCGCCCGCGCCATTGGTAAGCCGATTCATCATCTGGTCTAATTTCAGATAACGCAACTTATCGCTTAGTTCTAAACGTGCAGTATCGTAAATCGGACGGTTATCTACGGTCGTATCTTTACGGAAATCGCGGAAGTCGCAATCACGGAAAAATGCGGCACGTGCGCCCGGCAGAACAATAATATGTCCCCATTCACGCGAGTAATCGTTTATCGGCTGTCCGCGAAAAACGATCCTTCGGTTGCCCAAGTTCGCCGGAATGCTCGGGGTTACCCCGAACAAACGCCGCCATTGCTGGAAACGTATAATGTCGTCGTCCGAATGCAAGCGGGCTGCCGTCCACATCATTGCCCGCATCGGCGAAACTTTTACACCGTTTGCCCCTTGGCTGTAATAATACTCCGGTGAGGTAAGATTCCGCAACTTTTTCGTTGCGGTATCAAGAATCACGTTAAAAATATAGTCATACTTCGCCGGATCAATCGTGGGCTCGTTAATAGATCCTTCGCTAACCACGCTCGAACTCAGAAAGTAACGCGGGTCATTGTATTGCAACAGACCTAATGATGCCGGGCTTGTACCGTTATACGTTGCCGTCATTCTTCCATCTGCCACAATGCGACCGCCGACCGAATCAATGATTCGACCATTGTCTAAAAAGACAACCTCCGTTCCCGGCTCAATCAACAGAGTTCCGGCAATCATATATGTGCCGCTTATCTGATAGATAGAGTCCTGGAGGAAGATACGCACTTCATTCGAGGCGATTCGCCCTGAAACTTGTACGCGTGGTTTTTGTGCATAGCCTATACTTGCCGCCATCAGACAGACAAGTAGAAGCGCACTTAAACGAAACCAACGTTGCATAATACCTCCGCTTGGATGATAGAAACTTTATACTTTTATGAATTTAGATTCTTTTTTGATGCACATCGCACTATCCCGCTCACGGCATAGCGCAACGTAATGCGTAATTTATTCAATAATCGTGCCAAGCCTTGCTAATGAATTTTTAGCTTCGCCGGCAAACTCCGATGCAGAGTTCTGCATAGACAGATCCGAATAAATAGATATAGCCTTGTCTTTCATATTCGATTTTTCATAGTTCAGGGCCGAATAAAACTTATATCGTTCTTCCAAGCCTGCAGATTTACCTAAATTGGCTGCGTCATAATATAAAGCGGCCGCTGACGAATAATCGCCACTTTTTTCTTTACATAAAGCAAGCCCGGCTTTCGAACCTGTTTCCACAACAAGAGCATTGCTTGACGACGCATGCTCAAAGTATTCTTGAGCTTCGTCGTACTTTTGCTGTTGCACAAGTGCTGTTCCGGCATAAAATGCGGCAGTTTTTCCGGCTTCCGACCTTCCATATTCATTAAATATCGTCTTTAACCCAACAACAGATTCGCCGCGCACCTGCTTAGATGGGTCGCCTTCCAATGCTTTAGCCCAATCGCCGGCCTCGTAATAACCCATTGCGCGTGAAAGTTCTAACGACGCTTGCGTTGCACTTTCCTTGGACGAAGAAAGATAGTACATAACAGCGGCCGCTCCAAGCACAACAACTACCGCACCCGCTGCTATTAACTTAATTTTAGAAGTAATAAATTGATTTGCCAAGCGAATTGTTGACGTATCAGCCGACGCAATGCCGGCAGCGTCGCTATCAGTATCGGAGGTTTCAGCCCGCAATCCAAGAGCCGTTTCACCGGCTTTGGTTTTCATGGAGTTTGCCATATTTTCAGTATGAGCAGTTCGTCTTGATTATTAGTATAAAACAATTATTTATTGGGTGGCAAAACATCGTCTTGCCGCGCCTTGCTTCAGGAAATGCGCGCCCGAAGGGAGTCGAACCCCCAACCTTTGGAACCGGAATCCAACGCTCTGTCCGGTTGAGCTACGGGCGCAAACACCCATTTTTACATAATAGGCATATCACCTGAATATGCAAATATACCGCTATATCGGCGAATAAACAACCAAAAACTTTTTCGATTGCAGACATTTCGCCGAAACTCTACTTTTCTTCTATATTTTCAACGTTGGCCTATTTGCACACTGTCAGTTTTTTTTCACACCCGTTATTTGCACACTTCAAAACACTATAACCGACCGAATTGCAGATACTATGTCCTCCTCATTAAGAAGAATAGCCGCTTCTAATGACTTTGCAAATCCCACCGGAACGTTTTTTGAAGCGGCTCGTTGCACGGGGGCATCTAAGTATTTAAATAACTCGGTAGTTATTGACGCGGCAACCTCTGCCCCGAACCCTACATTCAAATAATGCTCATGAGCAACGACCGCACGGCCTGTTTTACGAACAGAAGCAAATACTGTATCTTTATCCCATGGCGACAACGAACGTAAATCTATAACTTCACAAGAAATACCTTCGTCTGCAAGCCTATTCGCCGCACGTAGCGACAAATGCACCGCATTACCGTAGCTTACAACCGTAACATCGGTTCCGGAGCGGCGAATTTTCGCTTTACCGAACGGAATTATAAAATCGTCGCCCGGCAACGAAGCCGAAGACGGACGATAATTGTATAAAAATTTAGGCTCAAGATACATTGTAGTACCTTTTGAACGAATCGCACTTCGCATCAAGCCGATAGCATCATCTGCAAACGCCGGGCATACTACTCTAATTCCGGGAATATGGGCAAAAATCGCGTCAAGCGACTGCGAATGATACAATCCTCCCTGAATATATCCGCCGCTGGCAAGCCTTATGACGACATTCGGCGAAAACTGCCCTTTTGTGCGCCAATAATCATGAGAACATTCTATAAGCTGCTCCATAGCCGGCCAGAAATAATCGGCAAATTCGGCTCCCTCCACGACTACACGAATATCTTCTCTGTATCGGCTGAAGCCGTTTGCCGTTCCAACTATAAAATCTTCGGCTATCGGAGCGTTGAAAACTCTGTCGTTGCCAAACTCGTCGAGCATTCCTTTTACAACATTGAATATACCCTGCTTTTTCAGCGAAGCGACATCTTGCCCCCAAAGATAAGTATTTGGGTTGCGACGGAACTCCTGCATAAGAGCCGTATTAATTGCCTCGCGGAAAGTAAGTTGCGGCTCATTCGGATTATTAACGTAGCGGCTTTCCGAATTATCGTCGTAGCCGACAATAGCTTCGGGCATTAAACACTCTTTGTAAGATTCCGGCGACGGGTCGGGAGCAATCTCTACTTTATCGGCCGCCGCAAAAATTTGACGCTGATTCTCAGCCTCAATCTCGGTAACTTGTTTTTCGGTTAAAATTCCGCTTTCAATAATCATAGACCTGAAACGCGGCAACGGATCGCGCGTTTTCATCTCCTCTATCTCTTCTTTTGTACGGTATAATTCGTGATTATCAGAATTCGAGTGTGAGCCTATGCGGTCACAGTCTGCATGAACCATTGCGCAACCTTCACCCGATAACACATATTCTCGCGCCTTTTGCATTGCACGATAAGAATCGAACGGGTCGCGGCCGTCGCAATTAACTATCAGTAAATTCTTAAAACCCGTAAAATTATCTGAGATACGCGCATTTGCCGTTTGCTCTTCCACAGGAACTGAAATGCCGTATCCGTTGTTCTGTATAACAAATATAACAGGCAGTTTCTCGCGCGACGCACCGTTAACGGCTTCATAGAAATATCCTTCCGAGCAAGCCGATTCGCCGCCGGAATAAATAGACACCTCGCCGCCGCTGTATTTCTTTATGGCACGTGCCGTTCCCGCTGCATGAAGGCTGTGATTGCCCGTACACGACGAACCGTTCTGTATTCTTACCGAAGGTTTAGCGAAATGATTGCTCATGTGCCGTCCGCCGCCGGCTACGTCGCCGTCTTTGCTTAACCCGTTAAGGATAATTTCCTCAATTGTTAATCCGGCCGATAAGCACGTCATTAAATCGCGGTAATACGGAAACAAGAAGTCTTTGCCGGAACGAAATATCTGACCGACTGCAAGCTGAATCCCGTCATGGCCTGCGCACGGCGCGTGATACGACCAGCCCTTTGCCATTTTAAGGTATAATGCAGCCTTTTCGTCCAATTTACGGCCAAGATGCATTAAAGCGTACCAACGCACCACGGTTTCTTTATCGAACCCCGATATATCGAAAGCAGAAAACGGTTTCGTACTCTGTTGCGCCGAAGTTTGAGCAACGGCTACTGTTCTCGAGGCATTTTTTGTGGCTGCCGATGATGCTTTGCCGCTCTTTGTTTGTTTAGCCGATTGAACGGCTACTTTTGTTTTGCTCGCGGATTTCGACGTTTGCTCCACATTTGAGGAAGTCGCTTTCTTGGAAGATGCCATGTCTATCGAACTTGATATTTAGAATGTAACTGAAAAATTAATGCAAAATTACCCTAAAAACAGAAATAAACTCTCCTGTCGGGTACTTATTATCTGCCCAATCACAAAAAAGGTTGGGGACTTTCACGTAAAACAAGCAAATCTCTCTTTTATATAAACGTAAGCCAGCCGCGGGCATCTTCACCTTGTTCAACCACTTCAAAGAATTTTTTCTGAATATTTTTAGTGATTTCGCCTACACTTCCATTGCCGACCGGGATTCTGTCTACCGAACGAACGGGCGTTATCTCGACTGCCGTTCCGGTAAAGAATATCTCGTCGGAAGTGTAAAGCATAGAGCGCGGTATGACTTGTTCGACTACCTTACAGCCAAGCTCTTCGGCTATGGTAATAGCAGATGCGCGGGTAATACCCTGCAATATAGAGGCACTCATCGGAGGTGTGTAAATTACGCCGTCGCTTACAAAGAAAATATTCTCGCCGCTGCCTTCACTCACATTTCCGTTTATATCAAGTCCGATACCTTCGGCATAGCCATGCTGATTAGCCTCTATACGAATCAACTGCGAGCTCAAATAATTGCCGCCGGCTTTTGCCGCGGCCGGCATCGAATTGTTCGTAAGACGTTGCCACGACGATACGCACACGTCTACGCCTTGTTCATGCGCTTCTTTGCCAAGATATTTGCCCCAACTCCATAGAGCTATCGCCACATCTAAAGGACAAGTCAAAGGATAAACTCCCAATTCGCCGTATCCTCGATATGCAACCGGCCGCAAATAACAAGCCTCCACTTTATTCCGGCGTATCAGCTCGCAACAAGCATCGCAAATATCTTCTTCCGAAAACGGTAATTCTCCGCGATAAATTTTGACGGAAAGCGAAAGACGGTGTATATGCTCGCGCAAACGAAATATAGCCGTTCCTTTGCTCGTTTTATAGGCGCGCATTCCCTCGAACCAACTCGAACCGTAATGCACAACATGAGAGAGAACGTGGATTTTCGCATCTTCCCATGAAACATAATTTCCGTTCATCCAGATGTATGGAGTTGGGGTTAATGCCATTATTGCCCTCCTTTATTGATGTTTTGCTGGAAAATCCGGCGAATTTCGGGGGGTATCCCCGTTTCTTAGGTTTTATTCGGTTGCGATTTCTATTCAATCGCCATTATTTTCTTAGTATAACCCGATATACTTTACGGCTGTTGTAAGATTATGATTTTCAACGCATTATTATCGATTTCGGTTTATATTGAGCAGAATTATGTTCTGCGGTCAGGCATATCGAGTAGAATGGCTTGCGTGAAAAAATTCTGCCGTTCGGGTAATATGCATATATACGTTTCTATTCTTGCAGTTTTGATCAAACCTCAAATATTTTACCGCGATAATAACGATATTATACTATTTTCTGCACTATATTGAAAGATTTACAATTATCGCCGATCGCCTTGTGAAACAGAAAACCTCACAGCGCAAAGTTACGCTTTTTGCTTTTATCTATTGCAATCCATTCAATTTGAGTAAAATCGCAAATTTTTTCTATATGGTAAAAACAATTTTTTTTCATCCTGCGGCAATTATTCCCGCTGAAAATACGATACAATTTAATCTTCGCAATCCCGCAGAATTTCCTCGAAAACAGAGGCTATATTATTGAATCCGCTACGGCTGACGCGGGCGCGAATATTTGCGGCAAAATCAGTGCTTTGCTTCAGAATAAAAAAACGCTCCACACCGGCGGCTATTTCTTCCGGCGATTCGGGCCCCGAAACAATTCCCGTAATGCCGTCGTCCACATATTGCTCCAATCCGCCTACGCGGGTAACCACAGCCGGAACTCCGAAACTGTACGACGTATTCAAAATACCGCTCTGCGTAGCGCTGCGATATGGCTGCACAACCACATCGGCGGCGGCAAAGAAACGCCCGACATCTTCGTTCGGTATGAATTTATCCCAAAATTGAACAATACCGGCCGTACCGTTAGAGCTGACAATAGACTCATAGGCGACTTTATCATCATAAAACTCGCCCGCAACCACAAGTTTGGCACGAGGAACGCGACGCACAATTTCCGGCATTGCTTCGAGCAAAATATCAAGTCCTTTATATTTACGCACATAACCGAAAAACAGCAAAACATCGTCGTTGTCTGTAAGCCCGAGACGTTTTCGCTCGGCGGATCGGTCAAAACCCGAACCCGCAAGCGAATAATCAAACATCGGAAGCTCGCTGCGATAGATTTTTCTGCCGGCGGCAAGTGCGGACAATTCGCGCTCTACCGTATCCGAAAGTGCCATAAAGCACGAGGCATTGCATAATCCTATGCGTGTCAGTAAACGGTCTATGGTACGTGCTTCGTGCGAAATAAAATTTTCGGTAAGAAACAGTATTTTTCCGCTATAACGGCGTTTTATCAGCGATGAAATTACCCTGTGACACGGGCCAAAAAACGGATTCCACCAATCAAACACAACCAAATCGGCTTGCTCGCGACGTATTCTACGCGCAACTTGCAACCAATTAAACGGATTTATCGAATTAATAATCCGCTCGCTTTTCACATTTTTTACGGATTTTTTGCTTAGGTCGAACTGCGTTGCACCCGGAAAAAGAAACGACGGATAAAGTAACGAATAATTCAGCAAAACAACATCGTAATTTTCAAGTAAAGCGTTGTATAAATAAGCGATAAACATCGCATTTCCGCCGCGATAAGGCGGCGCGGGGCCAAGAATCACAATTTTTTTGCGTTTAGCGGACATATCACGATTTTTTTTCTTTGAATTGTAGTTCGTATAGATTAAGTTTGTCGTAAAATAACCGATTATTTTCGGAGTTCGCACCATGCAAGTCAATTCAGTTCAACCGAACCTGCTCGAAGCAGCTGCACGCAATACGTCTGTTCAGCCGCAAATTCAAGTAAAAGTGCTAAAGCAGACAATAGACGAAAATTCGCCGCAAGTCCAATTGTTGCAAATGATTCAACAAAATGCACAAGGGCAGCAAAACGCCGTTCAGACGGCACAGCAGCAAATCAATTCTGGAAAAAAATTAGATGTTAAAATTTAATTTTACATCTACTTTACAATATAGCCTAAAAATTACCGCGCCGCTTATCTTTCCGTAAGCGGCGTTTTTATTTACATAGAGTTCAATAATTTATTACACAAATCTTCTGCAATTCATTGTTTGGTTTCTGATAGTGCGAAAACATAGTCCAAAATGCCTTCTTCCTTTCTTCCAAACTTCTCACAAATCTATTAT
>JADZAA010000105.1 GCA_020852855.1 Bacteroidota bacterium
GCGTGTTCCGAGCAAACTCAATCATACCGCCTTAAAAATGAAACTCTATATCTCTGCTACCCAAACAGCTTTCAAACAATTACGTCATCTAAATGTTGTCAAATTCTTACCTACTGCGTAAGGTCAGATATTAAATCCTTTATTGGCACAAGTCCCAATGCCGTATGTATACAGATATGGACGGCTTTAATTACCATACTTCTACTAAAAGTGCTCTTAAAGCAATGGTAAAATACAATTGGCATCTATCCAGTCTGATGGCATTTATTCGGCTTAACTTATTTGTCAAGATCGACTTAATACAATGGTTAGACAAACCCTTTGAGCCACCCCCAGAACCTATGAATAAAATTACACAAGGGGTTCTGTTTGAATTTAAGCCTTCAATAACGCTTAAATGCTTATCATTGCTGAATCGTTTCTTGAAAATTAAAACGTTTAGGACAGTAATGATTACGGACTTCCATCGGTAAAAAACTTCTATCAGGTCAGTTTACATTCGGTAACAATTCCGCGATTTATCGTCATAACGGGCAGACCTTTCAGAATATAACCGTCGAAAGGTGTATTCAAAGATTTTGTGCAAAAAAGTTCGGGCGATACCACCCATTCTTTATTAACATCAACAAAGGTCAGATTTGCCGGTTCGCCGCTGGCGATTAACGGTTGCGGCAGATTCAAAACACGTCGTGGGTTCACGCTCATAAGCTCGACAATGCGCGATAATGACGCTACGCCGGTATGATATAGATACGTTAGTGATAAACCAAGTGAAGTTTCAAGCCCGATAATACCGTTTGCGGCAAGAGAAAATTCCACGTTTTTCTCGTGCAATGCATGGGGCGCGTGGTCGGTGGCAATGCAATCTATTGAGCCGTCGGCCAAACCCTGCAATATCGCTTCAATATCGCGGCGGGTTCGCAAAGGCGGATTCATCTTTGCATTTACGTTAAAACCTTGAACAGTACTTTCATCGAGAATAAAATGATGCGGCGCGACTTCGCAACTAACGCGCTGACCGCGATTTTTTGCTTCGCGAAACAGCCTTACCGCGCCCGCAGTGCTTATATGCGCTCCGTGATAGCGTCTGTTTCCGCAATAATCGGCCAATAAAATATCGCGTGCAACGATAATATCTTCCGCTACGGCAGGATAGCCTTTCAGGCCCATTTTTGCCGACATTTCACCTTCGTTTACAGCAAAATTTCGCGTAAGTGAATGTTCTTCGCAATGCTGTGTAAGAAGTAAATCGAATTCGGCTACATAATCGAAAGCGCGGCGCATCATCTCGGCACTTTCCACGCATCCGCCGTCGTCGGAATACATTACCGCGCCCGATTCCATCAAATCCAAAAGCGGTGCAAGTTCTTTTCCCGCACGGGCTTTCGTTATTGCAGCGCAACAATGTGCATCAACCGCCCCGTTGCTTGCTCGGCGTTGAATATATTCTACCGTCATACGCGAATCAATAGCCGGTTCGGTATTCGGCATACAAACAACGCCAGTAAATCCGCCGTTTGCGGCTGCCAATGTGCCTGTTCGAATAGTTTCTTTATGCTCGTGTCCGGGCTCGCGCAAATGCACGTGCATATCGAACAAACCGGGCATAACGGTTAAATTATCCGCATTAATTACTTCTGTTTCACGTCCGATTTCGGCTTGTTGCGGCGAACAATGGCGTATTTTCCCGCCTTCAATCCATAAGTCGGCACGTGTATCCATATCTTGCGCCGGGCTGATTATTCTTATGTTCTTGAAATAACGATTCATGTTTCAGGTCAAATAATTTACGAAGAAAAGTAAGACGATGAAGAGGGCAAGGCCCGAATTTTTTTAACGCTTCAATATGACTTTTTACACCGTAGCCTTTATGTTGGGCAAATCCGTATTCGGGATAACGAACGTCTGCAGTTTCTATCATCCAACGGTCGCGTGCAGATTTTGCAGCAATAGAGGCCGCAGCTATCGAAAGGCATTTTGCATCGCCGTCGACTATTGCAGTAAACGGTATGGTTTCATGCAAAAAGAAATTGCCGTCAATCAAGGCATGATACGGTTGCGGCGAAAGTGCGTCCAAGGCTGCAGTCATGGCTTGCAAAGTAGCACGGCGTATATTTATCGCGTCAATTTCATTATTGGAAATAAAGGCTGTTTTAACGTCGTAAGACTGTTCGTATATTTGAGGCAACAGTTCGGCGCGTCTTTTTTCGGATAATTTTTTTGAATCGGCAAAGCCCGGATTATGTCGCATCGGCATCAGAATTACGGCGGCCGCAACAACCGGACCGGCAAGCGGCCCGCGCCCGGCCTCGTCAATTCCGGCCACAAGCAACCTCTTTTCCCAGAAAGGAATTTCATAGTCTGCGTCCGGAATTTTGCCTGTCATATTACGACGCACCTATAAGGGACAGAAATTCGTGCCGGAGCGTACTGTCGGTGCGCAAACCGCCGCGCATCACGGAAGTTGTCATCAAAGAATGTTTTTCATCTTCTTTCACTCCGCGGGCAATCATGCAAAAATGTTTGGAACGAATTACCACGCCTAATGCTTTCGGACGCAACAACATTTCGAGAAAATCCGCAATTTGCTCGCCTAATTCCTCTTGTATTTGCCCGCGGCGACAGAACCAATCAACGATTCGATTAAATTTTGAAAGTCCGAGAATATAATCGCCCGGTAAATAACCAATGGCACATTCGCCCACGATGGGCTGCCAATGATGCGAGCATAGCGACATCACCGTAATTCCCTTGCTGATAATAAGTTCATCAACGTTTTTTCTGTTCGGAAATACGGTAACTTTCGGCGGCGGTGTATAGCGCCCGTGAAACAGTTCGTTTGTCCACATTTGCGCAAGGCGATGCGGTGTGTCGCGGCTGTTGGGGTCGCGGCGCGAAATGCGCAGTATATCGAACATTTCACAGATTTTTTCCTCTAATTTTACCGCCATATCCGCACGTTCATCGTCGCTAAGCGGGCGATTGGCATTTGCGTCGAACAATTCGCGCCCTAGCGCGTCAACACTTGGAAATTCGTCGGTTTCGCAAATGAAGTCGTGTTCTATTTCATTCTCGGTAAGGTGCGAACCGCTTTGGAAAGAAGAATTTGAGTTGTGATTCGTCATAAAGCAGTCGTTCAGGCCTTTTCGGCGAATTGTTGCGTGTGAAAGCGATGCAACGTTACAGGCTCGCCGCGATATTCAACAAAATTATTTTCCGACTCGAACAATTTTACGCAATGTAAAGCTCCGGCGGGAATTTTTTTCTCCAAAATGCGCCAAGCCGTTACAGCTAAATGCTCTGCCGTCGGTATCAGTCCGTCGAGAAATTCTACGTCTACATTAAGGTTTTTATGGTCAACTTTCTCGATTATTTCCGCTTCTATTATATCGCGCAGAATTTTCAAGTTAATTACATAGCCGGTTTCGGGGTCGGGAAGTCCTTTTACGGTTACGTCCAGCGTATAATTATGTCCGTGTATATTGTTGCATTTATCGAACACCATATCATTCCGATCCGCACTGAACGACGGATTGAACAATCGGTGCGCAGCCGAAAATTGCGAGCGTCGGGTTACGTAAATCATTTTCGTCAAATGTTAGGAAACAAAAACGTTTGGACGGCTGACGCGAAAAAATTGTGTGTTATACTACAAAAGTATAAGTTTTTTGCCGTTTTCCGGCTATTCTCGCCGGGATTGAATATGCTTTAAGATTTGAGTTAAATTTACGTGCCGGCACTTTTTGCCGATTCGATATAACGTCGCTTTTTATCTTTTTTTTGATTTTATTATGTCGTATTCTTCGGACGCAGCCCATGAGATTCTTCAAAAGCATTTCGGCTACGCATCGTTTCGTGCCGGACAGGAAGACATTATACGTTCGGTAGCCGAGCGGCATGACGTTATCGCCGTAATGCCGACGGGCGGAGGAAAATCTTTGTGTTATCAAATTCCGGCAATGCTTTGCGATGGCATAGCATTGGTTGTTTCGCCGCTTATCGCGCTGATGCAGGATCAGGTAGACGCACTTATTCGCGCTCGGATTCCGGCTGCATTTATCAATAGTTTGCTTTCGCAGGAAGAAATTACAAACCGCTTGATTGAAGCACGCGCCGGACGGCTGAGATTGTTGTACATAGCACCGGAGAGATTGGACAGTACGTCATTTCTCAATGAGTTACGTTTAATTCGACCGTCTTTTCTGGCTGTGGACGAGGCACATTGTATTTCGGAATGGGGGCATGATTTCCGCCCGTCGTATCTGCAAATTCCGCGACTTTTCAAAGCAATCGGACGCATTCCCGTTATTGCCCTGACAGCTACTGCCACAAATGATGTTCGCATGGATATTGCGCGACATCTCGAACTTCGGCGGCCTAAAGTATTTGTACGCGGCTTCGACCGGCCGAATTTAGCGTATTATACCGAAACCACGCAAAATAAAGCGGAACGTATCTGCGATATTCTAGACGAAACGCCGAACGGGTCAACGATTATTTACTGTGCGTCGCGCAAACGCGCGGAAAATTTCGCCGAAAGAATACGCGAGTATAGGCGTTACGCGCTCGTCTATCATGCAGGGCTTTCCGACGCACACAGAAACTATGCGCAAGAGGAATTTCTGTCGGGAAATTGCAAAATACTTGCAGCCACAAGCGCGTTCGGCATGGGAATAGACAAATCCGATGTACGCAACGTAATCCACTGCGATTTAACGCTTACTCTCGAAGCATATTATCAGGAAGCCGGACGTGCAGGCCGCGACGGCTTGCCGTCGCGGTGCATTATGTTGTATCAGCCCGCAGACCGTCGGCTTATGGAGTTTTTTATTCGCTCCGCCTACCCCGAACGCGAGCAAATACGTATTGTTTACGAAACTTTATACGAAATAACGGGAACGCCCGTGGGGGCAAAGCCAAACGCCCCTATTCTTCTCGACAGCCGGCAAATAGCCGCACGCACACAAATACCCGAAATCAGCGTTTCTGCAATAATGTCATTGTTTGAGCTTAACGGAATTACAAGACTGACAAAAGCGCAACCCTTTGCAACCGTACAGTTTACGGCAAGTCATGAACGGCTGAAAGAGTATTTTCACAACACTACGGCCGACCGGCAAAAAGCACTTTCCGCATTACTTAGAAGCGTTGGCGCACAAGCTTTGAGCGGGCCGGCCGAAATAGATATGCCGGCAATGTATGCAAAGCATGATATTACGCCCGACGTGTTCGAACCGGCCGTTCGCGCCCTCGAATATGCCAGATTACTGCGCTTTCATCAGCCGGGGAAAGACGGAGGTCTTGCACTTGCGCTCGAACGTATGCCGTTTGAACAAACGCCAATAGACCTGGAGGCTCTCGAACGACGACGCAGCCGTGCTTTCCAGAAACTTGATGTGGTGGAACGCTATGCAACCACTGCCGAGTGCAAACGGAATTTTATACTGTCGTATTTTGAAAGCAGTGCAAAATCCGGTAATTGCGGCGCGTGCAGCAGCTGTATTGCAGTGCCCGAGCATAAAACCGAACTTAATAAGCGCGAAGAATTTCTATTGCAAATTATACTTTCTGCAAGTTCCGAACTAGACGGACGTTTCGGAAAAACGGCCTTGTCGGATATGATTTTAGGAGAAAAAAGCCGAAAAATCAAGAATTACCGGCTTGACGAGTTGCAGACTTTCGGGCAGGCAAAAGGATTCTCGCGAGAGGAAACGGAAAGTATTATCGAATATGCACTTGCATCGCGATTGCTGCGTTATGGCGCGGAGCTCTATCCGGTAATTTCTCTTACCGAAGACGGAGTGCGGCGAGCTGTTACCGTGTATAAGCCGATTGCCGCGTATCGCTCTGCATATTCCGAGCCGCCGTCCGATTTGCTGGCACGGTTGCTCGAATTGCGCGAGAATTATGCAATGCAGGACGATATCCGCGCCGATGCACTTGCCGACGACGACGCGCTCGCAGCCATTGCTTTGGCGGCTCCGACAACTCTGGGCGATTTATCCGCAATCCATGAGGTAAATGCCGCCTTTGTTGCCAGATGCGGACACGGCGTAATAGAAGCTGTCCGTTCTTGGCGGCTTGCAGAAGAAAACCGTGCCGCCGCCCAACAAATATCCGAAACGGCGGCGAATACGCTTGCCATGTTGCGACGCGGCAAATCCATACAGCAAATCAGCGAGGAGCGCGACCTTGCACCGACCACAATAGCTATGCACATCGAAGAAGCGGCGCAGGCCGGCGCGGACTTCAGCGGCATATTCATCGTATCCGACGAACTAAGTGCGGCTGTCGGGGCCGAAATACGTCGCAATCCCGTAATAACACTTAAAGACTTACGCAGTATAGTAGGTGCAAAATACGGCTATCCCGAACTACGGGCGGCGGCGGCTGTTGCGCGGCAGAAATCAGGCTGAATTTTAAGCGGCGCAGTGCTTAAACATACTCCAAATGTGCCGTAAAATGCCGCAGATAAGGTGCTTCGTAAATAAGTTTCATTCCGCGCAAATCATTGCGTTTTTCGTAAGCTTCAACTATTGCCTCGATGCAATAATCAATGTGGCTTTGTGTGTAAACACGGCGCGGAATTGCCAATCGAACAAGCTCCATAGGCGGTGCGATATGTTGCCCGTTCTCTGCTGTTTTGCCAAACATCAACGAGCCTATTTCCACAGAACGAATACCTGCGATTCGATATATTTCGCATACTACGGCTTGCCCCGGAAATTGCTCCGGCGGAATATGCGGCGCAAATCTACGCGCATCGAGATATATGGCGTGTCCGCCGGTAGGAAGAAGAAGCGGTACACCTGCTTCGGTTAATTTTTTACCGAAATACTCTGTGGAACGAATACGGTAATTCAAATAATTTTCGTCGAGAACTTCTTCCAAACCTTGAGCTATTGCCTCGAGGTCGCGGCGGGCAAGTCCGCCGTAAGTTGTGAATCCTTCGGTAATTATCAGAATATTCTTAGATTTTGCGGCCCAATCGTCATTGTTCATGGCCAAAAATCCTCCCGTATTTACCATGCCGTCTTTTTTCGCACTCATAGTGCAACCGTCGGCATAAGAGAACATTTCGCGGGCAATTTCCCTGACGGATTTTTGTGCAAATTCCGGTTCGCGCAATTTGATAAAGTAAGCATTTTCGGCAAATCGGCAAGCATCTATAAACAGCGGTATATTGTAACGGTCGCATACGCGCCTAACCTCTCGTATATTCGCCATAGAAACAGGCTGTCCGCCGCCGCTGTTATTTGTTACGGTAATCATAATCAAAGGAATATGTTCCGCACCGCGCTCCTGAATAAGGCGTTCGAGTGATTCAACGTCCATATTTCCCTTAAAATCGGCTATTACTTCCGGTTTTTTGCCGATTTCATTAAGTAAGTCTACCGCTTCCGCGCCGCTGTATTCCACATTTGCCCGCGTAGTGTCGAAATGCGTATTATTGGGGATTATATTACCCGCGCCTCCTACTACCGAAAACAGAATTTTCTCGGCGGCACGGCCTTGATGCGTCGGAATAATATGCTTAAATCCGGTTAAGTCGCGGACAGCATCTTCAAAACGAAAATAGCTGCGTGAGCCGGCATAAGCCTCGTCGCCGTCCATTATGCCCGACCATTGCTTTGCACTCATGGCCGTTGTGCCGCTGTCTGTAAGAAAATCAATCAACACATCTTCGGATTTCAGAAAAAACGGATTGTAATAAGCTTCGCGTATCAGCGCGGCGCGCTGCTCGGCAGTTGTAAAGCGAATAGGCTCAACCGATTTTATTTTGAACGGTTCTATGGTTGTTTTCATACGTTTTGTAGAAAAATGAAGAAATTTTTATGCAAAACTAAGGCTATTTGCAATAACTCTTTGCGGCGGAGTATATAAAAAGAGCGAAGTTGCAAGGTTTGCGCCGAAATTTACGGATAGAACTAAAGATAAAAACCCTAAGCGAAACTTGCTGTTTTTACGAGATGTACAAGCGTTTAGGCTTAATGGCCGGAAATTGCGGCAAGGAAAAATTACTACGGACGGCTTTGTACGCGACGAACAGATGTTTTGCTGAGGCCTGCATCGAGGTTTATTATTATTTTGCGCTTTGCATCGTCAAAATTCGGCGTTTGCCAATCTTCATCGCCGTTAACCTCAAACCCGTCGAAAGAGAAGGAATTCGGGCCGTCTTCGCCTATAATTTTACAACCTGCGGAATCAGGAACTTCTATCTGCATTTTCATTATTCCGCCTTCGATATTGACGCTGGAAGAGTCGAACATATCGCCGAGTTGCAATACTGCATTTGATGCGCCGCAAGAAATATTAAGCGAACGAATGCGATATTTTCGCAGGTCTAATCGTGCGGCGGCGGCACCGAACTCAAAATTCATATCCCAAACAGGAGCGGAATTTAATTTGATTTCAACTTTATTTTTTGCCGCAAGCGACGCGGTGGCGTGCGGCACGTCGCCCATAGCCATTACAACCGATGCAATGGAGTCGGCAGGCGACATATCCTCGAGTGAATAATCGCCAATCGAAGATTCCACAATCGAGGCAACAAGTTCCGGTGTAGTATCGCCGATTTTTATAGATACCGCACCGCCCGAAAAATGAAACTCTGCATTTTTAACGGACTCTTTATACGGCAGATTGAACGTTTGCGTGGGCGCAGCCACAGCCGTAGGGGCAGCAGTTACTTTATCCGCAATCCGAGTTGTCATAATATAGGCTGAATACAGCGACGCACCGGCTATACAACCCGCCATGCCGTATAATACGGTTTTGGCAAAACAATGTCGCAACAAAGTGGCCGCTCCCAAAAACACCAATAATGACGGCCAAAACTTTATTGCGATTTCGTTTGCGAATATCCAATCAAAGCCGAACGACGAGAGTAATGCACAAAGAGCAAGCGTAAGAAATGCCATTCCCAAGAACATAGATGCCGATCCTTTACAAATCGTTATTCGAGCGTAAAACCCGCAACAACACACCTGCGCCAATACCTATAAGCAGTAATGGCCAATAACTTGTAATATCAATATCGGGCATAAAATTACGGGCAAGCAATACTCCGCCCAGCGTAATAAGAATAATACCCATAGTTATATTGCCCTTACAGCGCGGAATCATATCCGAAGCATCCATAATTTTCTTGGAACAATTACATTTTTTTCGGTTACGGTTGTCAATCGAATACAAGCAAAACGAGAAATAAATCACGGAAACTATTCGCCGGCGTACTTCACCCGTACAAATACGGCAATATGTTTTTGATGTTGCGCTTATCCCCGTACCGTTGAATTTCGTATCAGGTAAGCAAGGCACTTTTTGCTTTGCACTCATTGCAAATTTCGCGACAATATCGAAATGCGCAATAAATGCCGTAAACTACAAAAACTCCGCCGACGGGCGCACTTGCCCGGCCGAAAAATTCATATTCACAAACAGAAAACTGTCGTTTTAGCCGCCGCTTTCGCCCATTTCCCGTAAATTAGAGTTAAATTTTTGGGCATTAGTATCTATTTTAATCCGACTTTATGCCTTCTGCCGCAACAGATGTCGATGAATTAAAACGACAATTCGCCGACTTTCTCAAGAAAAAAAACTATCGCAATACGCAGGAACGTTATCGCGTTTTAGACCGTATTGCCGAATTGGACAAGCATTTTAGTGCCGATGATTTATATTTTTACATGAGTGGCAAGGGCGACCGTATATCGCGTGCAACAATCTATTCGACGCTCGATTTGCTGACCAAATGCGCAATATTGATGAAGCATCGCTTTCAGGGCGACAGTGCGCATTTCGAACTTTCATCGCGTATGCCCGACCACGACCATTTGATATGCGTAGAGTGTGGTCATATAATCGAATTTTACGAGAAAGAGCTGGAAGATTTGCAAGAAAGGGTTTGCAAACAATTCGGATTTAAACCCGTGAAACATTCCTGGCAAATTTTTGCGGCTTGCCCGGATATTGCAGCCTGCGAATTTAACAAGCAAAAATAATACTTATCGAAAAATGCAAGTGAAAAAAACATCTCAATAAAACTTGCAAAAACCGAAAATTAAATACCGACAACAGACAATCATTTATGGCAAAGAACCTGGTAATAGTGGAATCTCCCGCTAAAGCAAAAACAATCGAAAAATATTTGGGCGGCGATTATATCGTAAAAGCATCGTTCGGGCATATTCGCGACCTCTCGAAAGAAGATAATGCAATTGACGTTAAAAACGGCTATCGCCCGCGATACGAAGTGCCGAACGAAAAGAAAAAAGTTGTGTCGGAACTGCGTAAACTGACCGAATCGGCCGAAATGGTATGGCTTGCCACCGACGAAGACCGCGAAGGCGAGGCTATTGCATGGCATCTTTACGAAGAGCTGCAATTAGACAGAAAAAACGTTAAACGTGTTGTATATCACGAAATTACGAAGCCGGCGATTATGGCGGCATTTGCCTCGCCGCGCGATATTGACTATAATTTGGTAGATGCACAGCAGGCGCGGCGAACTCTCGACCGATTAGTGGGATTTGAACTTTCGCCCATACTTTGGAAAAAAGTGAAGCCCTCACTTTCGGCGGGGCGTGTGCAGTCCGTTGCTGTTCGCCTGATAGTTGAACGAGAGCGCGAAATAGCCGGCTTTGAAAGCTCGTCCGCATATAAAGTAACAGCCAGTTTATTCTCAATTCCTACAGAAAAATCGTTCAAGGCGGAATTATCCGAACGATTTGCCGTGCAAAGTGATGCGGGAACATTTTTACGCCAATGTACAGGTGCAGAATATACCGTAAAAAATTTAGAGATAAAACCCTCAAAAAAATCGCCTTCGCCGCCGTTCACAACATCTACATTGCAACAGGAAGCGAGCCGGAAACTCGGATTTTCGATAACAAAAACGATGAAATTGGCGCAAGACTTATACGAAGCCGGGCATATTACTTATATGCGGACCGATTCGGTAAATCTTTCGGACATTGCTCTCGGCATGGCGCACGAAGAAATATTAAAATCTTGGGGTGAAAATTACGCCAATACCCGACGATATTCTACCAAAGCGGCCGGAGCGCAAGAAGCGCACGAGGCTATTCGACCTACCGCTTTCGACCGGCGCACGATTGACGCTCATGACCGCGACGCTCGCCGCCTTTACGAGCTGATTTGGCAACGCGCCACAGCCTCGCAAATGGCCGATGCGCAGATTGAGCGCACGATTATTACGGTAAATGTTTCCACCGTGAAACAAGACCTTGTGAAAAAATACCTTCTGGAACAAGACCTTGTGAAACAAGACCTTATTGCAAAAGGCGAAGTGCTGAAATTCGAGGGCTTTTTGAAAGTCTACGGCGAGTCTGCCGATAACGATGCGGAAGAAGATGATACGAACCTTTTGCCTATTGTGAGCATAGGCGAAAAATTGGGTTTCAATTATATGACCGCCACAGAAAAATTTGCCAAACCGCCTGCCCGATACAATGAAGCAAGCCTTGTAAAAAAACTTGAAGATCTCGGTATCGGCCGCCCTTCAACTTATGCGCCGACTATCCAGACCATTCAAACACGGAACTACATAGTAAAAGAAGACCGCGAGGCAAAACAGCGCGATTATTCGATTTTGACGCTTTTGCCGGACGGAAAAGTTGAGAAAGAAGTAAAAACGGAATCCTACGGTGCGGAAAAGCAAAAATTATTTCCTACCGACGTGGGCGGAATCGTAACCGATTTTTTAATCAGATATTTTTCGCAAATAATGGACTACAATTTCACGGCAACCGTGGAAAAACAGTTCGACGAAATCGCCGAGGGACAAAAGCAATGGGTTGCGATGCTCGACGAGTTCTACGGGCCTTTCCACAAAACTGTGGAAAACACGATGGGCGAAGCAAAGCGCAACGACCGACTGCTGGGCACAGAACCCGGAACAGAGCGTAAAGTAATTGCAAAATACGGACGTTTCGGGCCTATGATACAAATCGGCGAAGCCGGCGAGGCCGACGTGAAGTTTTCAAGTTTGCCGCCTCATACTTCTTTGGAAAGCATAACTTTGGAAGAAGCGATTGCATTATTTCGGTTGCCGAGAATCGTCGGAATGTTCGAGGGTGCGGAAATGAAAGTTGCCATCGGGAAATACGGCCCGTATATTCAGCACAGCGGGCAATTTTGCTCAATAGAACCGCCGGATGACCCGCTGACCATAACGGAAGCACGGGCGATTGAACTGATTATACAGAAACGGGAAGCAGTGAAAAGCGCGGTAATACGTGAATTTGAAGGCGATGCCACCATGCGCATATTACGTGGGAAATACGGACCTTACATCAAAGCCGGCGAGCTAAATGCAAGAATTCCGCGAGGCGTAAATCCCGAAACACTGACATTGGAAGATTGTCGCAAATTAGTCGGGGAACAATTTCCGGCAAAAGCAGACGCGAAAAAAGCTTCTGCCGAAAGCGGAGGTGCAAAAACAAAAGCAGGTGCAAAGAAAACAAACGCAAAAAGCGGAGGCACAAAAACAAAAGCAGGCGCAAAAAAAAACAGTAAAAAAACAACAGAATAAATATCATGCAAGCCGTCTGCTCAGGATTGTTTTTTATGCTTAAACAGAGGTATATCTGCTCGTTCTTTCCGCAGACTTACTGCAAATATTCATAGATTAGAGTAGTTGTTACATTGTAAATCAATTAGTTAGACAATAATTCCATAAACCTGCACAAACTTCTAATACTTCATTGTAAAAATTTATATTGCGCAATCTTAATCGGTCGGATAATATCCTATA
>JADZAA010000106.1 GCA_020852855.1 Bacteroidota bacterium
ACGGGAAAATACAATCGGTAATATCTAAAGCAAGAGGATTTTTAAATTTCGAGCGATTTAGAATTAACGCCCTATTCTACTTCGGAAAACTTAACTTTGCTCCATTAAAATTTTAGTAATGCCTTTATATTTAGTGCGTTCTATATGCGTATTTCAACGCGCTGTCAGCGAAAAGCAATACACAAAATTTCATGAAAATCGCAATAGCCGCAAATTACCGTTTATAGGCAAAAACCAATAAACGCCTTGCAGTATTCGGACGTGAAGTAATCGCTTATGCGGACTATGTTTCCCCGCAGAACTTTATTTAATTGCGCCTTGTTTTCAGGTAATCAATTTACGGCTTATGCAAGAAGAACCGGTTTGGCTTTGGATAGCATTTCACGTTTTTATTCTGGTTATGCTGGTATTGGATTTATTGATAATAAATCCTCCCAATCAGGAAATATCGGTAAAAAAGTCCCTTCGCTGGAGCGTTGTGTGGATAATGCTTGCGGCATTATTCGGATACGGCATTTACTATTTTGAAGGAGCGGATAAGGCTCTTGAGTTCACCGCAGGCTATCTTATCGAAAAGTCGTTGAGCGTCGACAATTTATTCGTATTTCTGGCGGTGTTCGGCTATTTCAAAGTAGAGCCGCGTTATCAGCATAAGGTATTGTCTTGGGGCATAATAGGCGCATTGATTATGCGTGCCTTGTTTATAATAGCCGGTGTTAAGCTGCTACATGAGTTTCACGGCGTCGTCTACATTTTCGGGGCATTTCTTATATTTACCGGCATTAAACTGATGCTGCAAAAGGAGCATGGAGTTGAACCCGAAAAAAATCCCGTTTTGCGATTGCTCCGGCGTTTTGTACGCGTAACCCGATACTACTACGGCGACCGTTTTTTCATAAAGAAGCTGGGGCATACGTTCGCTACTCCGCTGTTTGCCGTGCTTGTACTGCTCGAAACTACCGATTTGATTTTTGCGGTGGATTCCATTCCGGCAATTTTAGCCATTTCGGACGATTATTTTATCGTTTATACGTCCAATATCTTTGCAATTCTTGGTCTTCGCAGTCTTTATTTTGCGCTTGCCGGAATATTACGAATATTCCATTACCTTAATTACGGTATGGCGATAATTCTCGTGTTTATCGGCATAAAAATGTCTATTACCGATATAGTGCATATTCCTATCGCAGTTGCGCTTGGGGTAGTTGTAGGTATATTGGCTATTTCCGTCGCGGCTTCCGTTCTATTTCCCAAGAAGGAGCAATCTCAGATTCAGTAGAATAAAGCGGGCCTATATGCGTAAGAGGCGATTGTGCGCGAGGTTGCAAGCGCATATCCAAAGAGATGTCGAGAGCCGTTGCCGAATGGGTAAGCGCGCCTACCGATATAAAATTAACGCCCGTTTCGGCGTAATGGCGAATATTATCCAGAGTAATTCCGCCCGATGATTCGGTTTCGCAACGCCCGCCTACCAATCGCACCGCTTCGGCGGTTTCTTGCGGCGTAAAATTATCGAACATTATACGCTGGAATCCGCCGCAGGCAAGTGCCTCGCGAATTTGGTCCAAACCGTCGGTTTCAATTTCTATGGAGATATTTCTGCCGGATAGATGATTCTTGCATTTTTCGAGTGCCGGTGCAATACCGCCCGCCGCCGCAATATGATTATCCTTAATCATCGCCATATCGAAAAGCCCGAAACGATGATTAGACCCACCGCCCGTTTTTACGGCGTATTTGTCGAGTAAACGCCAGCCCGGAATGGTTTTGCGCGTGTCGAGTACGGTTGTACCCGTTCCGGCAACCGCATCGGCATAACGCCGCGTTAAAGTAGCCACGCCGCTCATTCGTTGCAGAAAATTGAGGGCTGTACGCTCTCCTGCCAAAATATCGGCCGCAACACCCGACAAACAAGCAACTGCCGTACCCGCAACAACTTCGGTACCGTCGGTTACAAGCGATTGAAAATCTATTCTACGCGAAACCTTGCGAAACACAAGCTCGGCTATAGGCAACCCGCAGATAATGCCTTCGGCTTTAACTATAATTTCGGCAACCGCGTAATCATTGTCATCAAAAATACTTTCGGCGGTAGCATCGCCCGTGCCTATATCTTCGGCAAGGGCTATTTGCACAAGCCGCAACGTCGAGGCATCGTTAAGCGAAAAAAGCATACGAAACAGTAAAAATTGGAATAATCTAAGCAAAAATAGGATAATACGGTGCATCATCAACGAAAAACCGCATTTTTCATCGCTTAGGTGCAACAATGTCTTTTTTTAGATAACGGTACATAGCAATTCCGATGCAATTTACTTGCCGTTTTACCAAAAAATTCTCTACAGAAATAATGACAAATCCGCAATTTTACACTATAGACAAAAGCCGAGTTTGCTGTATTTGCCGTGCCGTATAACCGAGAATTGAAAAAAATGCCGCAATTTTGCCGTAATTTTATCAGTCTGCCTTACAGAAGCAGCCATATTTCCAACACTTATCCGAAAGAAACATCATGATTGTCGGTGTGCCGAAAGAAATTAAAAAAAATGAGAACCGCGTAGCTTTAACGCCCGGCGGCGTAGAGGCAATGCGCCAGCATGGTCACGCGGTTATAGTGGAAACTAATGCCGGAAAAGGAAGCGGTTTTTCTGACGAGCAATATATTCGTGCAGGCGCCGAAATTTTGGCTACTCCCGCCGACGTATTCGCCAAGGCGGATATGATTATGAAAGTTAAAGAGCCTATAGCACCGGAATACGGTCTGATTCGCGCCGGCCAAACGGTATTCACTTACTTTCACAGTGCCGCCTCGCGCGAGCTAACCGAAGCAATGATGCAATCTCGTTGCATTGCGATAGCTTACGAAACAGTGCAACGTGCCGACGGCTCATTGCCTTTGCTGATACCCATGAGCGAAGTGGCGGGGCGAATGGCACCGCAGGAAGGCGCGAAATATTTGGAGCGCGCCATGGGCGGGCGCGGCGTACTGCTCGGAGGTGTACCCGGAACAAGCCCGGCAAGCGTAGTAGTCTTGGGCGGCGGAATAGTCGGCGTTAATGCTGCAAAAATAGCCGCCGGATTCGGAGCGCGCGTAACCATTATGGACAATAATCTTTATCGCTTGCGCTATCTCGACGACGTGATGCCCAAAAATGTGGAAACAGTTATGTCTAATCCGGCCAATATCCGCACTGCCGTACACAATGCCGATTTAGTAATAGGAGCGGTATTGATTGCCGGAGCAAAGGCGCCGCATCTTGTTACACGTGAAATGCTCTCGGAAATGAAGCCCGGCAGCGTTATTGTAGATGTGGCGGTAGACCAAGGCGGCTGTATAGAAACCACACGCCCAACTACGCACGAAGACCCGACTTATGTTGTAGATGGCGTTGTGCATTATTGCGTGGCCAATATGCCCGGAGCAGTACCGTTTACTTCAACCATTGCCCTCACAAATGCAACGTTGCCATACGCATTGCAATTAGCCGACAAAGGCTGGAAACAAGCCGTCGGCGAAAATGCAGAATTGCGACCGGGCGTAAATATGCTGGACGGACACATAGTTTACAAAGCGGTTGCCGACGCATTCGGCTTGCCTTACGTGGAACTCTCTGCGCTTATGTAAAACAAACGGGTATTATATCAAATATAAATCCCGCAATCGGAATTTCGGTTGCGGGATTTTTTATCGGCAAGTCTAATGACTCCGATTTTCTGATTTTTTATTACGAGAGTGCCGAATATAATTTTTATACTTATCTATAGCACTATTTTATCGAATTTTGTATAATAGAGTTGTTGTAGCGTCTTAAAATTATTTATTTTAGCAGAGAATTAAATGTCAATCACAATATAATCAATACAATGAAAATCGGCGTATCAGACTTGACGACAGACCGTAAGTGGCGCTCT
>JADZAA010000107.1 GCA_020852855.1 Bacteroidota bacterium
AGAGCGCCACTTACGGTCTGTCGTCAAGTCTGATACGCCGATTTTCATTGTATTGATTATATTGTGATTGACATTTAATTCTCTGCTAAAATAAATAATTTTAAGACGCTACAACAACTCTAATATATGTTTTGCCGAAATCTGACGTAGCCAAAACATTGGTATCCGAATTGTTCCTCGTTAATATTCTAACAAATCCATTGCCGTTGTTATTAAAAAAATAACTGCCGGGCGTGTTGTTTGCAACCTGCGGATAATCAGGCATATATTTCTGCGGGAGCCAAGTAACGCCGCCATCACTCGTTGTGTAAAATGAGGATAAATTGAGAATATACGCTCTATCTTTACCAAGGAAGCTCGTTTTATCCGAGGTTAAGGATTGATAATATGAGAAGAATGAACGCATTTGCCATGATTTACCGCCATCATAAGAAGTCGAAATCAATTTATTTGTTCCGACGGCAATTAAAGTGTGGCGGATTCAACAGTCAAGTGCAACAGAGTGAAAAAATGTTGAGAATACTTGACTTGGCTCCATGTTCGGCCGAAATCTTGCGATACGGAATAATTCCGTAATCTCCGTAGCAAACTACTGCTGTTCCGTTACAGGCTGCGCCGCGATAATCCGTTATCAGTCGCTGAGCCTTGAACGGGGTAATTCTTGTGCAAACATAGGCAGTATGAGTATGGACAAGATGATTGCGTATAATGTTTTCATGAAGAAGCGCACCGTGATAAAAGGCTGGAAAAGAAAAAATTTAAATTTATTCGACAGTCAATGGATTCGGAACATATTACTCGCAGTTTTTCGGCAACTATTTTTTTTGTTTTTGTAGAAACGAACTTTCATTTATGCAAAATTGGCAGAAGGTGCAATACTGCCGGTCAGTCCATACAGATTTCGGGTTTTGGATTTGCATATTTTTTCGTAATGTATCAAAAACTGCAAAATAACCTTTGCAAAATAGATAAATTTATTCCGATTGCCAAAAAAAAGCCCCGCCGTTATGCACGAAGGAGCTTTTGATAAAACATTGTTTTTTTTGAATTATTTATCGGCTTCGCCCATAACAGGGTCAATCGAGCCGATAATTGCTACAATATCCGAAATCATCGAGCCTTCCGACATATATTTCAAGCCTTGTAAATTAGATGATGAGGGCGAGCGAATTTTCAATTTCCATGGATAGCCCGTTCCGTCGCTTACGATAAAGAAACCGAGTTCGCCTTTCGGTGATTCGATAGCGGTATACGTTTCGCCTTTCGGCGGCATACCGCCAAAATTGATAAGCATGAAATCGTATATCATTTCTTCCATTTTTGTGTATATCGTTGCTTTGCGCGGCAAAACAAATGAGGGGTCGTCGGTATGAACGGAGCCCTTGGGCAAATAATCAAGGCATTGATGTATGATTTTTATGGATTCCTTCATTTCTTGAATGCGCACCATATAACGTCCCCACGAGTCGCAGTCGTTATGAGTTATCACGTCGAAATCGAGTTCGTTATAGACGAGATACGGCTCGTCGCGGCGTAGATCGCGTGCAATGCCGGATCCGCGCAAGCATGGCCCGCTAAGTCCGATGGCAATGGCTTTTTCGGGCGGCATATATCCCACGCCTGCAATGCGCTCTATGAAAATGCGGTTGCGATGCACAATTTGCTCGAAATATTTAAGCTCTCCCGGGAAAGCCTTTGCCCATTCGCGAGTCATTTTCAGCGTATCGTCGTCAATGTCGTTTGCCACGCCGCCAATACGCGAATAGCTTGTGGTAAATCGCGCACCGCAAATTCGTTCAAATATATCGTAGAGTTTTTCGCGCTCGGTAAATGTCCATAGAAACGGCGTTAATGCTCCTACGTCCATGCAAGTTGCGCCCATAGCCATAAGATGGCTCGACACACGTGCAAGTTCGCTTACGAGAACCCGCAACCATGCCGCACGGTCGGGAATTCCTATGCCCATGGCGTTCTCGATTGCCAGAGTAATCGCCACATTATTGGACATTGGCGACATATAATCGAGACGGTCTGTATGGGGAATAAATTCGTGATAGGTGCTGTTCTCGGCTATTTTTTCGTAGCCGCGATGCAAATACCCGAGTTCAGGGACACATTTTGTTATGGTTTCGCCGTTCAGTCTAAGCAATACACGCAATACACCGTGAGTAGCCGGATGCTGCGGCCCCATATTCAGAACCATGTCGCTTTCCAGCGGGTCTTCGAACATCACGGTCGTGTCTTTGTCCATGAGTTCGTGTATAATTTTCGCCTGACGTATATGCTGAACTCGTTCGAGCGAGGCGGATCGAGATTTGTCGGTCATAGTCGAACCTGTAATTAGCGGAAATTTACGCCCGAAATTACGCAAAAAATCACAGAAACGGGCGCATTAAGGATAATTTTAGCGTATAAGTGTGCATCTGTACCGTCACCGGCAAAAGACTGTACGGCATGAACAAATCACTAATAAAGCACTTAATCGGTATAGCATCGGGAATTTGGGCGCGTTTTAGTAATTTTGTATTTATTCGGCGGCCGTTTCGGCAGATATGCGGCGCGAAATACGCTTCGCAATTATAGACAAACAACGTATTTCCGCCCGAAATAACAGTTGCAAGCATTAGTGCCGCACCGTGAAAATACTCCGTTCGCTTTATCTTACCAACCGTTTTTTTGTTGCATTAGGTATTATTGCAGCAATGTTCGCCGCATCGTTCTACGCGATTTGGCTAATTCCTATTGCAAAAACTCTTCTTACTTTGTTAATTCTGCTGACATTAGTAGAAATTGCAGCTCTTTTCAAACGGAACGCAGGCATCAGCGCGGAGCGCAAAACGCCCGAAAGGCTCTCGAACGGCGACTATAATGAAATTTCTGTTTCGCTTGTAAATACATACGGCTTCACGGCAAACGTAACGGTAATAGACGAGATCCCGTTCCAATTTCAAATCAGGGATTCTTTCTATTGTTTCAAAATGCCGTCCGGCACTTCTTTTACGATAGAATATAATCTGCGTCCGGTAAAGCGCGGAAATTACTCTTTTGGTGCGATAAACGTATTTGTTTCAACGGTTTTTAATCTTGCGGAAAGACGCTTCCGATTTTCGCAAGACACAGACGTTCCGGTTTATCCGTCATATTTGCAAATGCGTCGTTACGAATTGCTGGCCATTTCCGACCGTTTGCGCGAAATGGGTGCAAAGCGTATTCACAAGGTTGGATACAGCATGGAATTTGACGGAATCAGACAATACGCGACGGGCGACGATTACCGCATTGTAAATTGGAAAGCAAGCGCGCGCGCAGGCAATTTAATGGTAAATTATTATACCGACGAGAAATCGCAAAGAGTGTATAATGTAATTGACAAAGGACGTGCAATGAAAATGCCTTTCGAGGGCATGACGTTGCTGGATTATGCCATAAATGCAGCTCTTGCAATGGCTAAAGTATCGCTTGCAAAACAAGATAAAGCAGGACTTATCACGTTCTCGCATAAACAAGGCGTAATAATTCCGGCCGACGGGCGTTCAGGGCAAATGCGGCTGATACAAGAAGCACTTTTTGCCGAAAAAACAGGCTATGCAGAGTCGAATTTCGAGCATCCGTATACTATGCTGAAAAAATGTGCGCCGCAACGAAGCTTGGTTTTGTTTTACACTAATTTTGAAACGCTTGGCGGAATGGAACGTGCTTTACCGCTTTTGCGCGGTATTGCAAAAAATCATCTGCTTATTGTGATTTTCTTTGAAAATACGGAATTGACCTCGTCGCTCGAATCCGACGCAGAAACCGTAGAAGATATTTACATTAAAACCATTGCAGAAAAATTCTGCCATGAAAAACGGCGCATCGTAAAAGAATTGCACAGGCACGGAATACAATCGCTTTTGACATCGCCGCAGAATTTAACGGTGAACGCCATAAACAAATATCTGGAAATAAAATTACGAAGAATGATTTAAAATGACCAACAATCATAGGAACATCATGACGAAACAAACGGTTACGCTGATTAAAGGCGACGGGATAGGCCCCGAAATATCCATTGCGGTACAACAGATTTTTGCCGCGGCCGAAACGCCCGTTCTGTGGGAAGAAGCCGAGGCCGGGCTTAATTGCATAGAACGCTACGGGAACGGATTGCCGCAAGAAACTCTCGACTCGATAGTTCGCAACGGAGCAGCGCTCAAAGCACCCACAACTACGCCGATAGGCGGCGGACACAAAAGCATCAACGTAACGATTCGCAAATCGTTAGACTTATTTGCAAATGTACGTCCGTCAAAATCATTACCCGGAATTTCAACGCGATTCGACAATGTCGACTTGATTATAGTCCGAGAAAATGTAGAAGATACTTACGGCGGCATAGAGCATCAACAAACGCCCGACGTGGCGCAATGCCTTAGGCTGATTACACGCCCGGGTTCGCTGAATGCCGCTCGGTATGCGTTCGAGATGGCGCGTGTAGCCGGCCGACGTAAAGTAACTTGCGTTCACAAAGCGAATATTCAAAAGATGACCGACGGACTTTTCTTGCGTTCTTTCCGTGAAGTCGCCGTTGAATATCCCGATATTGAAGCGTCGGATATACTCATTGACAATTTGTGTATGCAGCTTGTTTCGCGCCCGGAGCAATTTGACGTTTTGCTTTTGCCTAATTTATTCGGCGATATTGTAAGCGATTTATGCGCCGGACTTGTGGGCGGATTGGGTGTGGCACCCGGCGGAAATATCGGTCGCAATGCTGCTGTTTTCGAGGCTGTGCACGGTTCGGCTCCCGATATTGCGGGTAAAGGACTTGCAAATCCTACTGCTTTTTTACTGTCGGGAATTCAAATGCTTAGTTATCTGGGATTAAATTCCTATGCTTTACGCATTCAATACGCTCTCGAAAAGACATTGAAAGCGGGAATAAAAACGCGAGATTTGGGAGGCAACTCTTCCACGCAACAATTTACGGAAGCCGTAATTAAAAATATGCCGCATTTACCGCAGGCATTAGAAGCCTCGCAAGATGTAGAAAAGCCCGCTCGAATCATCATTCCCGTTCCCGAATCGCATTTTCGTAATGCAGAATGGGAAATAGTCGGAATAGATGTTTTCACGCGAAGCGATAACGGATTACCGGAATTACCCGAAAAAATCGGAAAATTCCGCCTGACAACGCTGTCAAATCGCGGCACAAAGGTTTATCCCGGCCCCAAACCCGATATTTTAATGGTGGATTGCTATACGTCGCGCTGGATAGCCGATACGGCCGTAGAACATAACGACATAGCTAACTTTCTGCGAGAATTTCCTGCGGCATATCCATGGACCCATATCGAAGTTTTATATCGCGAAGGCGATACGCCGATGTACTCAAAAATGCAAGGGGAATAGCCGCGTGAAAAATGCAAAGCCGCTCGACATCGAAACGTTTCTGGCGCAAGCAGTTACTACGCCTGTATTTGATGTAAGAACAGCGGCCGAACATAAACAAGGCAGAATTCCCGGTGCTTTTTCTTTGCCCATTTTCGACGAAGCGGAAAGAGCAGCAATAGGCACCGCATATAAAACGCAAAGCCGCGAAGATGCCGTTCTTCTCGGCTTTGACTTTTTCGGCAAGAAAATGCGCTCTCTAACCGAATTTGCCCTGTCCGTTGCACCTCAAAACGCACTTGTTCATTGTTGGCGCGGCGGTATGCGAAGCGAAGCAATGGCCTGGATGCTTAATTTTTACGGCATTAAAACGTATATACTCGAGGGCGGCTACAAAGCCTTCCGACGTTACACCATTGCAAGTTTCGATATTCCGCACCGAATCGTAATAGTAGGCGGCTATACCGGAACGGGAAAAACTGCGATACTGACGGCTCTTCGGGATTTGGGCGAGCAAGTAATTGACCTTGAAGCCGTTGCGCGGCATAAAGGCTCGGCGTTCGGTGCAATAGGAATGTTGCCGCAGCAATCCAATGAGCAATTTGAGAACGAACTCGGGCTTTTGTGGCGGAAACTTGACTCGTCGCGACGTGTTTGGTTGGAAGATGAAAGTCAGAAAATCGGCGGTGCATTTATTCCGCAACCAATTTACGATGCCATACGCAGCGCACCTGCATTGCAAGTTGATGCACCTATAGAATTACGTATCGCCGGACTGATTGCCGAATACGGCAATGCACCTGCCGAGCAGATTGCCGCAGGAATACGGAAAATTGAAAGGCGTTTGGGCGGCTATCACACAAAACTTGCCCTCGACGCTATCGCAGGCGGCGACCTTGCCTCTTGTTTCCGATATATTCTTCACTATTATGACCGTGCTTACGATTACGGACTTGCTTCTCGTAATTCCGAAATTACCCGAAAAATCGCCGCTTCAGACGACATACAAGCTAATGCCCGCGTCCTATTGCAATACGCCGATTCATTCGGCTGGTAAATGTATATTTGGCCAATTCATACGCATCTTTTTCGTCTTTGGTTGCGTTTAGTACAATACCGCGTTTGATTTATGTATATACGCACAATTTGCATCATTCTGACGGCTGTTTTACTCTTTGCCTCCGTTCCGACACGCGGGCAATCCGACGAGAAATACAAACTTGCGCAATCATACGAAAAAAGCGGCGACCTTCGTGCCGCAGGGCGACTTTACCAAGAGCTTTATGCCGCTAACAAGTCCGACCGTAATTTTGACGGCGTAGTCCGGGCATTAAGCGGATTGGGGCAATTTGCTTCACTTGCACCTCTTGTTGCGGAGAGAATAGCCGCTACTGCACCCGATGCTAAACTCTATGCCTTATACGGCGTTGTTTTATGGCGCGACGGGAAAACTTCAGACGCGGAACAAGCTTGGAAAACGGGATTAAGCTACGCCGGTACAGATGCGGCATTAATTGCGGCAATAGCCACGGCACAAAGCGGGCTTCGGCTTTTCGACAAGTCAATAGCAACTTATTTACTGGCACGGGAAAAATCCGGCAATAATATGGCTTACGCCGAAGAATTAGCCGGACTTTACGGAGCAACCGGCAATTATGAACGCGGTGCGGACGAAATTTTAACCGTGTTCGACGCACGGAAAAATATGGCACAAGCGCAAGGGCAACTTTCCGCGCTTATGGCCGAACCGAATGCAAGCGTATTTATCGGTAAAAAACTGAAAAATCGCGCCGATAAGTCCGATGATTACAATGACTTGAAACTTTATTTATGGTTTCTGCGCGAAAACAAAGACTATAATACCGCATTTGCCGTAGCCGAGAGGATTGATAAAACTGCCAATATGCGCGGACGCGAACTTTTTGATTTTGCCGAAGGCGTAAAGCGCGACGGAGCTTATGAAATCGCTATCAAAGCGTATTCGCGTATTATCGAAACCGGCAACAAGTCACCGTTTTTTTCGCAGGCTCTTTACGGCTATGCACGCACGCTTGAGATAAATCTTTCACAAGTAAAAAAACTCAATTCAACCGCAATAGAAGAAATTTTAGACCGTTACAACGATATTATCAAGAATTTTCCGAATACGCCTATTGCCGCCGACTGCCAATATAGGCGCGGAATGATAACTTGGGAATATCTTCACGATGCGCCGAAAGCAAATGCCGAGTTTAACAAAACGGTTACATCTTACGGTATGTTTGCTCCGGCGGCGGCGGCGGCAGTTATGTCCGGCATTATTTCGATTATCGAAGGCGACTTGGACCAGTCTGCAATGATTTTTAACATGACTGCAAAACGATACGTTGCAATCAGTCCCGACGATGCAGATAAAGCACGATATTACAGCGGAGAATTATTGTATTTTACCGGCAAAGCGGACAGTGCCAAACAAATCTACAACGCATTGGCCGCCGCACCCAACAGAAATATAGCAAATGATGCGCTTGAACGTATATCGTTCTTGGCACAAAATGAAGACAGTGGCGACCGTTTGCGTAATTTTGCCCAAGCCGAACTATTGGAAATGCAAAAAAAATACGACGATGCTTTGCAAAGTTTTCGTGCATTACAAAACGGCGACGACGATATTGCCGAACGTTCTTATATGAAAGCGGCCAATATAGGCTTTTTTTCAAATAATATATCGGAAGCACAATTAACAATCGAAAAATATTTGCAAAAATTTCCCGACGCGATATACGGCGATAAAGCAATGTTTCTGCTTGCAAATATTTACGATGTTGGCGGTGCAAAAGATAAATCTCTGAACACCTTAACAGAATTGCTGGCACGTTATCCGCTTTCGATTTACGCCCAAGAAGTACGGGAAAAAATCCGAAAACTGCGCGGCGACGCATAATTTAAACTGTTTCGCAAATAATTACTCCGACTGCTGTTTATTGCATGGAAATACTGGAAAAAAAACTGAAAATCTCCGATACAGATGCGGCGGTTTTACTTGGCAGTAACGATAATTTCCTTCAAATTATCGAAAACCGCTTCGATTCCAATATCATAGTTCGCGGCGATTCGGTAATGTTGCGCGGCGAACCCGACGAAATTAAAATAATCGAAAAAATCTTTGAAGAAATTGCCTATATTCTAAAAAAACGCGGGAAAATACAGGCAGAAGATATAGCCGTAATAATTGATATTGCCGTAGGAACTAACACGAAACCCGTAATATCAACAGAAAAGCTCGACCATATAATTTTTCACGGTAAAAAAGAAATGGTGCGGGCAAAAACACCGAATCAGTTTGACTATTATCAAAAAGCGCAAAAAAATGACGTTGTGTTTGCCATCGGCCCGGCCGGAACCGGAAAAACTTTTTTGGCTGTGGCAATGGCATTGGCGGCACTGCGCAATAATGAGGTCGGGCGCATTATCTTGTCGCGCCCTGCCGTTGAAGCCGGCGAATCACTTGGCTTTTTGCCCGGCGATTTAAACGAAAAAGTTGTGCCTTATTTACGTCCGTTGTTAGATGCACTCGGCGACTTATTGACACCCGAAAAACTCAAAAACTTTACCGAAAAAGGAATTGTCGAAATTGTTCCTTTGGCTTATATGCGCGGCCGCACATTAAATAATTCGTTTGTGATTTTAGATGAGGCGCAGAACGCTACTATTACGCAGATGAAAATGTTTCTTACGCGGCTTGGGCGCGGCTCGCGTGCCATAATTACAGGCGACGACACTCAAATTGACCTGCCGAACAGCGGCGATTCGGGGCTGATAGACGTGCAACGCATTTTGCGCGGAATTACAGGCATCGGTTTCGTCCGCTTTGAGAAGTCTGACGTAGTGCGTCATCGTTTAGTTGCCGAAATCATATCGGCTTACGAACGCGATTCGGGAGAATTGCGGGGGAACGCTTGATTCTGAATGTCGTTTACTGTTTTTATCGTATATTTTATTCTGAATAAAACGCTTGAAAGTCCGCCGGTATTTCAAGAATATTGTTGCGAATATATTTAACAGGTGAAATAGAGTTGTTGTAGCGTCTTAAAATTATTTATTTTAGCAGAGAATTAAATGTCAATCACAATATAATCAATACAATGAAAATCGGCGTATCAGACTTGACGACAGACCGTAAGTGGCGCTCTGC
>JADZAA010000108.1 GCA_020852855.1 Bacteroidota bacterium
TATTATCCGACCGATTAAGATTGCGCAATATAAATTTTTACAATGAAGTATTAGAAGTTTGTGCAGGTTTATGGAATTATTGTCTAACTAATTGATTTACAATGTAACAACTACTCTAATATATTCATCGCCGAATTGCAACCATGCCCCCGTTCTGTCGCCTACGTCAGTAAAGCCTACGTCGGTATTCCCTCCCAATTGATTCGGGTCGGTAGAGACTGTATCGCAAGAATTAACAAAGAATGTCAGAACTGCAAACATTGCGAAAAAAAACACGTTTTTCATGCCTTCTACTCAAAGAAATTAAAACAAAACCTAAAAAATAATCACCCCTACTGTATTTGGTTCGTTATATCAGCCTTACAATTCGAAATTATGGGAAATATTATGTTGATAAAATGATTAAAATCATCTAATAAACAGGAAATACCGGTAAATAAAAAAAGGCACGCAACCTTATTCGATTGCGTACCTTTTATGTAAGGTTGCGAGTATTATTTTGCTATTCTTATAGGTGTAGAAATTATTTTCGCGCCCGATTGCATAGTAATGAAATATGCGCCTTGCGCTATTTCCGTTGCGTCGAAATGCAAAGAGTGCTTGCCCGCCGGAATATTGTCAAAGTTTCCGAGTGCGGCTACTTTGCGCCCTACCCCGTCGGCTACGTAAAATTCAACATTATTGCAAGCCTTAGGAATAATGACATTCAGAGTAAATTCTCCGTGCGTCGGATTGGGTGCAACGGCAAGCGTCGGGCGTTCTTCATTACTCCATGAATCGAATACGGAAGTAAACGAGCAATCCATAATGACTGTGGTCATGGTATCGCCAACCAATTCATTCTGACGTTGCGCTATGCGTATACGTCCGTTTTCTGTAAGTTTCAGGCTTGCTGGAACCGCCCAATTTTCAAATATTCCGTCGGTTAATCTTACGCCGAGTGCATTTGTTATTCTGTCCCAAGTTGCGCCGTCGTCGTCGGATATGTACAGCATAACGGTTGCGTTCGGCAGAATAAAATCACTTTCCCACGATAATTTCCATGTTTTGCTACGGCAAAGTGTATCTAGATTCGGACGATTGAGCATACGCAGCACTTCTTTGCCTATTGAGAAGTTTTGGCTTTGCGATACCACACTACCGTCTGTTGCGGAAGATACTCGTATTATTGCATTATCGGTTGTAACGTTTGGAACGCTCCAAGCAAAAGAGTTGCCTGTTGTCGAAGGTGCGACTACGCTCCATTGATTGCCGCCATCCGGCGAAAACTCTATTTTAACTTCGTCGACCAATGAAGCCGTCCAAGTTATTGACGGCTTTTGATTTTGACCGATGCGCTCACCTCCGGTCGGATATTGCAATGCCAACGAAGAGGCTTTTACGGTAAATGTAACCCAGCTGCTGTCGCCCACGGCTATATTCGTCGGGTCAGTTACTCGTACAAGGTATTGATTTGACCCTTTTGATGGAACAAGCCAAGGCATTTTGCGAGTTCCGGCGGCCACGTCCTCGCCGATTTGCGTCCAAGACTGCCCGTTATTATCCGAATACTCTACACGAACGGTATTGACTTTTGACGAAGTCCATCGAATTGTATCTGTTCTGCCGCCCGAAAGAGTATTGCGCCCAAGCGGATATTGCATTTTAATTACAGCCTTTTCCGGTGGTGTTACACAACCCCTCGCCACGGCACGCTCGGCACCATCACGTATCACATCGGCTACGATGGGGCGAAATTCAAGCACAGTTCCATTCTGCGAGCTCAGAAGATGGCAATAGCTCATTATAGTGCCTTTATCCCACGGGATTCTGGGCTTCACCGATGCTCCATAGCAGGCATCTTCAATCGAAGATTTATTTACGCAAGTGTCCAACGGCTTATTGTCCGGCCAAACATTGCCCATGCAATTATGCGTATGCGGCGAGCGGAAATTATGCCCCATTTCATGCGAAATAACCTCTACGTCCCAAGCAAATGATATTACGGGCATTTGCTGTCCGTATTGCAAAGTACTTAGGCCGTAACCCGCATCTTGCAGGCATATCGTTCCGCTGTAGTTAGGGCCGGAATAGGCAATGCCCGCAGTATATAGCCCAGAGCCTTGATAAGAAGTTACCATGTGAAAAAGGTCGCGCTTGTATCCGCCGGTTTTATTACTGATTTTTCCCCAAACTTCAGCCTCCTTTTGCAGCATAGCAGAACCATCTGCACCGAAAGTATTGTATTTAGGATAGCCCGATTCTTTGTAGTCCGACCAAATTTTTACGAAACTTACCGTGAGCATAACGTTGATTTCATTCTCGTAGATAGAGCTCGACATAGCAAAAATGGCATACATATAGGCTTCGGTCATTTCGTATGCTTTGTCGAAATCGTTGCCGGCATCTTTCAGGAATTTGTTAAATATCGGAACATCAACCTCTACACCGACTTCCACTTCCAGCAGATCGGTTGTAAGCGGCATTGCAAAAGGTTTGTTTTCGCTGTCGGGTATAATCTGCGCAACCTCGTCGGCATCGCAACGAAAGTTTTTCCACATTTCGGCATAGCGAGGGTCATCGTCCGAAGCAATGACGTGCAGCCCCGATGCAACATCGTAGCTGCTCTCGGGCGCAAGCATTGACGTAGAGCCGTCGGCGCGTGTTATTATACCGTACATTCGATTATTTACCAGACACAAGCGAACCGACGAACCTTCTTCATTCTGTATAAAACCCATATACGTAACGGCTTTGGGGCCCGGGCGGAATTGATCGTTCAGCATCCACAACGTTTGTGCGTCAGTTATTTGGCTTGCACGGCGAAGCTGTACCGAACCGTATTGATTAACGCCAACCGGAAAGTCGCTGATAACCAAAGTTTTTTCCGGCGAGAAAAATAGCGACGAGGCAGCTGCCGGACGCAGAGTGACTGTGCGATTATAGCGGGCATCTATGCCCAGAGCAATATCACTTTTGGGTGCAGGTGCAAACGAGAATATGCCGGTGGCCTTAGCGAATTTAACCGTTGCCGGCTCTTTTCCGGCAATGGCGGCAATATAGGTTGCAATGAAGATAATAGCAACGGCGAATACGTTTTTCATCACGGGGAAGTCCTTGAAAATTAGAGATATACGGTATAATTTACTGCAAAAATACATATTTCGGGTAAAGTTCGGCAGAAATTACATATCATAAAAATCGAATGGAACGTACTTTGGTTATGCCTTTGCGGTGTATTGCGCGATTAATTCGGAGATTTCCGAACAAACAGCTTCATGAACTTTTTGCGGCGTACTATCGGCGCGGATAATTCTGAAACGTTCTTTTTCGGTCGTTGCTATCAGCGTATAGCCTTCACGAACACGTTCGAAAAAATCGCGACCGGATTGCTCCATTCTGTCGGCTGTAGAGCCATTGCGCCCGGCGGCACGCTCAAAAGCGGTTTCAATAGGAATATCGAGAAAAAAAGTGATGTCGGGTTTCAGCCCGCCGGTTGCCATAAAGTTGCAGTTTTCCACATCGGAAACGGATAAGCCGCGCCCATAGCCTTGATACGCCGTCGAAGAATCGGCAAAGCGGTCGCATATTACGATAATATTTCGTCCGAGAGCAGGGCGTATTACGGTTTCCACAAGTTGCGCCCGTGCCGCCTCGAAAAGCAGTAATTCGGCTCGCGGGTGAATTTCGTGCTTGGTGGACAGCAATACGGAACGTACAGCCTCCGAAAATGTAGTGCCGCCCGGCTCGCGCAAAGTCAAAACTGTTGCGCCGCGCCCGCCTAACCATTGGGCTAACATTGCGATTTGCGTAGATTTACCGCTACCGTCTATTCCTTCAAAAGTTATGAGCATAAATGAAAATTCCGGAATGCACAAAGAAAATACAGAATATCTTTCCGAAGAACATTCCGAATATATGGAAATAATCGCGCCTATTGATAAGACCGATAAACCGCTTCTGCAATACTACGATAAATGAGCGACATTCCCAAACCTTTTGTTTTTATACTTGTCTTTTTAAGCCGTTCGGCGGCGTTTGCGTAGTTTTGCAAAAATCATAGTCGCAATAATCTCATAAATTTTCCTATGAAATTTACTCTTGTCATTGTTTGTACGTTGCTTGCCATCAGTCAGACTACACAATTATATTCACAGAAAAAAGACAAAAAAAACATAAAGCAAACACGCGACACTATCGCCGTATCGGATATTGGCGCATTGTTTCGTGCCGCACTTCCGCCCGGATTTAATAAACCGAAGGCCGACAGCACGCTTTTTGCCACAGAATACGGTAACGTGATGATGCGTGCCGCCATAGCCGAGAATCAAAAAAGTGCGTACATGATTGGATTCTACGATTTCTTCCCCGATTACTTTGTAGGTAAAACAACTGCACAAGCACTCGATTCTTTGCAATCGCAGGTGCTCGGAAATATGCAAGGCAAACTTTCCCGACAATATAAATTGATGCTTGCAGGCAAAAAACTCCGCCGTGCCGAAAACGCCGAGCGTCCTGTTCCCGATGTATTGCTCGAAAGCCGTACTACTTATTTTACAACCGTTACCGATAAAAAGAAAGCGTATTGGCGATTTGCTCTTATTCTCGATTCGCCGCGTATTTATCAAATAGCCGTAACATCTTCCAATAAAAGTTATCTGGATTCGCCGACAGTCAATAAATTTTTCGACTCGGCACAAATTGTCATTGCAGAATAGTAATCGCAAAAGTATTTTTCGTGCGGGAATTGCAGAGATAAGTTCAGCATTGTCAAAGAAAACCAATATGAATATTCGCAAAATATTTTTTGAAATGGCGATAATAATTGCAACAGCCGCCGGACTGGGCATATTTTACAATTTCTTTGCCGCCCCCAAGCCGCTTTCGTGGATTTACATTCCGCGCCATATTGACCAAGCTTCCGATTCGGCTTTATTCGCACCACCGCCTATGCCGCAACCGGACTCGTCCAAACAGTTGCCTGTTGCCGCCGTTACAGAACTATCCGCACGGCCGCAACGCGACTCGGCGAATAAAGCTCAACCGAAAGCAGCAATAAATAGGCCGATTGCCGAAACAACCGAGAGAGTTCCGATAGCTGCGTCCGCACAACAGCAAACCAAGCCTCTTGAAGTTAAATATGAGCAAGTTCTGCGCTTAAGCAAAGATACGGATGTATTATTTCTTGATGCACGCGCCGAAAACGAATATAACGAAGGCCATATACCGGGCGCAAAATTATTGACTGCCTTGGAATTCGAAAAGCATATACCCGAAATAATAGGATTGCCGCGAGATAAACGCATAGTAGTTTATTGCGGCGGCGGACTATGCGAATTGAGCCATCAACTTTGCGATAATTTAATCGCTTTCGGTTTCAACCGCGTGTTTATTTATCTTGGCGGCTGGGAAGATTGGAAGCAAAAGCAAAAACAATAGCAACTATATGTTAAATATAGACTTCTGCTGATTTTACGCGCCAAATATTGTAGCCTCGCCAAGCGATAATTCCGAACAAAACATATAGCGCGGCGGTAAGATAAAGTTGTTTGTATAAGTAAAGCGGTGTATACAGAGTATCAATAATAATCCACCATACCCAATTAGCAATATATTTGCGTGCGGCAAGCCAAGTTGCGCCACAACTCGCCGCCATCAAAAAACTATCGGCCCACGTTACCTCGCCGTCGGTATATGTATGCAAGATATGCCATACGCACAGCCAGATTATCGCAACGGCTACGGCTGTTGCAAGCAGCTCCACACGCGGCACATTTGAGATTTTTCGCTTTTTAACGTTTCCGTCGCCATGCCTCCATACTACCCAGCCATAAACCGTCAATACAATGTATATACCCTGCAATCCCATATCTGCATACAACTTAGCCTCGTAGAAAACTATTATGTACGATGCAATATTCAATAGACCTGCCGGCCAACACAATATATTGGCACGTGCCGTAAGCCAAACGTAAAGAATGCCGCTTACTACACCTAATATCTCTGCCGTCAAATAGAGTACGTTCTTATCCATCTACTTTCCTTGCTTGCCTGCGCCGTCTCCGAACAAGCATCCAGCCTGCGAGAAACACCAACAAACCAATGCCTACCACTCGTCCGTACAGCGACAAATAGCCGTCTAATTCACGCCAATTATCGCCCAGCAAATAGCCTCCGGCAACCAGCAGCGAATTCCATATCATCGAACCTATCGCGCTCAATGCCAACGTTTTAGGCAAATTCAGTCCGGACATTCCAGCAAATAAAGAAATAACTGCGCGAGTTCCCGACAGGAATCTGTTGCCGAGAATTATCCAATAGCCGCGTCGTTCAAACCATTGTTCAGCCTTTGCAAGCGATGAGCGCGGAATGAATCGCAACCACCTTGACCGGAATATATCGTTGCCGTATCGTTTGCCTAACCAGTACATAGTCAGGAAGCCTGCACTTCCGCCTACGGAGCCGGCCAATACCAAAAGAGGAGCATTAACTGCGCCAATGCCTGCAAGAGTTCCGCAGAACACCAGCAACATATCGCTCGGCGACGGCGGGAATATATTTTCGAGAAAAGCAATTACAAATGCAAATGCCAAGATTCCGGCCGGCGGCAGACCTTGTGCAAATTCTACGGCATATTCTATCATAAACGTGTTTTTTTAGCAATGGGTTGTAACTATCGGCTCTTCTCGGTCAGGGAAAATATATCCAGCGCACGGATAAATATTTCCGCTCTGTTCATTAGTTCTGCGCATTGATTTTATTTGCCTTTGCAAATGCTTACTGAATATCGGCCTTGTTGTGCGCAAGCATAGTTTTTCGCACTTGTGCCATACGCGCACAATGCACAACATACGGTTTTGTCGTACAAAAATACGCTCTAATTCGGCAGTCAAAAAAAATAGCGGTAATTTTGCGCTATGAATGAACTGCGACTACAGCCGCAAATTATCGGCGAAGGCTTGCGCAAGCTGCGACTTAGCAAAAATATTACGCTGGAAACAGTCGCCGCCGCAACCGGACTTACCAAAGGTTTTCTTTCGCTTGTCGAAACCGGACGGCGCAACATAAACGCAAAAGACTTGCAAGCACTGCTTACACAATACGACTCTTCCTCCGCTCTTTTTATCAGCCTGTTATGCGGGCGCGGTGCAGAGCCGGAAGTAATTGTGCAAAAATCCAAAAACATGCTGTTGCTCGACGGGAAGCACGGCGAGCGCGGTTGCCGAGTTCTTTTGGCGCGGCCGGTGGGAACTGCGCACGAACCCGAAATAACCGTAGTAGATATCGCACCTCAGTCGCTATTGACAAGCGATTACACAATACGGCATGGTACTATACAAGGCTACGTAATCGCCGGAACATTGCTGATAGAATTTAAGGGTGACGAAGCAGTGGCGCGAGCAGGCGACGAATTCATGTTCGACGGCCGCCGCCATCACCTTTTCCGTAATTTTACGGAAGAACCCACAAAATACGTACAATTTTTTCTACCCGAATAATTACAGCCGGCCTATATGCTTATATTTATCGGCGTTATTTCCGATACATTCGGGATTAATGGTGCAATGCAGTTCGAGCCAAGCCCCGATGCCCCCGAAACTTTGCCGGAAGGGACCGTCGTTCAGATAGGTTTTTCATCGGCATTTTCACGCCCATATTCCGTAAAATCCTGGAAACTTACTTCCGGAAAAATTATATTTTCGGTAATCGGCACGGATACGCCCGAGAGTGCCAAGTCATTATTCGACAATGCATTATTCATAGAAGAACAATACATAAAAAAAAATTACAAAGAAGATTACGCCATAGCCGATATTATGGGTTGCGAAGTTATCGGCTTGGCAGACAGGCAACGCTACGGCGTAATAACGGACGTATGGAAAATGCCGGCGAACGATGTGTGGATAATCTCGGCAGACAAAAAAGAATACGCACTGCCGGCAGTAGAGGAATTCGTACGCAACGTAGATACAGGTGCAAAAACAATTTTGATATCATTGCCCGCCGGATTTTTTGATGCAATTGAAGCGTAGCTGCCGGAACGGGCATTATTACCGATTATGCGGCTTATCCAATTTCCTTAAACGTGTGCGCCAAGTCGCTATCGGCAATACTTTACAGATATTCTGCAAATAATTTCCAACTTTTTTGTTTGCTATTGATTACGTAATTTGCAGACAATAATTGCCGGCGGTGTTGCTCTATACTAATAAAACAAAAGCGATAAAACGGTTTTTCGGTACCATAAGTGCTGCCATTTTGCCGACATTTCATAATTACAAAGAAGAATAATGGACTTATTTGAAAAATGCGAAGCGTTTACACGCGCAGACGAAGTTAAGGCTCTGGGTCTTTACCCTTATTTTCGTCCTATTGAGGAAAACGAGGGGCCGGTTGTGCGCATCGAAGGGCGACAGGTTATAATGGCCGGATCGAATAATTATTTGGGACTTACCGCACATTCGAAAGTGCGTCAAGCGGCTATAGATGCAATCGAACGCTACGGAACGGGTTGCTCGGGCTCGCGCTATCTGACCGGAACCATTGATTTGCACATAGAACTCGAACGTCGGCTGGCGGCATTTTTAGGTTACGAGTCCGTGTTGCTGTTCAGCACAGGTTATCAAACCGCACTCGGCGTAATTTCCGGCTTGGCTCTCAAGGGCGACTATGTTATCTCCGATAAAGAGAATCACGCTTGTATTATCAACGGCGCAATGCTGGCAAAAGGAGGATTTGCCGAATTTGTACGCTATAAACACAATGATATTGAGGACTTGGATCGCACTCTGAAGCGTTTGCCGGCAGAAGCAGGCAAGCTTATCGTAACAGACGGCGTTTTTTCGGTATCCGGCGAACTCGTGCATTTACCTGAGCTTTTGGAAGTGGCGCATCGCTACGGCGCACGAGTTCTTGTGGACGACGCACATGCTACGGGAGTTGTCGGCGAAGGCGGACGCGGAACGGCAAGCTATTTCGGCGTTACCGATAAGACTGACATGACGATGGGAACTTTCTCCAAGACTTTCGCCTCGCTCGGCGGATTCGTAGCAGGGCCGGAGCGCGTAATTAATTATTTGAAACATCATTCTCCGGCATTGATTTTCAGCGCAAGCCCAACACCGGCCTCTTGCGCCGCCGCATTGGCTGCACTCGATATTTTAGAAAAGCATCCGGAGCTTGTGGGGCAACTTATCGGCAATGCCGATAAAATGCGTAAAGGATTCAAAGAACTCGGATTTACGATTATTGACAGTATTACGGGAATAGTGCCCGTGCTTGTGGGTAATGTGGATATGGCTTTGATGTTCTGGCGCAAATTATACGACCGAGGCGTTTTCGTCAATGCTTTTATTCCGCCCGGCGTACCGCCTAATATGAGCATGATGCGTACAAGTTATATGGCCTCGCACGAAGACATTCATCTTAACAGAATCTTGGAAGTGTTTGCCGAAGTAGGCGGAGAACTCGGTTTGCTGAACGCAAAGTAAACAACTTGCTGTATAAAACTTTGGCGCAATGTTTGCTGTCGGAATGTTTTCAAATTAAAAACTTAGCGTAAATATCGCAACAGCCTGCTATTTTTGCAACGGAAGATAGGGGGTAAGCGCGATGTTTCTTGGTTTTAATTGCCCAACAAGGGGATAGACTTGATTTTCACGTATATTTTCCGCTTTTATGCCCGGTCTTTTTTCCAATACTTTCGGTAAGCAACCGCAAACACAGCCGATGCAAACAGCAACAGCCGAAACTGTTATGCAGTCGGACGTGTTTATTGCTTTTCGCGATTTTGTGTATAAGCAAAGCGGTATTTATTTTACCGAAGCGAAAAAGTATTTATTGGAAGGAAAAATCGCAAAGCGGCTTTTGGCCTTGAAAATGACGCGGTTCGACGAATATTTGCGTCATGTTCAATCGTCGCAAGGGCGTGCCGAATTGCCTGCTTTGTACGAAGCAATTACGATAAATGAAACGTATTTTTTCCGAAGCGAGCCTCAATTCGATGCAATGACATCTGTTTTGTTACCGGAAATCATCGCCTCGAAACGTGCGGCCGGTATGCCGCCGGCAGTAAAAATATGGAGCGCGGCATCATCAACCGGCGAAGAAGCCTATACTATGGCTATTCTTCTTAACGAAAAAATAAAGCCTCAGTTTCCTAACGTAAAATTTACGATTGTCGGCACCGATATCAACAATGCAGTGCTGGAATCGGCACGCAACGGTATCTATCGCGATTATGCCATAAGAAATGTGCCGGCGCTGTGGCTAAAAAAGTATTTTAATCGCGATACTGACCGCTATCATTTAAGCGACGACATCAAACGCCAAGTAACGTTTACGAATCTGAACCTCTTCGATGCGGCAGCAATGAGGATAATGAATAATTTCGACTTGATTTTTTGCTGTAATGTGCTGATATATTTCGATGTTGCATCAAAGCAAAAAGTCGTGTCGTCGCTTCATGCCGCACTAAACAAAAACAGCTATCTGTTTATCGGCTACTCTGAATCTCTTCACGGTATAAGCAAGGATTTCAAACTTATACACTTGCCCAAGGCTATGGTGTATAAAAAAGAATAGTGCCGGCACAACGATAGTGCCGAAAACAAGCAATCGAATATAATTTCTCACGGAATTTCATTAGGAACGCATCATGTTTTTTTTAGTTGTGGACGACTCTCCGACAATGCGCCGAATCGTTGTCAATGCGCTTCATTCATTCGGCTATGAAAATGTGGTCGAGGCTGAAAACGGCAAGGACGCTTTGTTGAAATTGCAAAGCGACCCGGTCGAATTTGTAATCACGGACTGGAATATGCCGGAGATGAACGGCCTTGACCTGACAAAACATATTCGCTCGAGCGGTAATTATAGTTCATTGCCAATACTGATGGTTACAACCCGCGGGCTGAAGCAGGACATCATAGAAGCTCTTCAGGCGAAAGTGAATAATTACGTGGTAAAGCCATTCACGCCGCAAGTGTTAAAAGAAAAAATAGACTCTATTCTTAAATCGCTGGGCAAGGCTTAAAAACCCGTTGCCTCTGCCCCAACATTATCGGGAGAAAATATATGCGCGAGTCAGACATCAATATGTTGCTTCAGAAAGCCGAAGAACTGAAAGCGTTATTTGTTCTCGGTCAGAGAGTCATCCCATTTATTGAAGAAATATTTATTTTTATCAAGGAAACCTCGCCTTTACTTGATGAGATATCCAGCTCGATTCACGAGAATTTGCAACGTATGCCCAAAGCCGCCAAGCAACTCTCGAAAGTTACGGAAGCCACAGAATCGGCCACAAATGAAATTATGGATACCGTAGACGGCCTGGTGTATAAATCGGGTATTATATCTACGAACTTGGCGCAAATAAAATCGGCGGCTACCGGCAACGAGTCTATTACGGAAGAACAGTTTATGCGTTTAATAAATAATTCCGAAGAACTGCTCAAAAGCGTCAAACAAGATTCGCAAGGCATTATGATGGCCTTGCAGGTACAGGATATTACCTCGCAACAAATAGCAGCGGTAAACAGCGTTCTCGATGCGGTGCAATCGCGATTGGGAAAGCTCACAAAACGACTTGAAGTTTTGGAGTTTGCCGATTTAGTGCGTACCGCTTCCGACCGGCCGCACACACACACAACCGGTTCATCTGTAACAACACTGCATCGTGCCATTGCTTTCGACCCGGACGCAGTGGATTCTCTGTCCAACAACGAATCGCGCCAAGCCGAAGTTGATGCCATGTTTAGCGGCGAGATACCTATTCCGGCGACGGACGAAGTTTCATCGGACGATATAGATGCTCTGTTCGGGGTTGCGGCAACATCTGTTACGGAAGCGCAATCCAGCAGTATGCAACAGGCCGCACCGCCGCAAGAAACACCGCAAGAAGAACAATCGCAGGACGATATTGACGCTTTATTTAATACCGGCACCGCCGACGATGCGGCCGGAAGCGACGACCCGGTTTCACAAGACGATATTGACGCGCTATTCAGATAGAATTTTTTTACGGTAATTACGGTAATTACGTTAAATTATCGGTAAAAGAGGAACAAGTATGGGAGCAGATTTTATAGACCCCGATATGCAGGAAATATTTGAGAGCTTTTGCATTGAAACGCAGGAGCTTTTGGATAATTTAATGCCGGACCTTATGTTGCTTGAACAGCAAAGTGATTCCGAATTATTAAATCGAATTTTTCGCGGATTCCATACTATCAAGGGCACGTCGTCATTTATGGGATTCGATACTATTTCCACCATAACACATGAAGCTGAAAACATACTGAATAAACTGCGCCGTAACGAAATGGAAACGTCGCAACCGCTGATAGACGTGTTGCTTGAAGTTCATGACTGGATACAGCTTCTGTTAAAACGTATTATGGGCGGCGACCTCGCCCCCGTAGATTATTCGGCCACAATAGCGCGATTGAAAGCTCTGAACAATGCGCAAAGCGACAACCCGAAAGCAAATGTGCTGCGTGAGGAATCCGCACTTTCGGCCGTACTGTCGAACAAGGAGATAGTGCAAGGTTCCGATGATTTTTCCGATGAAGAGCTGGCGGCTATTCAAGCGGCTTTTGCAGAAATAAATGCCGATTTTGCAAAATCAGCCGCACCGCAGGATTCCGGAGATTTCACACCCGAAGAAGAATTGGCTATTCAAGCGGCTTTTGCAGAAGTAAATGCCGGTATGGCAGTAAATTCAGCCGAAAAAGAAGGTAGTCAAGGAGATTTCACACCCGAAGAAGAGGTGCAAGTACAAGCGGCTTTTGCAGAAGTAAATCGTACTTTCCGCGAGGCCGCAGCCGCGCAAGTATCTGCCGCCGCCGCCAAGCCGCCGTCAAAGCAAGCGGCGGACGTTGCCCAACAGCCGGACACAACAAAAAAATCCGGCACCGTTCAGGCCGAAAGTACAATACGTGTAGATGTGGCGCGGGTAGAAACTCTTATGGATCTATCCGGCGAACTCGTTCTGGGGCGCAACCGCCTGACTCAAATCGCCAATCGCTTTCACAATCAATCCGAAAGCGGCGACTTGTTGCAAGAACTCTTTGATACTGTGGCACAAGTGGATTTCATTACGTCGGAGATTCAAACCGCCGTTATGAAAATGCGCATGATCCCTATAGGTAAGCTCTATCAGAAAGCACCGCGCATAGTACGCGATCTTTCAAAAGAATTTCACAAGGAAATAGACCTTTCGCTGAAAGGCGAGGAAACGGAAATTGACCGAGGCATAATCGAAGAGCTGAATGACCCGCTCGTGCACATGATACGCAATTCGTGCGACCATGGCATTGAAACTCCTGCCGAACGCATAGAAAAAGGCAAGCCGGCGCGAGGGCACATCGTCTTAGATGCAGAGCAAGAAGGCAATAATATAGTAATTCGCATTAGTGACGACGGACGCGGAATGGACCACGAAAAACTCAAAGCCAAAGCTATTGAAAAAGGGCTGATAACCCCCGAACAAGCGGCCGCAATGAGTATGCGCGAAGCATTTCAGCTTATATTTCAGCCCGGTTTCAGCACGGCAGCCGTCGTTTCAAGCGTGTCAGGACGCGGCGTAGGCATGGATGTTGTCCGAACTAATATACTGAAACTGAAAGGTATTATTGAAATTGAGTCGGAAATAGGCGTAGGATCCACGTTTGTTATTAAATTGCCGCTTACGCTCGCAATTATTCAAGGCCTGTTGGTAGGTGTGGGTAACGAAGTGTATGCCATACCGCTCGGCTCGGTGGTGGAAGTGGTAGATGCAGAACGCAGTGCCATTTCTACGGTAAATTTGCGCGAAGTTATTCGTATCCGCGAGCAGGTTTTGCCGCTGTTGCGCTTGCGCGAAACTTTGCAAACTCCTTATGAAAACGAAGCAACTGCAAAAGAGTATGTAGTAGTAGTCGGTCTGGCGCATCAACGCATAGGCATAGTCGTAGATAAATTATTCGGCCAACAGGAAATCGTCATAAAGCCGCTTAGTTCGCTGTTAGGTTCAATACAAGGTATAGCAGGTTCTACAATTTTAGGCGACGGACGCGTTATTATGATAGTTGATATAGCCGAACTTCTGGCGGCAGGTTAAAACATGGGCGGCAAACCAGAACTATGCCGCGCCCTATGCACTACGCTCATATTTTGTAGATAATTTCACAAAAAAAAATCTCAAACTCTAATAATTGCGTATTCAATAACGAATACGCTTTCTTGATATGGAGAAAATTCGCGTTCTCATTGTTGACGATTCTGTATTCATGCGGCAAACATTAAAAAAAATGTTGAGCGCGGAGTCGGATATCGAGGTCGTAGACGTTGCCCGTAATGGACAAGATGCCATAGAAAAGATAAAACGCCTGAATCCCGACCTTGTTACAATGGACGTAGAAATGCCCGTAATGTCGGGGATTGACGCATTGCGCATAATTATGAAAGACAATCCGCTCCCCGTTTTAATGGTCAGTGCCGTTACAAGCGAGGGTGCGCAACAAACTCTTGATGCTTTGGCATTGGGTGCGGTTGATTTTATTACAAAACGCTCTGCTTTCGGTACGGGAAACGACAGCACGGGCTTTCAAGAAGAACTTATAGGAAAAATACGGAATATAGGAGGCAACGCTCTGCTGCGTAGCCGTCTGCGCCGTCGCCGAGGGTCAGTCAGGCCGACAACGGAACGCACCGCACAATCGCCGACTCAAGCCCACGCTTCACACGCCGTTTCTACGCGCTCTACCGGCAGGAAACGGTTGCCGTCTTCACATTTTTCTGTAGTAGTTATCGGTATTTCAACCGGCGGCCCGTCGGCATTGCAAAATGTAATTCCCAAATTACCGGCTAATTTACCTGTTCCGGTTTTGATTGTGCAACACATGCCGGCGCATTTTACAAAATCGCTTGCGGAACGACTGAACGCCGCCTCGCCGCTAACCGTAGTCGAAGCAACAGACGGCGAAGCTGTAGTACCCGGCAAAGTCTATATTGCACAGGGCGGAATGCAAATGCTGGTTACTAAAAATTCGTCCGTCAAGATATCAAACGAAGATTTCAAGGTGCTGTATCGCCCTTGTGTAGATGTATTGCTCAGCTCTGTAATTGATGTATATGGCGGCAATGTTCTAGGCGTAATTATGACGGGAATGGGGCGCGACGGCAGCGAAGAATTAAAGAAAATACACGCAAAAGGCGGTTATATTCTTGCACAAGATGAAGCCTCTTGCGTTGTGTACGGTATGCCCAAAGCCGTTGTAGAGGAAGGTATAGCCGACGAAATTCTATCCTTAGACGCTATAGCTCCGGCAATTGCCGCCTGCTTGGGCGTAGGCTGATGTTTCAATAACAACGAATACAAATGCCTGATTTTGAAGAATTCAGCCCGGAAGATTTCAGCCCGCAATCCTCGCGTGAGCGTTCGCGCCTCTCTTTCAAAGATTTTCTCGTTGCGCGTGAATTGGCCGGCTCGTTCAGCGGTGTGCCCCACGGCGGGCTCGTTCCATCGGAATTTATAGTAGACGGCGGAACAAAAGTTGAAATTATCGCTACTCCGATTGCCGAAGCCGACCACGAGCATGAAGTCGAATCGTCGCAAGAACCTACTGTCATAATTCGCCGCTCGCCCGATAATGAAATCGAAGCCATTGAATTCAGCTGTTCATGCGGACAAAAGGTTATAGTAAAAATCAATTACGATGACGATAAATCCGTTACCGAATAATAATTTCGCGCACCATCTCCTCGCCGCAACGCTCATTTATCGCTTTCCGAATTTCTTCACGTCGCATAATAAGTTCTGAACGCCAAACAGCGGCTTGAACCTCGATAAACATCTGCCCGTTTTCAAAATATTTTACTTCGGATATTTCGGCTATTTTCTCTCCTACCGCCTCACGCCAATAACTCGGTACAGACATTTCATGTACTTTTCGCTCTAAACCCGTTTCACGTATAAATTTATGCAACAGAGTTTTTAAGGAAACGGCATCGTTCATTTTAGTAAAAAAGATTTTTTTAATTATTTCAAACGACATTATTTTTTTGATTTGGCGTATTCGTCTCGAAGTTTGCGGCGCATTATTTTATTCGAAGCAGTTCGAGGGAGCAAATCTACTACCCTGACATCATAAATTCTGAATAGTGGATTTAACTTTGCAGATATTGCTTTTTGCATTTTTTGGCGCATTTCGAGTAAATCAATATCACCATTTGCAACTGCATATACCACAAGTAATTCAGGCCCGCCATTTTCAGGTGCTACCGCAATTGCAGCCGTTTCAATAACACATTCAGCACCGTTCAGCGCATTTTCTATTTCAATAGAACTTATTTTAATACCGCCAAGATTCATAGTATCATCTACTCGACCATGCGCCCTAAAATAACCGTTTCCACATTGCTCTATGGCATCGCCATGTCGTCGCAGCAAAAATTTTCCGTCTGTAATTATTGCGGTATCACTCAATACACAACCGCTTGCAGTTTTTATATTCGGAGACAAAGCAGGCATTTCACCGAAATATGCGGCCGCATGGTCGCGATTTAGCATCTTGACGGAAAGTCCGATAGAATGAGGAATAAGCAATACCTCGCCCGACTGTGCAGGATTACCGTCATCGTCTATCGTTACAAAGTCAATTCCAGCCGCAGGTGTATTGAAATGCGATGGTATGGAAGGTACGTCAAGAGTTGAAGTAATATATGCACCGCCAATTTCTGTTCCGCCGCAATATTCAATTATAGGTGCATAATGCGCTTGAACGGTCAGCCAAAAATAATCGTCGTAATTTGATGCTTCTCCTGTCGAAGTTAAAACTCGAATATGCGACCAATCATATTTTTTTACTGCTTCGGTTTCGCGCCATTTTTTAACCATTGACGGCACTACTCCCAAAACTGTAACTTTACATTCATCAACGAACTTACAAAATTCCTGAGTATTCGGTGCAACCTCTGCAAGTGCAATAGTCGCACCGTTAATCAGAGTTGCGAAAATCAACCAAGGCCCCATCATCCAGCCGATATTTGTAGGCCACGCAACTATATCCGAGCGATGAATATCTTGATGTATCATTGCGTCAAGAGCGCATTTTATCGGTGTCGTGTGGTTCCATGGCAAAGCTTTAGGTTCGCCCGTCGTACCCGATGAAAATAAAATATTTATCGTATCCATCGGCTCGCACGGCATTGCATCAACTTCTGTATAGCAACGGAACTTTTGCCACGTCAAATCGCCTTCACGCAAATTGCAATGAAGTTTTTCATCACAAGCAAACACTACGGCTTTGGGTGCATCGGCTGCGCACACATTATCGTACAATTTTATGAATTTATCGCCTCGCCAAACTCCGTCTTGTGTAATTACAAGTTTTGCTTTTGATATTTCAATACGGCGTTCTATCTCTGGTGGCGCAAGGGAATCCGCGATAGAAACGGCAATGCAACCGGCATAGACTATTCCCAAATAACAGGCTACACATTCAGGTGTCATAGGCATATACATAGCGACAGCATCGCCTTTTTGTAATCCTATATCTTGCAACCCGACGGCAACTGCCTGCACTTCACGTAATAATCGCGCATAACTCCATGTTTCAACCGTATCGTTGCGCCTTTGAAGTATTACTGCCTTTCTCCTACTGCTTGTATTAAAACAACTTTCAGCGATATTCATGGAAGCACCGGGGAGCCATATCGGTTCGGTGGAATCGAGCTGCTTTGCAATTTCTTCAGGTGATTTTCTAAATTCTATGTTCAGAGTTTTTATTGCAATTTTCCAGAATTTATCGCGCTCTTTTACACTAAACTGTTGGAATGCACGGTAATCAGTAAATTTTATATCGGTTTGAAGTCTTCTGTATCCGGTTTTTTGGTTGTTTTTAATTGACTTTGCCCAAGCAATTTGTGCTTCATTCAGAGGAGTATCAGCATATAAAATGTGCGCAGCCTCACGATGAATTTCAAACGGATATTGCTTCATATTCGGTGCAAGGAATTTTTCAGTCAAACGTCGCCAATTCTGTTTTTTTGCTTCGTTTTTTTCAGTAATATTTTTAATGAAATTAATTTTATCCGAAATCAATCGGCACAATTCTAATATTTCCTCACTTGAAGGCAATTTTATATTCCATATTTCATCAATTCTTGTCTGCATTTTATTAAGTTTTTCTATCTCCGTCATTGCCTCTCTCCCGTTAAAATTCCTGTGCTGCCAAACCCTCCATCGCCTCTTGCGGTTGCGCTTAACTCTTCAGTTTCATGCCATTCCACAGTTTCGTATTTTGCAATAACAAGTTGTGCAATTCTATCACCGCGTTTAATTATAAACGGTTTATCGCCAAAATTCGCTAAAATCACCTTAATTTCACCTCGATAATCGCTGTCTATTGTTCCGGGTGAATTTAGAGCAAATATACCGTATTTGGCGGCGAGTCCGCTACGCGAACGCACTTGACATTCATATCCCGCAGGCAAAGCAATTGCAATTCCCGTTGGTATCAATCCTATGCCGCCGGCAGCAATACTAAAATCTTCGGTAACAGCAGCGCAAATATCCATACCAGCCGAACCTTCTGTGGCATAATGCGGCAAAGGTATATCATTATTATTTTCATTTTTTCGAGTTATTTCTACTTTTAATTTCATAGTTAAAGTAGTAATTATATGACTATTAAAGTATTTTTTAAGAATTTTTATTTATTTGTACATCTATTGCAGTATCGCTTTTTTATAAGATATTTTATCTCTGGATATCCATATATATTAACTGACCTTACGCAGTAGGTAAGAATTTGACAACATTTAGATGACGTAATTGTTTGAAAGCTGTTTGGGTAGCAGAGATATAGAGTTTCATTTTTAAGGCGGTATGATTGAGTTTGCTCGAAA
>JADZAA010000109.1 GCA_020852855.1 Bacteroidota bacterium
GCCGGAGAAATGAAAATTGGCGCTTTGATGTATAGCTATTTTACAAATGACGAAGCCGCAAAGCCATGGTTATTTAACAACAAAGCAAATTCTGTTGCAAATACTGAAAATAAAGTTGAAAATATTAAAATTGCACCTCAACCTGCCGCCGAAAATATAACAATACAAACCCAAAACATCGGCTTGCCTATACACATAGCAGATGTACTCGGAAATACATTTTGGTTGGGCAATGCAGAGCCTCAACTTACAATCAAAACACAAAATTGGCCAAGCGGTTTATATTTTTTACATTACGAATCCCAATATCATAAATTATTCATTCGGCATTAAATAATTCGATATTTCTGAATATCCGCAATATTTTTTCGCCGTACAAAATATCTGCGGAAATAAGATGTGGAGGCATTGTTTTGTATTTTCGCATAAATATCGTTTCAATACTTGTTCGGTATTATGCACTTCGTACTATCCAATTCGGATGCAGAATATTTTTACCGCGAGCTTGCCGGCTTATTGACGAGCGATGCCACTCCCGTTTCGCGATTTTTTGCATTGCGCGGGATTTTCGGCGATATACTTGCCGCCGTAACCTCATCGGAATTACAATTCTTTTCCACTTCCTTCGCACGTTGGCAATACGTTTGCGACCGTAATCATATTCCGGCAGAAATAACCGACGAAGTTAATGCCCTGCACAGATTTGATGCACGTTTACGTACGAAAAGCACCGCTTGCGGCAATTCGGACGTAGAAGCGGGTACCGGCATATTGGTAAGACTGATACGCTATTTTTCGAGTACGGAAATTCCGTCCGACTTCAACGAGCATAATTTATCGTCGCAATCACTTAAAAAACAGCGTTACGAAGCCGCCGAAACCATTCCTTTATTGCGTGCCGCCATTACCGGAAAGCCCGAATACGTAGAGAAACCGTTACCGGCCGTAATTATTCCTGCCGTCGCAGAAAGTGAAGAAGCAATTCGCATTGCATTAACGGGAGATTCAATGTATTTGGGCGATATTGTTTGGAACGGAGCGATTGTTCATTTGACAAATATGATGCGTTCGCGGCGCGATTCAACTTTATTAACTTCGTCCGACACTACGCTTGCAATTTTAGAACCCGATATTTTATTGGACGTTACAGCCGTTGCCGAATGTTTTCAAACTTCGGGAGCAAATTTTCGGCTGTATTTTCTTCATCGCTTTAAATCTTTCCAACCAACACCGGCAATATTATTAGGTACTATAGCTAATGTCTTTTTCGATGCTTTATTGGAAAACCCCGATGCAGATTTTAATCTTTTATTCGACCGCTCTTTACAACAAAAACCACTTGCCGCGCTAGCCGCACTCAAAGGTTCGCCCGTTGCAATGATTTCGCTAATGGAAGCGGCACGCAAACATTTCTACGCACTTCGTACAACAGTTCCCAAACTTAGGGGCGACAAGTTAAACATAGAACCTACTTTTATATCTCCGATTTACGGTTTGCAGGGACGCTTAGACCTTATGCTTGAATATAACGACGAGCCTTTGCGAAAAACCGTAGTTGAGTTGAAATCGGGTTCTGCGCCGCAGCCCGACGCACGCGCCAAGTTATATCATGACCAGCCGTCATTGCCGTTAGGAATGCATCCGAATCATTATGCGCAGACTACAGCATACAATCTTTTGCTTGATTCGGCATTTCCCGGACGAATTGGCGACAGTTCCGTGCTGTATTCCTCCGACCGAAGTCGTCCTTTGCGCAATGCACCCAATATTAAGAAAGCCAAGTCTGCGATTCTGCAAACACGCAATCAAATAGCGGCGGCAGAAAATACTTTGATGAACAGAAAGTTTAATTTATTCGAAGAATTTACTCCCGAAAAATTTGGTGCATTTCCTGTATTTTCCCGCGAAGACATACATGATTTCGCCAATATGTACCGAGGGCTTTCAGCATTAGAGCGCGGTTATTATCAAGCCTTTACGTCTTTTATTATCCGCGAACAATACACGGCGCGTTGCGGCAGTAGCGATAGCGACAGAGCAGGATTTGCCGCATTATGGCAGGATTCTCTCGAAGAAAAGCGCGAGCGTATGACTGCATTAACGGATTTAAGTCCGATTAAAGAAGAATCGGATTTAGATAGACTGCACATAACGTTTCATCGTTATTCCGCACCTGCTTCGTTTCGAGTGGGCGACATAGTGCTGGCTTATCCGATATTGGCAGAAGGCTCTATAAATCCCGTAGAAAGACAAATTATCAAGGCAGTAATACGCGAAATTTCGCCTGACCGCGTAAAAATCAGTTTGCGTAATAAATTGTTGGGCGACGAGTTTTTTCCGCAAAAAGGCACATCTTCGCAATGGATTATCGAATCTGATTTTATGGATACAGGATTCGAGAATTTGCATCGTTCATTGACCGAATTTCTGCGCATACCAAAACACAATCGCAATATTTTACTCGGGCTTTCTCCGCCGCAATTTACTGCGGGCAATACCGCTTTTGGCGGTCAGGAAGAAAGTGTATCAAAAATAACGGCAAAACTTCATCCCGAGCAGCGCGAGCTTTTTACTCGCGCCATAACCGCCCGCGATTATTTCTTGTTGCAAGGGCCGCCCGGTACCGGAAAGACATCGGTTATGCTGAAGGCAATAATCGAATACTTGTACGTAAATACCGACGGAAGCGTACTGTTACTTGCTTTTACAAACCGTGCGGTTGATGAAATTTGCGCAAGTTTACGGCAAATCACGGCCGATTTTCCTTTTATCAGAATCGGTGGCAAAGAGCAGAAAGAATATGAAAAAGATATGCTTTGGAAAATATCGGAAGATCTTGATGCGCAAGAGCTTGAACACACTATTTCCCGAACTCGCTTCTTTACGGCAACCGCATCGGCCGCATTAGCCAATCCGGAAATTTTTACCCTGAAAAAATTCTCGACTTTAATTGTTGACGAAGCGTCGCAACTTATCGAGCCTTATCTCATCGGTCTGTTTTCCAAGGCTAAACGCCGAATACTTATAGGCGATGAAAAGCAGTTGCCGGCAGTAGTAACGCAAAGCGAGCGCGGCTCAAAAGTAAAGCGCGACGATTTTGAGCAAATCTGCCTGACGGATTTGAGAATGTCGCTTTTCGAGCGATTATTGCGTTGCTGCAAACTTAACGGCTGGAACGAAGGCTTCGGAATGTTGCAAAGACAAGCAAGAATGCACAAAGATATTGAACAAACGGTCAATCGGCGTTTTTACTTCGGAGCGTTGCGCCCGATGAACGATTGGCAAAACGACGAAAAGCCTGCTTTTGCACGGGATAATTCTTTAATCGGAGAAATTGCGGCAGCCGGTCGTGCTGTATTTATACCCTCGCCGCGAGAATTCGGCGCAAAAATTCACCAAACGGAAGCGCGGCGCACAGTACAAATTGCCTTGAGCATAGCGGCGGTATGCGGCGAAGATTTCAATTCTAAAACGGTCGGTATAATTGCTCCTTTCCGTGCGCAAACCGCCGAAATAATACGCGCACTTCCGCCCGAACTTCGTTCTATAATTACGGTTGACACGGTAGAACGTTATCAAGGAAGCGAGCGCGACACGATAATTATATCGGCAGCCGTTAATTTTTACGCGCTAATGCCTGCAATACAATCCACAGCCGAGTTTGAAGGAAAGTTAATAGACCGTAAATTGAACGTTGCTCTTACTCGCGCACGCAAGCAAATAATAATTCTCGGTTGCGAGGACATACTGCGCTCATCGCCTGTTTATTCCGAATTACTCGATGAAATTCCTTGTTTGGAATGGCCTGACATTTCTGCCAAGCGTACATATTTGCTTGGAAACTATAAATAAACTTTGAAAATAAACTTTGAAAAGGCGAGCCTTGCGTTCAGCGCGACAGCGCGACGGTTTCCAACAAAAACGTACAATTATACGTCATTACGCGGTGCGACAGCGCAATTCCTTGAATTTAACCAACTTTATTAAGGAGAATAGTTTCCATGCCTTATGACCCGTTAATGGTGAAGCCTATGCGCGAAGAACTTACGAGCGTCGGTTTTATCGAGTTAAAGACTGCCGGCGATGTAGATGAAGCCATGAAAAAGTCCGGCACGGCTCTTGTAATGATTAACTCCGTATGCGGATGCGCCGCAGGAATGGCACGGCCGGGCGTTACGCTTGCCGTGAAACATAAATACGCACCCGACCATTTATTTACGGTATTTGCCGGACAAGATATGGAAGCGACTGCTCGTATGCGTGAATACATCAAAGGTCAGCCTCCTTCTTCGCCGTCAATCGCTTTGATGCGCGACGGAGAATTGATAGGCTTTATGCCGCGCCATCACATCGAAGGCGCAATGCCCGAAACTATTGCGCAGGCTCTTACAACGGCGTTCGATAAAGTATGCGCACCGTCGGAGCCGGCCGCGTAAGCCGTAGAAGCATTTTCCATATAAACGGGCGAGCGGAAATTTCGTCCGCCCGTTTGCGCTAAAACCCGAGTATTCGGGCGCAAAACCAATGATATTGCAACCGGATAAATATCCGTAACGGTAAAGCAAATATGGAGAAAACAAGAAAAGTGATACCGAATGCAGGCGTATTGCTTATCGGTATTGCAGGAATTTCAGCATTCGGCGTTACTACCGGACTTTTTTCAAGTCCGTTGATACTTATAGGTATAACGTTGTTTTTGCTGTTCCCGTATCGTCGCCGTTCGTACCTGATACGCCGCTTGATAATATTGGCGATTCTGCTGTTTACGCTGTGGTTGCTCGGCGATATGGGCTTTGCATTGTTGCCGTTTGTTCTGTCGTTTTTTATAGCATATCTGTTAGACCCGTTAGTTTCACGGCTGCAACGCGGCAAATTTCCACGCTGGCTGGCAGCATTATTGATAATACTTCTGCTTGCGGGCTTGACCGCCGCAGTATCGGTTTTGATATTTCCTACGGTATTCAGCCAATTAGACCAGGCTATCAAGCAAGCATCTTCACTGGTGAATTCGGCCACTTCATTCCTTGAAAGCCGAAAATTCTACCGTATGCTTTCCGATTTCGGACTGCCGCAAGATAAAATGAAAGAAATAATGCAGACGGAATTTATGCCGAAGCTAGAGGCATTGTTCGCAACAGTTCTGCAAGCTTTGCTGTCATTGCTTACCGGTTTATCTGGACTTGCTTCGCAACTTATCAATGTGATTTTGTTGCCTATTCTTACATTTTACTTTGTAAAAGATATGCCCGTGCTGAAAGATACTCTGCGCGAGGCATTGCAAAATCGCAATCGGAAAATACTGTATAATTTAGAGCGGATAAACTTCATACTGCGCAAATATATAGGCTGGCAAATACTTGCCGCGATAATGATAGGTGCGACTTCATCGGCTTTGTTTATGCTGTTCGGAGTGCCGTATCCGGTTGTTCTCGGTATTTTGTGCGGTCTGCTTAATCCTATTCCGATTTTCGGTTCACTGTCGAGTATGCTCATAGCCATTGTTACCGTTTTAGTGGCAAATCCGACCGACGTATGGGCAAATATTACGGCTATCATTTTGATTATTAACGGCTTGCATTTTATTAACGCCTATTTGATAGAGCCGCGCATACTGGGCTCGCACATAGGTTTGCACCCGATTGTATTATTGGCCTCGCTGTTTATATTCGGACATTTTTTCGGATTTCTCGGACTTCTTACCGCCGTTCCGGCAACCGCTGTATTGATGATGTTCTATCGGGATTGGATTACAAAAACAAATAATTCGCAATCCGCATCATCGGCAGACGCGCCCGCAGTCGCTAAAGACAGCGATAAGCCGGCAGAAGTATAAGATTTATTTGATTTCTTCGCGCTAAATCGTTAATTTTGCGTTTCGCTGTATGGTTGGAGGGTGTAGCTCAGTTGGTAGAGCGCCAGATTGTGGCTCTGGATGTCGAGGGTTCAATCCCCTTCACTCTCCCGCTTGATGGCGTTGCTTTTTAGGCGGCAACGCCATTTTTTTTGTGAACTTTAATGCGACGGCAATATTTCGCTGTCCGCTTTTGCATTGTGCTTGCAACAGCAAGCGATTCTTTATTATAACTCATTAGCGAAATAGCCGTATTCTACTTTTTGCGTCAAAGAAACAGTAATAACGCGAAAAAATAATTGGTAAAAACCGACATATCCGCTAATTTCGCGCTTTCTATTTTAGAACTAACGTCTTGACTACTGACGAATTCACGTTTGGAGGATTCTTTGAAACGGAATATTTGGAAAATTCTGACCATAGCCTTACCGCTTGTTATCGCCGGTCTGCTTCTTTTTCCGACCTATCGGGCTTACGACCTGGAACATCAGCAAAACGAAATTAAAGCATCGAACGACTCAGCTCGTCTCGAGCAATTCAACAGCGAATACGGCGAAGCCCTTCGCGATGCCATGAGCAAACGCATCAAGTTAGGCCTCGATTTGCGGGGTGGTATGTATGTGATGCTGGAAGTCGACGTTCTCAAGCTGATTGAAGAATCGGCTCTTCGCGAAAGCCGCGACGAAACTTTTGAACAAGTTATCGAAAAAACTCAAAAAGAAACGACTAATTCGGACGAGCCCGTGCTGGACGTGTTCCTGCGAAATTTCAAAGCCATAGCCGGACAAAAAGGACGCTCGCTGATAACGTATTTCGATATGGGCGAAAGCCAGGATTTATCCGATGCTAAAATTATCGAACAACTACAGAACGATATCAACAGCGCGATAGACCAAGCCAAAGAAGTTATTCGCCAGCGTATAGATAAGTTCGGTATAAGCGAACCAAGCATAACAAAGCAAGGTACACGCCGCATCGTAGTAGAACTGCCGGGCGTAAAAGATTCCGAAGAAATGCGCCAATTACTTGGCGGACAAGCACGCTTGGAGTTCAAACTTCTTCGCAACAACCAAGAAATTCCGCGCTCTTTCTATGCAATAGATAAATATCTTACCCGCACGGAACGTCCGGCCGAAGCCGATGAAAACGTTGCAAAACCGGATACGGTCATTACTGCCGACACAAGCACAGCCGTAGCCGAAGCAGACTCCGCAAAGCAAGACTCAACCGCGCAGATTGCAGCAAAGAAAGATAGTGTAAAGAAAGACAGCGTAAAAGACCCTTACGCCGGATTATCACAGGAAGAAGCACAGAAACGCTATCGGAAAGACCATCCTTTCTCCTCGCTTGTTGCAACGTTTTTCGTAGAGAACGAGAAAGCACGCCCGCAACCTGCCGACGGACTGTATCTTACCGGAAATTTCCCTGACGGCGAATATTTGTTTCATGTATCAAAATCCACATACGAAAAACTTAGCGCGTACATAAATCGGGCAGATATCAGGAAAATGCTGCCGGCCGATTATCAATTGGTGCGGGCTGCAAAAGAGATTTCCGAGCCGGGAGCACTTGACCCGGTATATGAATTATACTCGCTGAAACGCGACCCTGAACTTACCGGCGATGCAGTTACCAATGCGGTCAATACATTCGACCCCATGACAAACGAGCCGGTTGTTATGATGGAAATGAGCTCGGAAGGTGCCGAACGTTGGGCGCAAATAACCGGTGCCAACATCAAGAAGCGCATCGCTATCGTTCTTGACGACCAAGTGTATTCCGCCCCTGTAGTGCAGAATAAAATTCCCAACGGAACATCAACAATCACGGGAATGAAAAATGCGGAAGAAGCCAAACTGTTGCAAATTGTGCTGAAAGCCGGCGCATTGAAAGCACCCGTGAAAATCATAGAAGAGCAAGTGGTCGGACCGTCGCTCGGTGCCGACTCCATTCGGAGCGGACTAATGGCAAGCGCAATAGCTTTCTCTTTGGTTCTGCTGTTTATGGTTATTTATTATGCAAAAGGCGGACTTGTTGCAAATATGGCGGTAATAATCAACGTTCTGCTGATTCTGACCATACTTACACCAAGTATTATTCCCGGCGGCGGCACATTAACCTTGCCGGGTATTGCGGGTATTATTCTGACAATCGGTATGGCTGTTGATGCCAATATACTTATCTATGAGCGTATTCGGGAAGAACTTGCCCGCGGACGCTCGTTGCGCGGTGCCGTAGACGAAGGATTTAAAAAAGCGTTTTCGGCGATTCTCGACTCGAACGTAACAACATTTTTGACCGGCTTAATCCTTTATTTTCTCGGAACAGGCCCGATTCAAGGCTTCGCATTGACTCTTATTATCGGAATTCTTACGACTTTATTCACGGCAATTACAGTCTCTCGTGCAATGCTTGAACTTATGATTGACGAAAAAGCCGTAACCTTTAATTTCGGCCAACCCAAAAACGCATAAATCAACAATCGTAACTCTGAAAATATCATGCAGCTTTTCAAAAAAACAAATATTGACTTTCTCGGCAAGCGCTATATTTTTATTTGGGTGTCGTTGATACTCAATGTGTTAGGGATTGCCCTTCCTTTTACTTTAGGGCTGCGCTTCGGCATTGACTTTGAAGGCGGCACCGAAGTGCGTATGCACTTTTCGCAAGACATTAATGTGGCCGCCGTGCGCGAAGCTATGGATAAAGCAAAGTTCGAAGGCTCGGAGATTAAATCTCTCAGCGACCCGAAAGAAGTGCTTATCCGTGTGGCTACCGTTCATGGAGTAGAACCGAGAGAAGTTCCGCAAAAAATACAGACGGCCCTGCACGCCGAGTTTCCGGAACAAACAACGGAGATTCGTTCTTCGCAAACTATAGGCCCCAAAGTTGGAACTGAACTTCGCAATAAAGCCTTGTTTGCCGTCGGGTTGGCAGTTATAGCCATAATGCTTTATTTGGCGTTTCGCTTCGAGTTCACTTACGGACTTGGCGCAGCCATCGCGCTTATTCACGACGTATTGGTTACGCTGGCTATAATTGCGATTGTAAGTAACCTTGGGCTAATCAACCTCGAAATAAATCAGGCAATGATAGCCGCTTTTCTGACGGTTGTAGGCTTCTCGGTTAATGATACGGTTATTATTTTTGACCGAATCCGCGAAAATATCGAGAAACATAAGGGAATGAATCTGATTCAGCTTATGAATCTCAGTATAAACGAAACGCTAAGCCGTACAGTAAATACGGTTTTCGCCGTGGTGCTTGTATTGCTGACCATCGTTATTGCCGGCGGCGAAGTATTGCAGGGCTTTGCATTTACAATGCTTATCGGTATCGTTACCGGTACGTATTCGTCTATTTATATTGCAAGTGGCTTTGTAATATGGTATATGCAACATGTAAACAAAATTGACGTGGAAGGCGGCAATAAAAAAGCGATGGAAAAGGCCGCCCGCAAACTCGACGCACGCGGTGCATAATTCCGATTACGTTTTTTTTAACACAGCCATGAGCAATTACAAAACGCGCATTGAAGGCGGTAAGGCCGTAATTACTCTCGGCCGTAATGTTATCGGCGGCGCAGACGCACTTAGTTTTTCTTCGCAAGTAAGCGATATTGTAGCAACAGGCGTTCGACGCTTAGTGGTTGATTTGTCGGCTGTCGAGCTTATCAACAGCAGCGGGCTCGGAATGTTGGCGCAAGGATTGACGTTGCTACGCAAGTCCGGCGGTACTTTCGTATTGGCGGCCGTACCGGATCGCGCTCGCAAACAACTTGATATTACGCGCCTTAGTAGTGTCCTTGCCTCGTTTCCGACTGTTGAGGAAGCACTTGCGGGCGAGTAAAAATATGACGAACTTCTCTCTCAATGCAAAGGCTCCGGCAAAATTCCGGGGCTTTTGCACGTTTATTCCCGGCGGCTGAAGCAAAAATTTACTAGCCGCTGCACGTTTATTCCCGGCGGCTGAAGCAAAAATTTACTAGCCGCGTTTTTCCGATACAATTAGAACCTCGCATTTTATCAACTTAAGGTTGCAAATTCTATGAACGCTCGTATCATCGTGGGTGCGCAATGGGGCGATGAAGGTAAAGGAAAAATTGTTGATATTCTTAGTGCCCAAGCCGACATAGTCGCACGCTATCAAGGGGGAGCAAATGCCGGTCATACAATCGTCATCGGCGATAAAAAATATATTCTTCACCTTATTCCTTCCGGCATTCTTCATTCGGGCGTTCAATGCGTTATCGGCAACGGCGTAGTTCTTGACCCCGTGGCTTTGATGGAAGAAATTGCAACGCTCGAAGCGGCAGGTATCTCTGTTACCGGGCGGCTTTTTATCAGCCATCAAGCACATTTGATAATGCCTTATCACAAATTGCTCGATACAGCGCGTGAGCAACAATCGGAAATGCAAATCGGCACAACCGGACGCGGCATTGGCCCGGCTTATATTGATAAATTCAGTCGCATCGGAATTCGTATAGTAGATTTGCTCGACCGCCCAAGTTTCGAGGAAAAACTACGCGCAAATCTTGCGGAAAAGAATGTTATTCTGCGTAAAATTTACGGGCGGGAAGAACTTAGCGTAGACAACATTGTAAACGAGTATCTTGATTTCGACATAAAAATGGATCAATTTATCACGGATACTTCGCTTTTTCTGAATAATGCACTGCGCGACGGTAAGCGCGTACTGATGGAGGGCGCACAAGGCGCATTATTGGATGTCGACCATGGAACATATCCATACGTTACAAGTTCTAACCCGACAAGCGGCGGTGCATGTGCCGGACTCGGTATCCCGCCAACGGCCATTAACTCAATTATCGGTGTGGCAAAGGCATATTCCACGCGGGTAGGCAACGGCCCGTTTCCAACCGAGCTGAATGACGCAACAGGTGAACGACTTCGCATCGAAGGAGCTGAATTCGGAGCCACGACCGGACGGCCGCGACGATGCGGCTGGCTTGATTTACCCGCTTTGCGCTATTCCGCTATGATTAACGGCATTATGGAATTTGCTCTCACAAAATTAGATGTTCTCGATAATTTCGACGAAATAAAGGTGTGCAATCAATATATGCGATTCGGCAAGCCCGTAAAGTCGTTTCCTGCCGCAGCCGAAACACTCGACAGCATAGAACCGCAATACGAAACGCTTAGCGGCTGGAACAGAAGTCTGAAAGGTATACGTCGCTACGAAGATTTGCCGGCCGAAACCCGCTATTATATCGAATACATAGAAAATTTTACAGGTGTCAGAGTTTCCATGATTTCGTCAAGCCCTGCGCGGGAAGACGTAATTTTCCGCTAACTCTCTCGAAGAAAAAGCGATTGCCGAGCCGTTTGCAATGTAATGCAAACGGCTTTTTATTTAATCACGCGCTACAATCCGAATTGCTCTTTAAGGATATAACGCAAAAATTCTTCAGCCGAACCGCCGCCGTTCAAATAATGCAACGGAAGATTCATAAAAATAAAGTTGCCGTCGGCAGACATTACCCCAATGGCAGGCGTTCCCGACCATTTACTGCTTTGAGGCAACCGATAAAGCGGACTTGCTGTTATTTTCGGATATAATTCATGTACAGTTATTGAGCCTTTGTTTTTCGTTAAATTCGGGTATTTTGAGCCGGTCAATGCAATAATTTCAGTTCCGTTTTTAATGGCAAGCGGGTCACTCACTACTTCTGTGCGGCTGACCGAATCAAGAGGGGCAAAGTCGGCTATAACCGTTTGCGAATCGGCAGTCATAATCTCCGGCAGTTCTGTGCAAAACAATATTTTACCGCCGACGGCAAGATAATCGGACAGTGTTTCTTGCGCTACCGTAAATGTTGGGCGCGCATCGGCAAACCAAATTATAACTTTGTATAGTTTAAAAGACTCCGTAAGCATCGGATTAAGAAACGGCGGCAAGCTCTTTGAACGGCCGGCCTTCTTGTCATAGCCTATATCCAACAAGTCGAATTTTCCGGCAAATTGCCCGCCCGCAACGGTTTGCATAACAGATTGATAAAAAATGGCCGCTTCGTCGTCGCTTTCATCTTTCACCAGCAACACATTACCCGATGTTTTACGCACAAACCACTGCTTATTTTCAGGCGGATAAACCAAAGTTTTACTGCGTAGCCCGCCAATATCCGTAGTGCGCAAAAAAATCTTGTTCTGCTCGCCCATGCGAAGTCCGTCCTCTTCTTTTACCGTAAAAAACGTTGTTTTCGGAGAGATTTGCCGCCAACTTCCTACGTAAACTGTATCATTCAAAGCGTATTCAACCGATTTTATGCTCGTTTCGCCGTCAATGTCGAAAAGGTTGAATTGGAATGTTGCCACTGCGAAAGTCGTATCCGGTAATTGAACGCGACGGGCCGCGGCGGCGGTAGTGTCTGAACCGAAATATATTTCCGGCGGACTATTGCGAACAGGAAATTTTGTTCGTGCGGGCGTAATATCGGCTGCACCTGTCAAAGCAATAAATTCTTCGCCGTCATCATAGAATCCGTTGCTGTTGCTATCGGCAAATTGCAACCGCGATCCTTCGGCCGGATATGTTCCGAGCGAATTGTCTATAGCCGAAACCGCAAACACGTAAGCACTGTCGTTTGTTGAAATTTGCAAGGAAAAAACACTATCATTTTTTTCCGTATAGAACCAATTTCGCTCGTCCCATGATAATGCATAGCCGACTACGATGCCGTCCATATCATCACCCTGCCAATGAGCATCTATGCGGCTGCTTTGCGAAGCATTTACATCGTTGACGAACAAGCGCGTTTCGGGGCGGCGATTAGCAATGCCGGAAACTACTGCATCGTCATTGCAACTCATTAAAAAATACCCCGAAAATAGGAGCATTATGCAATATGACGGTAATTTCATCGAGAGGCAAAAGGTAAATTTGAAATACGTGCTTCTATTCCGCCCTCGATTTGCACCGTCGCGCCGGCCGAGGCCGCTTCGCCGCGAATATAGCCAAGCGCAATACTGCCAAATTCAGGTGAATCGGCACTGCTTGTAATATGCCCGACACTTTTCCCGTCAAAATAAATTTCTGCACCGGTTTTAATTTCAGAAGCAGATGCAAATCCCATGATTCGCTTTTGTACTTTGTTGTAACTGTCTAATCTCGCAATAACTTCCTGACCGATATAGCAACCTTTTTTGAAATCTATTATATGCACCAAACCGCCTTCCAAAGGATTGAAATCGGCGGTCAATTCGTTGCCGGCCATCGGTAAGCCTGTTTCTACACGCAGTACGTGAAAATCCGTAGCCGTTACTTCCGGCAAACCGATTCCCGCGAGTATTTCTTCTGAATTAATTTCAGAGGAAGTCATAAATATATAAGACGTTTCCGCAACAGACGGCGCACGGAACAGCATAGATTCAGCAGTACTTACTTTAACCGTGTTCCAACCCGACATAGACATACCAAGAATATTGTCGCCTGTTATTTGCCGGGCGGCCGCCGAAGCCGCAGGCCCAAGAATTTCGGTGAAACGGTAATTTTCTGTTTTATCCGAAACTTTTACGTCCTCCATCACAATATACTTTTTAATCCACGTTGCAACTTCGCGTTGTTTTTCCGGGCTTGTCAAAGCCAAAATTTCATTTTGAGCAATAAGTAGAGTAAGTACATCAATTATGCGTCCTTTTTCATTGGTCAGCACAGTTTGGCGACCTTGTCCGGCAACAAGCGTGTCAAGGCGGTTCGTGGAAAGACGATTAAGCAGGTCAAGGCTGTCGCTGCCGCTTAATTTCAAAACGCCAAATTGTCGGACAGCAGACCAAGCCGCAGATGTTTTGGCCGCATTATAGCCGTTCATTATTGTGTTCTTAGGCATTACAACTGAATTTTCGGTAATTTTGGGGTAAAGGATGTCGCTTCTTTGCGTATTTTCTTGAAAATATTATGGGCAAAATTACGTATTTCCTCGCGCTTTTTCGGTATACGGCTCTTGTTTTCGCGATTTTTATCGTAGCGACAATGCCTTCCGTTGCACAGGATTCCTCGGTCAAATATACATACCGCGTATTATTTCGCGACAAAGGTGCCGAAGCATTTTTGCCGGGCAGTTCGCTATATCGGCAAACGGAAAATATGCATAATGCGCGTTGTATTGAACGGCGCAAGAAAGCTTTGCCTGTCGGACGGCTTTTTTCATTGGCCGACGCGCCCGTCTATCATCCTTATATTGATTCTCTTCGTAAAAACGGTGCTGAAATACTGCTTAAATTACGTTGGAATAATTATGCGGTTATTCGTTGCGATTCAATAAAAGCTGAACAACTGACTTCGTTCAAATTCGTCGAAAAAATACAGCGTACAAGCTCTAAACTGCAACGTATGTCGAGCAAAAACATAGCGGCGGCCTGGATAATTTCGGCACGTGAGCGCGGTATTTCGCCCGTCATACAGCAACAAACGGCATGCGGCGCATTTCGCTACGGAACTTCGTTCAACCAAGCGGCGATGCTCGGCGTTCCCGAACTTCATAGTATGGGCATTACCGGTAACGGCTCGCTTATCGGTTTTCTTGACTCCGGCTTCAGGAGAAAAACAAACACCGCTTTACAAAATGCCGACGTTACGGGTGAATATGATTTTATTCATAACGACAGCACTACCTCAAACGAAGACGGCGACTCGGCTTCGCAGGACGAACACGGCTCGTTTGTTTTCTCGACTGTTGCCGGTTTTGAGCAGGATTCTCTCATTGGTATAGCACCGTTCGCTTCGTTTATGTTGGCTAAAACCGAAGATATTCCTACGGAAACGCGCATTGAAGAAGATAATTACGCGGCCGCAATTGAATGGCTCGAATCAAGCGGCGCAGATATTGCTTCGTCGTCGCTGGGCTATTCTACGTTCAATCCTACCGATGAAAATTACACTTTTGAAGAATTGAACGGTCATACTACAATTACATCCGATATTGTAAATAAAGCGGTTGCCCGCGGTATGATATGTATAACCGCAGCCGGAAATGCGGGGCCGCAACCGCAAACAATTATTTCGCCGGCAGATGCTGATAGTGTAATTGCCGTAGGCGGACTTATGCCGGACGGCACGACTCCGGCGGCATTTTCCTCACGAGGGCCTAACGGACGCGGCATAATTAAACCGGACATAGCGGCGCAAGCGGTTGGCGTTACAGGTGCAATACATTATCAGCAAACAGGAGTACGTTTCGGCTCGGGAACGTCGTTCGCAACGCCGATAATTGCAGGCAGTGTCGGCTTGATTTTGTCCGCATTTCCCGAAATTACACCATATAAATTACGCGACGCACTTTATAGCTCGGCTTCGCAGGCAGATGCAAAAGACGATACTTTAGGCTTCGGACGTGCTAATATCCCGGCTGCAATGTTGCGACTCGGAACTATTGTTTCGCCGGGCTACGCCAGCTATCCCGTTGAAAATTCGCAACGCTTTTGCTTTTATATTCGCTCCGATTTCACCGTAATACAGCCTCGACTTGCTTGGTATTCGTCCGATGCGGTTTCACCTCGTTTTTATTCATTAAAAGCAACGGCAGAACCGTATAAATATATCGCAGATGTGCCCAAATCCGATTTTGGCACAAACGGTAAATCTCGGTTTTATCTTGATGTTTCCACTTCCGGCGACCGCCGAACAATGCCTTACTTCACGGGATTTGACGAGAAAACATTGCCAATGACCTTTGGCGAAAAAACCATTTCATGCGGAATTGACGAGCGAACCCTTCCGCTTGCTCCCGACATAACTGCAAGCGTAGAAGTTATGCCTAACGTTGTAGATAACTCGCGCGACCACGCAACCGTTACCATTCCGGTAGATGCCGATACACCTTTTGTTACAGAACTTTACAATTCGGCCGGGCAGCGCGTTTGGTATAATCACACCCCAAGTCCGCATACAGATATTACCATACACAATATTCCTACAAAAGTGCTGGCTTCCGGTTTCTACTTTGTAATTGTTCGGGCAAACGGGCGTGTAATGACCTCAGTATTGGTACGTATGTAATATTTTTTGGCTTAAAATGCTCAATTTTTCTAAAATAAAAGAACATATTAAAGTATTTGCTTTAGATATTTTCTTCGGCTCGTATCTGGCAATAACTGTGCATCGAATTTTTTGGTGCAAAGTGATTTGGGATTCCTCACCGGAGCCGATTTCCGTATTGCTTGCCGCCGAATATATTGCAATTGGTGCAGTATATGCCGCTTTAGGCTTGGCAACGGGTGCATCGGTTGCCGGAAAATTACTTAGGAAACAGAAGCTGACAGATTCGCAAAATACAGTAGCCGTCCATACGGCGTGGATATTGGGCATATTATCCGTGATTACAGGTTGGGTATTAACTAAAATATCACCGATTGACTTTTTCTCGAAGCAAGGCTTGGAAGCTGCCGGCAATATATTTTCCGATATGCTCAACCCCGAGTTTTCAATCGCCGAGACTGCAGTCATCGCAATGATTGAAACCGTGTACATCGCGCTTATGGCAACAATTACAGCATTGCCGTTCGCATTCGCACTAAGCTTTTTCAGCGCACGTAACCTTATGAAACATAATAAAGTTACATTTGCAGTATATTATGCTGTCAGAATAATTGCCAATTTTACGCGCTCGATAGAGCCTCTTATTTGGGCTATAATATTTTCCGTATGGGTTGGCATCGGCCCGTTCGCCGGAATGTTGGCACTAATGCTACACACAATTTCATCGCTTGTAAAGCAATATTCCGAACAAATTGAAGATATTGACCAAGGACCTGTCGAGGCTCTCGAAGCCGTAGGCGCACATCCATTGCAAGTGATATGGTATGCCATTGTTCCGCAACTACTTATACCGTTTCTAAGTTTTACGATTTACCGATGGGACATCAATGTTCGCATGGCCACGATTATCGGTATGGTAGGCGGCGGCGGTGTAGGTACATTACTTATGCAATATCAAGGTCTGGCAAAATGGCAAGAGGTAGGATTGATTGTTATGCTGATAGCAGCGGCAGTCTGGATTATGGATTATATATCCGCAAAAGCCCGCGAAAGTTTGCTGTAAAGTTATTTTTTTTGAATAGGGAAATAAAAGGAAGGGATAAAATATAAAAATATTTTTTCTACCAACATCTTAAGCCTACGGAACAAGATGTTTCTTCATAATCCCGTAGAGATGAAATGTTACATAGTTACCGTTAAATATTCACACAAAACAGGGTTGCATTTACTTAAAAAAACTATAGCAAAAGTACTAGTAATAAAAGGTTACACCTCAGAGCAGATTAAAGCCGAGCTCAGCGAGTGTGACAACTATAAAGTTGGTATAAAGTTGAATGCAATTTATCAACTGTCTAAGGGTATATCGAGTA
>JADZAA010000110.1 GCA_020852855.1 Bacteroidota bacterium
GACTTGTCGGACGAAGCAAAACAAGTAATCGAAAAAGCCAAAACAGTTTACAAACTCTTTTATGCAAACCTTAACCAAATGGCAACCAACAAATGGAAAATTGACACTTGGGACGCAGGTTGGTATCAAGTTAGGCGTTGTTTGACAGAACATAACTTGGCGACAGACGAAATAAAAGAATTGAGCAAGGCAAACGAACAACTTGCAAACAAGATTTTACCACAAATAGAAGAGTTCGGCTTCTTAGACAAAGACGAAATATATTCTTTAAGGTAAAAAAAATAGGGTTTCTGCTATCGGTATGCACGCAATACAATTCGGACGGCGTATTTACCGTGAGTATGTAACTTGTAAGTTTTAAGAAAAATCATTTTTACTCTCATAAGCAAATACGCCGAATTTTTGTAAGTTTACGGCAAATATTGGTCTTGGAATAATTTGTATTCAATAATTCAATGAGAGGTTGCAACAATGCGTTTCTTTACTTTTGCTTTTGCAGCATTATCGGCATTTTACGCTACGGCTTCGGCGCAAATTCTAACAACGACCGCTCCGAAACTTCGCAATGCGGTTTTGGAAGAATTCACGGGTGTTCGATGCGGCTACTGTCCCGACGGGCAAAAAGTGGCGGCTGGCATACACGATAAATTCCCCGACCGCACCGTGCTTATCAGTATTCATTCGGGGCCGTTCGCCGCACCGACTACCGGCTATCCCGACTATACAACTCAGTTTGGTGAGGTTATTGACCAAAATGCGAGCGTAGCCGGCTATCCAGCCGCCACGATAAATCGCAAATTATTCAACGGAGCTTCTACTTTATCTCTTGGCCGCGATAAATGGGTAGCAGCCGCTACCGAAATACGGGCAATGCCAAGTCCGGTAAATATCGGGTTAAAATCTGAATTCGACGCTTCCACGCGCCTATTAACCGTACAAGTGGAAACGTATTATACGAGCGACAGCCCTTCCCCCGAAAATTATGTGAATGTCGCTTTGCTTGAAAACAATGTAATCGGCTATCAATCAGACTACGCCAACGGCAATCGCAACGACTATTCGCATAAACATATGTTGCGTTGGCTTCTGTCGGGACAATGGGGGCAAAAAATAGAAAAAACCACAAAAGGTTCTAGTAATATTCAAACCTTTACATATACCGTACCTACAGGCTTTGCAGTTGCAAATTGCGATATTGCAGCCTTTGTTTCGGAAAAAGAAAAGTCTGATATCTATACCGGCGAGGTTGTGCCGGCCGACGGCGGAACAACTCAGCTTATAGCAGGCTTATCGCCCGAAACAATGACATTTGCCGCGGGTAAAGCAGACGCGGCTCAAACATTTGAGTTCAAAACCCATAATTTCTACGACAAAGAGCAAGAAATGCGGGTAAGTATTGCAACCGATGCCCCTGCCGACTGGAAAATAAGCGGCTTGGCCGGAAAAACCGGCAATGTGGAATTTACACCTGAAAAACCGGCTGTTTTTGCAATGGAAGCCTCCGGAATTTATGATGCAAGGCTTTCGATTATTCCCGGGGCAACCGCGGCCGTAGCGCGAATTACGATAACTTTCGAGTCAGTTTCAATGCCCAATGCAAGGAAAAAACAAATAACACATTACGTTATTTCGGGTGTGCGCGATTTATTGGTTTCGCATGACGATGCCGTTAAATTCGACTCTAAATACTTGTCCGGACTGGCAACTACGGGCAAAACTGGAATAGCCGCCACAACGCAAAATATTTATGCGCAATTATCCGAAAACTCTTTGCTTAACGGAGTAAAAAACCTGTTTTTTAACGTCAGTTGGGCTTTTCCGGGTTTAACCGATGAATTAGTTGCCGAATTATCTCGTGCAATGGATAATGGAGTGAACGTAATGTTTGCCGGACAAGATTTGGGCTGGGACATTGCCTCGCTCGATGCAAGCTCAAACGGAACGCCGGCACAACGTGAATTTTACACAAAATATTTGCATGCAAAATTCATTGCAGATGGTTTGAAAGATAATTCTTCTGTTTCCGCAGTCGGCGACGATGCAGTTTACGGAGCAATTCCCTCGTTCAGCGTACTCGATGCCTACGGTACAGGCTCGAATCTCTATCCTGAACTTATAGAACCGATTGCGGGCGGCAGAGCAATTTTCATCTATAATAACGACAACTCGAAAGTTGGAGCCGTTCGCGCCGAAACACCGCAATATAAAATGGCATATTTCGGTTTTGGTATGGAGCAGATAAACAACACGGAAACAGCACAAAGGATATTAAAACTTACTTCTGATTGGTTCGACGGAATAATTAGCGGAGCAGAGTATGAAAATTCATTGCAAACGGCAACGGTATGGCCTAATCCGGCTCGCTCATCTGTAACCCTTTCGGCTTCCGATAATTGCGTTTCGGCAAGCATAATAAATTCTGAAGGAAAAATAATAGCCTCGTATCCGATTGTAAATAGAACGGTTATCGGTACGAATGAATTTCCGTCCGGTACTTACCGCGTTATATTCATAAATGCAAACGGTACAATAATCGGAAAAACGCAATTCGTAACAACAAAATAAATAGAATCCGAAAATAAAAGAAAAAGCGACTGCACTTTACTGTAAGAGCAGTCGCTTTTCTATTTAGCGCAGAAAGCAGTATTTTACTTTTCAAATTGTTTTATCGTCGCTGTCTAATCTTGCGCTCGCAACCATAAACGACATTTTATTGTATGCCTGATGAATACCTTCTTCCGAAGCATCGAAGCATATACTTTGCGATGATGCAATTCCGAGTTTGCCACCTGTTTGAATTGCATCTTGATTTGCAGCAAGGAATATAAATTTCCAAGAATATACAGTCTGTTGATGTGTGATTTTCTCGAAGATTTGATCGCGAGTAAAAATACGGCTTGAATTTTCTTCACCGTCAGTCAGAATAGCAAGTATGACTTTACCCGGCCGCTCATTTTCCGGTAATAAATTAAGCGATGTTCCGAGTTCGTCAATTGCACGTCCTACTGCATCGAGTAGAGCAGTAAATCCGTCCGGGCAATAGGTTTCGTCGTTCAGCGGTTCTACCTTGTCCAGCGGTATACTATCACATATTTTCGCATATTCATGATTAAAAAGAATTAGTGACAGTTCGGCGCGGCCGGGTAATTTTTTCTGATTTTCCAAGAAAGAATTAAACCCTCCTATAGCGTCGGATTTAATACTTTGCATCGAACCCGACCGGTCAATAATACAAGTAATGTGAGAAAAATCTCCATTAGCCATAATACCTCCCATAAATAAAAAGTTAAACAGATAAAATAAAGCCTTGCAAAGGCATGAAAAATATATTATTACGCTTAATTAATCTATAAATCTCCTATCATGGAAATTATACGGCAAATATAAAATATTTTTATCAATTGCAAAGCAGTTATATTTTTACATAAGATATCGTATCTTTTTCAACCAATATCACCTCCACAAATAAAAATGCCCCCGCTTCCTTGCAATTTACATAATTGCCGTTAAATAATCGCACAAAACAGTATTGTATCTGCTTAAAAAGATAATCAATTACAGAAAATTTGTGCAATTTATTGTTGAACTTTATGTAATTACTCGGGAAACAGGGGCTTGTAAATATTTTTTTTACAATTATTTTATTACCGCTATCATTGTGCAATGATAATCGCTGCCATTTGCAACACGAAGCATATAGGCTCCCGTCGGAAGACCAGCAGGCTCTAATTCTACTGTGCCATGACCGCTCACCGCGTCTATTTGAACCTTATCCGTTACATCGGAAAGCAATTCACCCTGCAATGAATATACGCCCACCCGCAATGATGCACGAAGTGCAGGGTCGGCAAATATCTGCGCCCGCGCACTATGAATCACAGGATTCGGCGCAACAGAAAATATCCACGTATGAGCAAAGGTATCGTCTACTGCTTCCGCATCCGTTACGCCGGTTGCCTCTCCTGTGTATACATCTACGCCCTCTTCACGTGTCCCTACCCAAACATTTCCCTTCCGGTCAACGCATAATCCGAAGTTAACGTAATTGAGGACACCCATCGAGGCGTAAAGACCGTCGGGCAACTGCATTTTCTTAGTCCATTTCTTTAAACCGACATCAAACTTGGCTAAATAATCGGGATATAAGGTTGCCCATATATTGCCGTGCTTATCCTCGGCTAAAGCCTTGCACAGAATAGTGTGATTCGTATCATCATTACGGACAGACGGTATATCAAATTGTGTGTACATAGTCCATTGTGATGTTTCGGAATTGAAATTTAACATATAAAATGGTTGTACACCGCACCACACCGTACCGTCACTCGCCGCCATAATACGCATGGCAGCCCCATCACCAATATTGATAATGCTATCGCCTATGCGCAATGTATCGAAAAGAGTCCATTCATTGCTTTGCGGTCGAAACCGAACAATGCCGCCGTAAGAACGATACCAAACAGTGCCGTCTTTCTGTATTTCCATACTCGGACTGCCACCCTCACCCGCAACAAAATACTTTGGACTAATTTCGGGCATACGATATTTTGTCCATACGCCGTCTTTTAATCGTGCAAGTTCAAAAGCATTTGACATACCCGACAGCCACAAACCGCCCGTACTGTCTAAGGCGATACATTTCACCATATTGTAGAATTGATTGTCGCCGGGTGGCTTAGACGGGTCATAAGCCCAAACCTTACCATTATAGTATTGCATATAGCGACCGGCTTTGACATCAAGATATCGTAAGCCATTAGTACTGGACATCCATAAATTACCAGCAGAATCAAGCAACATGGACAAAGGAGATGCCGGCGGTAACATAGAAGTATCCGGATATGGATACCATTCCTTATCTTTAAGGATGTGAGCATACATTGCAGCATCAGAACAAATTATATTACCGTCGGGCAATTCTTTGATGCACTTTAAAAAACCAAGCTGTTGTATATCAGGAGGATAATTTTTTGCAACTTTATAACGTATCCATTGGGCTTGGATACCGGCAAATGCTAAAGTCAGTATAAATATTGCCAAGCAAAGTTTTTTCATAAAATTATTGGAGTAAAATGTGGAAAAATAACGGAGCGAATAATAAATATTATTTACGAGTAAAAATTATCCGCCCCGCAAAATAAATTTAATGTGTAATTCGGCAATTATGCACGAATAACACAAAAATTACAGATTAGTTACAAATTCGCAGGCATGGTACGGGTTGCCCTGATACATTGTTGGTAGTTGCGGGACAAGTAGCACCGTTATTGACTATTTCCACAAGTGTTTCGTTCAGATGAGGAGTGCCGTCAGGAAGTAATTCCCAGCATACGCGCCATGCTTCTTCGCAACGCCCGTTATTTCCGTTACCGCAAGGTGTTCGCACAATATTTCCGGTATTCGGGTCAAAAAACGGTTCCGAATAGCAACTCGCGTGAAGTATTCTGTATATAAGGCGGCTAAGAGCCGGGCAGGGCGGTATTTCGGTATTTATTGTATGTCCCGCTCCGCCATCTATAGTTTCCCAAGGTTTCTCTACCACAATGACAAATCGTGCACAAACACGAATTAAGTCGTTTATATCATAAGGTCCGCAATTTCCCGAACGAGAAATTTTGCCTATGTAAATTTCAACTTCACCGCCATTATACGGTGTAGTGCGCCAGCACCATTCAAAAGTGGTAAAACAACCGCTACCCAATGGGGTTTCAATCATGTCAGTATATACACCAAAGAACGGTTTATTCGGATAATCGTTTGGCGCAGGGGTAGGGCATTGTGCTGTTGCATTTGAGAAAGTTAAGAATGCACCGCTCAAAACTATGAGCAATGAAGCGAGAAAATGTGTAGTTGCTTTCATAAAACTTTAAATAAAAAGAAAAAAAACATTGTTAAGTATTTACATTACCGAAAGATTGCGAACAATCCCCCGTGCGGTTGCAATATGTTGTTTTTTCTCTTTTCGGAGGCGAGCGATCTTTTATGCTGTGCCGGTGACCGGCAAGATATGATTGGTAAGTCCATATATAATATACGGGCTTCGGGCTTCGGGCTTCGGGCTTCGGGCTTCGGGCTTCGGGCTTCGGGCTTCGGGCTTCGGGCTTCGGGCTTCGGGCTTCGGGCTTCGCATGATTTTTCCGTCGAACTTGAAAATATACAATTAAGCGTTTGCAAAATAGGGGAATTTATGCAGACTGCCAAATAAAAAAAAGCCCGACGGATTTTTTTAATCCGTCGGGAAAGAAAAGAGAGATTTACGGTTGATTTTCAGACTGAAAGAGATTGTTTAAGAACAATACATTAATTCAAAATTTTCATACGAATTATATTATTTCCGAAAATTTATATATTTATTATTGCAGTTTTCGAAACAAACGACGTTTCAATAAATTATTGCAACATTTACATTTGTGCAGGCCCGGATTCATATTTTGAGGGACATTTTGTCAAAATTTCGCTTGCCTGCAAAGTATTGCCCACCACACGGCCTTTAACAACAATGCTCTCGGCAATTTCAAAATTATTGGGACGTGCGCCATTGTATATCACGTCAATATTCTGGCCTGTTTCATCGGTCATCGTAAAAGTGAAAATATTTGCCGTATTATCGTAATTTGCACCCTTTTCTTTCAGCCATACGCCTTTCACCTGCACTTTACGGTCTGTGGCTTTGGCAGCAACTATATTAACATAATCAATTTTTGAACTGTCGAGCGCGTACAGTCCGAAAGCAAGAAAAGCGATGGCGATTACACCGCCTATAAGATAGCGAGTTTTCATGATTTTTCGGCGAATTTTATGATTTTACGTCCTTAATCGTATCAATCAGGTGGTAAACGTGTGCGCTTTTTGTAAATTGCATTTATTATTTTGCCAACAACACGCATCAAAATGTCAGAAAACAACAATAAATCATTAGCCGAGTCTGAAGTTTCCGCGGAAGTTATGCAACGAATTGTGTCGCAGGCACAAGCCTTGATAGAGTCACAAGCCATATTCGGCACAACGCTTTATTCGTTGCCTACAGTAACCGAAATTACTCTGCAAAAATCGGTTGTGGCCGACTGGCAGACGCGAACCAATCTCTCCGATTTGGAAAAGGCTATACGCTCTTGTATGGAATGTCCTCTCGGCGCAACACGAACAAATTTTGTATTCGGCAGCGGCAATCCGAATGCCGACATTATGATTATCGGCGAAGCTCCCGGAGCCGACGAGGACGAGCAAGGCTTGCCTTTTGTTGGTGCCGCCGGACAGTTGCTTACAAAAATTTTGGCATCGGTCAATTTCAATCGTGATGAGGTATATATTGCAAATATCCTGAAATGCCGCCCGCCCGGCAATCGCCGTCCCGAAAAATCGGAAACGGACAAATGCGAGCCGTATTTACACAGACAAATCGAGATTATTCGCCCTAAGTTTATTCTTGCTTTGGGGCTTACAGCCGCAAATACTTTACTTAAATCGCCGCATAAAATGGGCGATATTCGCGGTAAAGTATTTAATTATCGCGGCGTAGAAATGCTGATTACATATCATCCAGCTGCATTGCTGCGCAATCCGAATTGGAAAGTGCATGTTTGGGAAGATGTAAAACTACTGCGAAAAATGTACGACGCATGGAAAAATAACGGTGAAAATTCTGTTTCTTAACGCGATTTTTATTATCGTGAAAGCGTAAAACCTGTCGTCATAATCGTATTTCCGGCAAATATGCGCATACGATACGATCCGGGCGGCATATCTTCTATTGACAAATAAATTGCCCCTGTTTGCGGGGCGATTTCCAATCGTTCGCGGCGCACCATAATTCCGAGCGCATTGACTATTTCTATTCGAATATCGTCGGGTGCTTGTATGACAATTTCCGGCGGTAATTCCAATTTAAATTTTCCCGAATTCGGATTTGGTACAACTCTAACCGTATAATTTACATACGCCTCTGTAATTCCATCAGGATTTTCGCCCGTTACGAACTCCCATATATCCGACCATGGGCTTTTTCCGGCCGTAGCGAATGCCCGCACCCGCCAAAAATACCGAGTCAATGGCTCAAGCGTCTTCATAGCCCTCGATACCGTAGGAAGCGTAGAGTCGTTGAATACCGGACTTATGAAATCCGGCTCTGAGGACAATTGCAGGTGATAATAAATAGCGTTAGGCACGGAATTCCACGAAATTGTGGGATTTAGATTTACTCCCGTAATGCCGTTTCCGGGCGAATCTTGTCGCGGAACGGCCACCGTAGTTGCAAAACTTCTCGCGGGCGACCAATCGCTTTCACCGTCGGACAACGCCCATCGCACACGCCAAAAATAGATTTCACCGCTTTTGGGAAGTGTAACGGCATAAGCTGTGTCGCCAATATCACGCACATCTAACAGCAAGGTCTGAAAATCCGGACGATACGATACTTGCAATCTATATTTCAGTCCGGCCAGCGGCGGTGCCCACGAAAATGTTATATCGGTCGGCAAATTTTCTGCTTTGTCCGCGGGCAAATACAACAACGGCGAAGGAACCAATCGGCGAATACGCCAAACTTCCGACCATATTCCCATTTGCCCCGTACCGGTAAGTGCCCTTACACGCCAAAAATATCGGCTGCTGTTTTCAAGAGAAAATTTCACTTGTGTTCCAAATACAAGCGTATCAAGCGAAGATGCGTAGAATAGAGAATCTTTGCTGATTTGCACCTGATAAAGCGGCGCACCGATTACCGCGCCCCATTTGAACGCAGTATCGCGCCTTATTACGACGGATCCGTTTATGGGCGACACAAGCGGCGTTATCCCAAGTGCTTTTCCTCCTGTAGAGAACCAAAAGATACTTGACCACTCGGTAGTTCCGCGTGCATTTTTTGCCTGAACACGCCAATAATACACAGTAGTTGCAGCAAGTTCGGGAAGTGTCAGAATCGTATCGGAAGTATACGGCATATCCACAAGCAACGTATCGAAGCGAAAATCTTGTGCTAACTGAACACGATAAGACCTTGCACGCAAGTCGCTTTTCCAAACAAGGCGCGTATTACGCGGCACATCGGCTGCAAGTCTTGGCGGAAAAACAAGTTCGGGGCGTTCAGGCAAAGCATCGGCCACTTCTACGCTACGGAATGTCGAGCGTGCAATACGGGCTTCCGGAAATTGAGCCGAAAAATCTGCACGGATATAATACATTCCGTTAGATTTCGGAACGAACGAGCCATGATAAATCGCCGGATTAAATTGGTCACGTTCTAAATCGAGCGGTATGCCAAGCCTCGAACTGTCAGGGTTTGCATCGTAATAAAGCGAGGCAGTTACTTTTAAATCGCTGAAAAAGAAATTGGGAAGCACAACATCAAATTTAACGCTGTCGCCGGTTGAAAACACGGAATCTTCGGTGGTTATGCGTAGCGATAAATCGCTAAGAAACGACACGGCAAAACGCAAAGGTTGCACCGCCGTATTGCAGGCTATATTCCAAATTCCGGCCATCGGACGCGCCATGAAAAAGTAGGCTGCGCCGTCGGCTGCAAAACGTTCCGTACCACCGCCCGAATACTGCGGAACAGTAGAGGCATCGCCCTTAGCCTCGTCGAAACTCATGCCGTTAGGTGCTATAAGATTAAAACTTGCGGCAGCGGCACTTTGCAAGGGCTGCGTATTGTCAAGCGGCATTGCAATTACCAGCATCGTATCCATATACGGGTCAATTCTGAACGGTATCGTATCGCGCACGGACGCACGCTCCGTTTCAGAAAAAACGTACATTTCATGGCGACGTTCCCCGCCAGTAAGCCAAGCACCTGCTATCGGGTTCTTAAATTTTACAGTTCGCTCTACGGTTTGCATCGGATACAGGCGCAATACTGTCGGCTCGACTGAAACGGGAATGGCGCGTCGCCGGCGTGTAGTCGCTTGTTTATCAACAGGATAATGAATGTAATCAGCAAAGCGGACTGCATGATTTTGATTGATAAAGTCCCAACCAATTCCGCCGTCTCCGGTTCGACTTACGCTGAAGTATCGTTCGCTTGACGGATTCCGCGTCATTCCGTAGCGTGATTCCGTTTCTAAAACGTCACTTTCGGGAAACAGAGTGATATTCGGGATATTTTTATCTCGAACTACCGAAAGACGCGGCGCGTTTAATGTAGGAACATTCCAAATTTCGATTGACGGCGAGCCGTAGAGGTAATTATCAGGCTTGATAATATAACTCGGCAACACGGCAAAACTCGTAACCGCATCAAGCATTTTTTGAGCAGGCGAGCGCGGCGAATAATTTTCGCGCATAAATTCCGCGATAATTACACTGCTGTTTTCAAGCAGATTTTTTCCCGTACCGGACGGTACTGCGGTCATTTGCGTTGTGGCGAGCGGTAAAAATTTATCGAACAGAGACACGCTTTGCATAGCCGCCACACCGTCGTCGTAGCCTGTTATTTCATTATGCGGCCAATCAAGCGGCATATCCGTAAGACCGGCCACGCAAAGATATGAAGCGGCAAGGTCGTAGCCCGACGGCGTTAGCGAAGGAAACGGCGAAGAATTTATTCGCGCTAAAATCTCCGAACCGGGAGCAGCATCTTGCCAAAGAGGTGCGTTACGGTCAAGCCTGCGCACGTATTCACTTGCCGTAGCCGTAAATTCTTCCGTGTAAGCAAGTTTATAAGCGAAATACGAGCCGTGATTAGGTGTTCCCAACATCAGTAATTTGCCTGCATTCCCGCCGTTAAGCGGCCCTTGAATATACGCTCGCACCACAAGCCCGCCCGTCCCATGAGCGGCCAGCCCGATTTTTTTCGTTCCGTAAATCGAAGCAAGCCTCTTCATTGCATCAGCCAACAAGGCCGCGCTGGAATCAATCGGCGATTCGGCCGGATATAGCCATTGCCAAACGTCGTAGCCGGACTCTCTCAATTCAGACGGAACATTACCCCAAGAGGTATAGCCCGCACCGTGAATCAAAAGTACGGGAATCTTAGACGTATCAATAAGTTTCGTTTGTCCGCCGGGCGGAATTAATGCCGTTACGGGAATTTCATTTGCTCCGTAATAATTCCATTTCGGATAGCGTGATTTGGGAATGATGCGTTTGGGGTGAAAATATAGCAATAAATCGGTTCTTGGCCCGAAGGGCGGCACATCGGAAAAGCGATAATCGAATTGCAAATGCCCATATACGCCCGCACCATTTGCACGCAAAAAATCTATTCGCCGCGTCGTAAACGGCTCGGCGTAGAGATACGGAAAATCTTCTTGACGATACAGTACAGTCGTGTCGCGGCGCAAAGTCTTCGTCTTGCTGTAAAGCAATCGCGTATCATAGTAATCGCGGCTGTTGAGTGCAACCAAAGCAAGCGAAGAGTCGGCATTAAAAAATCTCATCAATACAGCCTGTCCGTCGGGATAGCCGGTTCGGAATTGTTGCACCGGCGACCAACTGCTTTGCCCGTAATCGTTTACTGCGGCTACACGCCAATAATAATCGGCGGCGGCTTCCGGCGGATTATTGACAATACTTGCAAAAAACACGTAGTTTGTTCCGACTATCCTTGTTTGGTCTGCGTCAAGCAAGCCCGTGAAATTCGGATTTCGTGCTATTTGAATATGATAATACAAGGCACCGCCCGATGCATTCCACTCGAATTGTATGTTGTTCGGTGTGATGTCGGCAACGTTATTCGCCGGAGTAACGGGTTGCGGTGATTGCGGCGATTGCGCAAATACCGTAAGAAATGATGCAAAAAGGAGAATTACTCCCATTGATAAGATATTTTTCATTGTTTCTGTAAATGCCGACGAGAATGTACGCCGTGCTATGCGGTATGGAGAATAATCGCCTGCGTGCGGAATATTGGGAGAATAATCGCCTTGCAACGATAAAATATTTGCATTAAATGCCCGATTAAAAAGTGCTTTCTCTATGGACAAACACCGTGCCTAAGAAATTCTTGGGAACGATATTCCGAATTACTGCACCGATTTTATAAAACCTTAAGAAATTCGACAGCCTCTAATTTACGCCTGCGAAAAGCTTATGGTTTAATAAACAAAAAGCCCGATTTTTCATCGGGCTCGCCTTTATTGCTTATTTTTTCGTTTATTTCGATACGCCGTATACCGACAGAAGAAACAGCCGGCTAAATAAAGCCTTGTTTTACAAATAAATTACACGGCGCAATATGAGTCCGGCCGACTTTATTTCAACTGCCATTACACCGCTGTTTACACGTATTTCGCTTCTATCGGTTCCTTCGCCTTCAGCAAGCATACGTCCGTAAATATCCCAAATTTTATACTTAAAATTCCCCGGTATTTCTATACGCAATGTTCCGTTTTGCGCCGTAAAAAATGCAGGCAAAGTGTCGCATCTTTCCGCCACTTCATTTGCTTGCGCGAATTGATATGCTCCGGCAGAAAATACTGCTCCAAGCGGCGGCAAAATATCGCGTTTCCATGCAAGATGAACATATTCTTCGGTCGGTGTAAGGGAATATTCGCCTACGGGTTCTACTGTTGCCGCCGCGGCAATTGCGGGCGAACCTTCTGTTAAACGATAATCATAATTCAGCGCATCGGTAAAGCCGGCCGAGGCAAGTAAAGAACGAATATTACGGCCGCTGTCGAGAACATTTGTGCCGCCGCCGAAAACAGACCCCGCGCCGATTAGGAAATTATTGCGAATAATCGTTCGCAAAGTTCCGCTTTGCGTTTGTACGAATACGCCCGCCGGCCTCTCGTTTACGATTGTATTATTGACCACGTATAATTCGTTTCGCAGACTGTCGCTCAGACCCTCAAGCCCGTATCCTATAATATTCGAATTTTCGGCATTAATTCCCTGATGAATAATATTTCCCATTATTATCGAAAATCCACCGTTCGGCAGGTCAATTTCGCGGCTTGCGTGCCCGTTTTCATTACTTAATCGATTATATAAAATTTCATTGCGATGTGCTCGACTCTTACATTCATGTCCAATAAGCGCGTGATGCGAATAATTATAGCGAAAAATAAATCGGTAAATATGGTTTATGTAAATATTATGCGAATATCCGTCGCCGTACCCGCTGCGTTCAAATTCAGAATATTCAATCAATATTGTGCTTTTAATATTATTTCCGGCTAAAATTCCCATTTCATTGCGCCGAAAAGCGCAGTTTCGTACTACAAGATTCGTGCCTTCCTGACGAATTCCGGCACCATTATGGTCGGCTACCTTGCAATCTGAAAACTCTATATTTTCAATCGTACAATTATCGCCTTTAATCACCCAAATCGCTTTTTGTTCTGCGGACTTACCGCCTGCCGACAATTTTGCGCGTCCGCCTTCGCCGCGCAGCAATAAATTATTCGCACGCCACGAGCATACGTCGGCCGTATAATTTCCCGCATCAATTAAAACCGTATCACCGTCTGATACAAGCCCAACTACCGCACTCGGTGTTGCATATTGCCGCCCCGCCCCTACGCGCCACACGGAGGATTGCAGCGATTCAAAAAACAAACAGAAAAATACAAGGAAAATAATTGTAGTTTTCATATTTTCATGAAAATGAAAAATCGGCCGGCAGAATAATCAAGAAATAAATAATCAAGAAATAATTATACGTGCATATAACGTAATATTTATTCGGGAATTATCGCGCCAAATTACAAGACCGTAATAATTCCATAATTTTCGCGGGAAAATCGCTGGCCAATGCCCGAACGCCGTATCGCATGGCACGATGTAGATCATCTTCCGTATTTATCACATAAGCCCCTATATAAAGCCCCGATTTTTCCGCGTCGCTCATTTTGGCATAAGTAATCTCGCGAAGCCCATAGACAATTCCTTCGCAAGCAATTTCGGCCGCAATTTCCGAAGGCAAACGTTTGTCGCCGGGAATATTTATCGCCGCCGTATGCGATTCAGGATAGCGTCGTTTTATCTCACGAAGAGTAGCATGGTGAAACGAAGCAAACAATGTATAAGGAATCATTTCTGCCTCGTTCACAGTACGAAAAATTATTTCAAATCTCGACTGATAGTCTTCGTCGGGCAACGGCGGCTTTATTTCTATGTTCAAATACGCTCTGTTTTTTAGCAAATCTAACGCTTCAGACAGCAAAGGAACACGCTCGGCACTGAAATCGCTGTGAAACCATGAGCCGGCATCAAGTTCGCGCAACTGTTCGAAAGTCATCGCCGAAAGCCGCCCATGGCCGCCGGTAGTACGGCCTACCACATTATCGTGCAGCAGAATAGCGCGATTATCGGCAGTAACATGCGCGTCGAGCTCTATCATTTGCACTTTGGCGGCAAGAGATTGACGAATGGCCGCAAGCGTATTTTCGGGAGCTGTGCCGGAGGCGCCGCGGTGCGCCACAACAAATCTATCAATGGAGGCTACGAAGTCTTTGAGTGGAAGCATATTGCCTTTCGAATAAATTTCTATTCACCCGGACGAAACGCCGCAATTGCTTCGTCAAGCAGTTCGCGCATCGGACTGTATTGTTCGGTCGAAATAAGCCCGCGTCTGCGGGCGGATTCGGCGGTAGCCCGCGCCATAAGAGCGTATTCAAAGCCTATATCGGGCGCAACTTCGGCAAATTGTTCGATATGCCGCTCGATAGTTTCAATATCGCCGCGAACTATCGGCCCCGTCAGCGGCACACTTTCATTTTCCGCCGCTTGCAAAGCGTTTTCGGTTGCCGTAGTGATAATCGGCAGTAAAAATTCTTCGGCATCAATACCTGCGGCAGTTGCTATATCTTTTGCCGATGTAACAACAGCGACAATAAAGTTTGATGCACATACAGCGGCGGCATGATATAAACCGCGAAAGTTTCGCGTAAAGTTACTTAAAAATACAGATGAACCCCCAAAGCGTCGAATAATATTTTCCGCAATATCACGGCAATCATCACTACATTCCACACCCCAAACTATACCGCGAAACGCTACATCAGAACCTGTGGCAAATGTTTGAAACGGATGCGCCGCAAGCGTAACAGCACCTTGTTTTTCGCATATCTCTAAAACTTCTCGTCCCAAAGCACCTGAGCAATGAATCACAACTTTTCCTGCAAGATACTCTCCCCAATGTTCGGCAAGCAAATTGGCTGTCAAAACAATAGATTTATCGGGAACGACAATCAATATAACGTCGGGCACATCGGAAATATGCTCAATATCAGCGACCGCCGGCACATTCCAATCAAATCGCTCGGCAATTTGTATAGCTGTTTCTTCGGTTCGGCACAGCACCCAGCCAAGCGATTTCTGCTTAAGTAATGCAGTAATAAAAGCAATACCTAATTTGCCGCTTCCGACAACGCCGAAAGTTAGCCCGTCACCGGGCGTTTCAAATACTCCTCCGCCTTGCAAACTATTCATATCGCTTTATTAATGCCGATATTTCATTCGGACATTCTATTGTTTTTCGCATACTTGCTTATATTTTCGAGATAATTTCCATTATCGTACATATCATCGGCACCAAGGCTCAGATGTTCTCCAGCGTATATGAATCCTTCCCGTCTTTCATCGCATATCCGGCTAACGTAATTTCTGCTCTTAATGCGTCTGCTTCGGCAAAATTACGCTCTTTTTTTGCTTGCCAGCGACGTTCGGCAAGAATTTTTACTTTTTCAGGAATTTCTCTTGAGGGACGCGGTTTTATTTCCCAAACGGCAAATATATCATTCATTTTACCAAAAACACCTAAAAGAGCATTGCGCGACGAAGCCGCAATGTTTATAGGACGATTTTCATTCATAAATGCAAATAACCGCTCTAAAGCTTTTGGGGTATGTAAATTATCTGCCAAAGCAGAGTATAATTGCTCTTGCAGTTCTTCGGTATTAACCACTGTATTACTTTCGGCAGTAGGCGGCTCGTGCAAATCATATATAAATTCCTGAACGCGACGGCGTGCTTTTGCAGCTGATTCAATTCCGAAAAATGTAAAATTTAATACTGAATTATATTGCGCCGACATCATGGCGAATCTTATATCTAATGCCTCTAAACCGCGATTCATTAAGTCGCGTAATGTAAAGAAATTACCAAAGCGTTTACTCATTTTTCGGCCTTCGACTTCCAGAAATTCATTATGGCACCAGAAATTAGAAGTTTCGCAACCATAACCGGCCATACTTTGCGCTATTTCATCTTCATGATGCGGGAAACGCAAATCTACACCGCCTGTATGAATATCGAACGGTAATCCCAGAAGTGATTGCCCCATTGCCGAACATTCTATATGCCAACCAGGGCGACCGGGTAATGATACACCGTTAATATCAAAATCCCAATACGGCTCACCGTCTTTTCGGGCTTTCCAAAGTACAAAATCACTTACACTTTCACGGTCATACTCATCGGCATCAATTCGCACACCTTGTTGAAAATTCTCTGCATCAATAGTAAAAAGCCGGCCGTATTTTGCGTGTTTACGCCATTCATTCAGATTAAAATATATGCTTCCCTCCGATATATATGCAAAGCCTGCATCAAAAATACGCCGAATTAAATCTTGCATTTCGGCTATATAATCCGTTGCACGCGGTATTGCAACAAAGTCGCTTTTTTGTATTCCTATGGCTGCCAAATCATCAAAAAATGCTTTTGAATAATAGTCTGTAAACAAACGCAGGTTAGCGTTTGCATCGCTTGTTTGCCCACCCATTTCGGGAAGCCAAGTTTGGCTGCATAGCGCACTGCCGAGTATGGTTTTATCATCAACATCGGTTATATTCATCACCCAGCGAACATTGTAACCTCCAACCACACGCAAAACGCGCTGCAAAATATCCGTAAAGAGAAAGGCACGAAGGTTACCTAAATGAGCGAAGTTATAGACCGTTGGACCGCAAGAATATATTCGTACTGCTTTTCCGTCAAGCGGCACAAAAGGCTCTGTTCTTTTTGTTAAAGTATTGTATAAGCGTATGGTCATTATAGAGTGATTAGTGATTAGTGATTAGTGATTAGTGATTAGTGATTAGTGATTAGTGATTAGTTGTAAATTATTTTACGCTTTCGGAATTTCTATATAAAAAGTTGATCCTTTTCCGTATTCGCTTTCGCAACCTACCGTGCAACCCGTCGCTTCTGCCATTTTTTTGACGATAGATAATCCGAGTCCGGAAGAGTGTTCTCCGCCTGTAGGCTTTGCGGAAAGTTTGGCAAATTTTCCAAAGGCTTTCTTTTTATCTTCGTCTGTAAGTCCGGGGCCTTGGTCAATAACAACTATGCGCATTTTCCGCCCTGCATCAGAGTAAGAGATACGTATTTCCGAACCTAACGGCGAGAATTTAACGGCGTTTGAAGCCAAATTATCAAGAACGGCAGTCAAACAGTTTTTATCTGCCCTAACAACAGCCGAATCGGGCGGAATATCGGCGGTTACTTTAATATTTTTCATGGCAGCGGATTCGGAATATTCGGCTTTTACGCGCCCGATAATTTCTGCAGCTGCAATATTTTCAATATTTATTGCAATCTTACCTGTTTCAATGGCATTAATATCGAGAATGTGCAAAATAATATCGCGCATTCTTTGCGCCGAATGTTCGATTTTCGTTATATAATCAACTATTTTTTGTTGCGGCAACATTGCAATATACGCCGCTATATTTTGTGCGGTGAGTATAATTCCGGCAAGCGGATTTTTCAAGTCATGCGCCGCAATGCCGAGAAATGTTGTTTTTTCGTCGTTCAACAATACGAGATTTGCATTAAGTTCTTCAATCTCACGTATTTTTGCAGCGAGTGCCGAGTTTGCTTCATGTAGCGAAGAATTTGCATCTGAAAGGTCTTTTGTGCGTTCGTCCACAACTTTTCGCAAGTGTATTTCCCGTTTTTTCAGTTGCCGAACACGCAATGCGAATAATCCGTAAATAGCGGCAAGGCCACCCAGCACAAGCAGTGAACGGAACAACCATGTCTGATAGAAAAACGGCTCTACAACAAAGCGAATATTTGCACCGGAAGTATTCCACACGCCGTCATTATTACAAGCGGTAACAGTAAAATTATATTCGCCGGGCAGCAGATTTGTGAATCTTATCTCGCGCTTGCCGCCTATTTCAACCCAATTATTATCGTATCCCTCCAATTTATATCTGAAGGTAACGTTTTCTGGTTTAAACAGACTTAAACCCGTATAGAAAATCTCTATTTTCTTCACCCCGGCCGGAACGATTACGGGCTCGCTAAGTTTAGCCTCAATACTATCCAACTGCACAGTTTCGATTATTACCGGCGGCTCGAGTGTATTAACCGGAAATTTTGCCGGGTCAACCCGCACTACTCCTTGTGTAGTCGGAAAATACATCAATCCGTTATCGGCACGCCAACCGGCCGGGAAGAAGCCGCTGTTGCACTCGCCCGACCTCATACCGTCCCGCACTCCGTATTCAGTTGATTTACAGCGCGCGGTATTGCCGTCAAGAACTGCGTTTAATTCGGACTTTGCAACGCGAAAAACCGCTTTTGGGCAACTCATCCAAAAATTAGCGCGACTGTCTTCGAGTATTCGATATATTGTGTTGTCATAAAGCCCTTCGTTCCACGTTAATCGCTTGCATTGTCCGTTTTTAAGACGAAAAAGCCCGTCGCCCGCAGTAGATATCCACAGTGTTCCGCCGTCGTCCTCGCGTAAATCGAAAATTTGGGTAGAGGTTAAGCCTTGCTTTGCCCCTATTTGCGAGCAATTTTCTCCGCGTATTACGGATAAACCTCCGCCGAATGTTGCCACATAAACATCGCCGTTTTTTGTGGGCAGAATATTGGCAATTAAACCTCTCGTTAAACCGTTTGCAGTGGTCAGGCGCAATATTTTTCCTTTGCCGAAGCGATATATAGCACGTGAAGTTCCAACCCACATATTTCCGTTTGCATCGTCAATTATGCAATAAATTATTTCGTCGGGTTCTTTCCCGGCAAGCGGAATATTTTCAGATGTTCCGCCGTGAATTTTAGTGAGTGTGGTGCCGCCTATCCAAATTGCCCCGTCGCGCGATTTCCACAAAGCATTGACGGGTGTTTTAACCGACTGTGAGGCCTGCTCTACGGTAAGCCCGTTCATTTTATTGAGTCCGTTTGCCGTGGCGATAAGTAACGAGCCGTCGCTGTTTTCGATAATCGAGCGCGCATAATTATCGGCAAGCCCTTCTTTGGCAGAAATGGTAGTGAACGCGCCGTCGCGAAGGCGATGCAATCCATTGGCGAATGTACCGATCCACAGGCTACCCTCGTGGTCTTCCGCCAACGATAAAATAGCATCGTTGGGAATAAGTTCTTTGGGCAAGGGCTGAATTTTACCGTTGGTCAGACGACTTAATCCGTTTTTTGTTCCTATCCAAATATTTCCGTCGCGATCGCGCAAAAGAGCCGTAACTGCATTGTCTGCCGTGCCTATTCGCATTGCGGACATTGCGCCGTTTCTATCGGTCAATAATACTGCACCGTTGTTAGTTCCGGCCCAAATTGCCCCGTCGGGTGCGGCTATCAATTCTGTAATGGCCGTTCGAACATCGGGTGCGGCAATACCCGCATTTACAAGAGAACCGTTATCGAATTTCATCAGTCCTTCGGGAGTTCCCAGCCAAATTCTCTTTTGTATGTCTTCTACAATTGTATAGCGATAACCGGGCGGTGCTTCTTTTGCGTAAATCGCCGTGAATGAAGAGCCGCTTTTACGGAAAACCCCGGAATTGGCGCATATCCATAAATCTCCGTTCGAAGAATAAAGAGTTTTGAATATACTCGGCTCGCCGCGCAATTTATCCGGCAGTTCTATTTTCTTCGCCGTATTTCCGTCAAAGGCAAAAAGTCCGCCGGCAAGTGTTCCCCAAAGCAATGCGCCCGTTTTATCCTCGCCTATGGCAAGAACTTGATGACTGCGCATAGCCGACGAATTATTTCTGTCATAAACAGTAAATTTTGCACCGTCGAAACGCGCAAGACCTTGCAACGTACCTATCCATAAATAGCCGGACTTCGACTGCATAATTGCCGGAATAGTATTGCTTGGCAAACCACTCTCAACCAACCATGCGTCATGCACGTATTGCGACAAAAATTTATCGGGGTCTAATGCACTCGTACTACCGACGCACAGCGAATGTAATACTATTGCAAGCAGAACCGTCCGTAATGATAGAAGCATAAAAAAACAGCGATGTATTCAATTTAACATATACGGAAACTGTACAAATAAATACTGCACAAATCTTTTTATTGCAATAGATTACACCGTTTGCAAGATAAATTGACTGTGTAGGCAAAGGAAATTTGCGGACGTACTCGTTGCAAAATTACAAACAACGGCGGCAAAATAAGCGAGAAGTAACGCCCTTTGCGGGCAGAGATTATATGTCGTGGGTATTTTTCGGTGCGTTTACGATATGTTCTATGCGTGCAAGATATACATCGGCTATATTTTTTACCGAATGATATTTCTGCACCCAAGTCGCCGATTCGGATCCGCGGCGCGGCCAGCAGTCGCGTTCGTCGAGAGTGCGGCGCATATCCTCAATCAAGTTTGAGCGTCGAATATTATAGAAAGGAATTTGCCTGCTGCATTTATTTTTCAAAAATTCTTCAAAATCAGGTAAAATTTCCACGCAAGTCGGAATACTCATCCACGCCGATTCTACCGAGTTCAGACCATAGCCAAGATCGCCTATCTGGTCTATAAATAAATGGCATGACGCTTTTTGTCGCAGGGCTTCGCTGTGCGGCACATTTTCTATCAGAAGAATTTCTATCGGATAATCATGCGCCAGCGTTTCCAGTGCCGCCAAAATATCGTCTGTACCTTTTGCGGCACGATTTGTAGGCGCGTGACCGATAATAATCGGCGTATCGGGCGCGGGCAATTTGTAATCAACTTGCAAAGAATATTCGGGCGGAATATACGGATAGAACAGAAACTCTGCTTCGGGAAATAATAATGTATGGTCATGTTCAAACGTAAACGTGGCAATAGATTTACTTTGAACACCGGCGATTATGCCCCGTGAGCGCAAGTCCGAGCCATAATAAAATACGGCGGCGGGCGTTTTTGTTTTGGATATAATTTTCGGGAACCTTGTTAAATCATGCCCTCCGTCGGCTATAATTACATCATACTCTTCTATATTTCCAATTTCTTTAAGCGCCGAGTTTATACATGGTTGCCAAATAATATCGCGTATGTTGAAAAGTGCGGACTCAATGGAATTTGCAGGTTTCCAAATCTTGGCTGTTGCGTCAGTGCAGCGCACATTAGATTTCGACACGTTCTTTTTTCCGCGTAAAAAGCGTTTTGCATACCGCATATAACCGGTATTTAAAAACGGTAGGTTTAATGCTATATCTTCTTCGTATTTTTGATGCGGCGACAGCAAAGTAATCAAGCGCGAATAATGTCCGCGGCGGCGCTCTTCTTGCACAAGGCGCATGGGTATTCCGGCGAAATTTTCTACGGCAATATGCAGTATTTTCATTCGACGCTCAAAAATTCCATAAAAATGCAAAAGCCGCCAAACGTAAGAGTTTAAACGGCTTTTGCAAAATAATGACGGGTAAAACCCGCGTAGCCCGATTATTCCGCTTTCTTTTCTTTTTTGTGATGATGTCTTTTTACTGCCCTCTTCTCTTTTATTTCGGCCTTTTTCTCTTTTACCGCCGCTTTCATTTCGGTTTTCTTGGGCTCGACTTTAGTAGGCGTTTGCGCTGGAACTGTTACTATACCGATAAGGCTGACGAGCAAGCCTGCAATCAGAATTCTGCCGAACGATTTCATAATATCCTCCAAATTGATAAAGCCGCAATTACAAGGGATTTTCAGATACTGCGCGGCATGCGATATCCGCCCGAATTTAGAGGCTTTGATGCAATTATCGAGATATTGGTTTTAATTGTGAATTCGTTTTCACGGCTCATTTATTTTGCGTTCATTACATGCCGAAGCCGTGATTCCGTTCGCTTAGAAGTTCATTCCTACCGAAAAACGGTGCAGAGATTCGGCCGAACCTAACGACGATGCGCCGTAGTCAATCATGGCAAACGAAGTTTTAATTCCCACGCCGGCAGACATACCGGACATTCCTCGCCGCGTTTCTACCGATACGGCACTGCGCATTCTATTGTCGTAGCCCAATCGCAGTTGCACATATTTTCCTACATACAACTCGCCGCCTAATGAAAAATTGGCAAATTTTCCGAAAAAATCATCTGTTTCATCGCCTAAATGATGAAAATTGAAATTTACCAAAAGCGGCAAACCGCGCAAGCGATGATTAATTCCCAAGCGTACATCGAGAGGTAAACTTTCGCTCACGCCGTTATACGAAGAAAGTTGCGCACCGATATTGAGAATTGAAAAGCCTATGTTCGATCGCGAGCGCGGCATTTGATATAATATTCCGGCATCTAAACCTATGCCGGTTGAACTTACTTCGGCCAGCGTGGAATAAATCAGTTTAGCCGTTGCGCCCCAATACAAATTGGAGTCTAAATTATTGGAATACGTTGCTCCAATCGCGGTTTCGCCGCCGCCGAAAGTTTGCCCCGTTTTTTGTCCCGTTGCATCTGCACGAATAAACGAACCATACGACGTAAATTGCGCGGAAACGGCAAGTTTACCACCTGCTTTCAGCGGTGGAATATAAACAGCCAAACCGCTATTAATATCGGAAACATGTTTCAGGAATGTAGCGGAGAAGTTTTGTTCTTCAACTGTTCCGAGCACCGCCGGGTTTATGAATACGGCCGCCGGGTCGTCGCTCATCGCAGTAAACGATCCGCCGAGTGCGGCGGCACGTGCGCTTTGATTTAAGTGCAAAAACTGATACGGCAACTGAGCATACACGCCAATACAACCGCAAAGAAGCACGGCCAAAATGCAAACGGCGTAACGATTCATAAATATAATAGGATTAAGAAAAAATCTCAAAATACGGCTATCGCTCCGTGCGGCTGTTCATAACATCAAGAAATATGCGCGGCGGACGAACTGCGCGGCGAGTTTCCGACGAAATAAAAGCATGAAGTGTATATCCTTCGGCTATCGCAATGCCCGCACGCAAAAGACGATAATTCATCTGTATTGTTGCCGCTGCATCTTGCCGAAAAGTCGTTTCTATGTCCAACAAGTCATCGTAATAAGCGGGAAGATTATATCGGACTTTGGCTTCGAGAACAGGCAACATATATCCGGCGCACTCCAATTCGGCATAAGGTAAGCCAATAGAACGCAATAATTCTGTACGGCCTATTTCAAAATAAGCGAGATAATTCCCGTTATACACAACGCCCATTTTATCGGTTTCGGCGTAGCGAACGCGAACGGAACTTGTGTGAACTATCGGTGCGGAATTATTCACGGCATTTGCGAGCGTTCGATGATGGCGAACAAATCGAGGATTCGCTCCAATTCGTCGAGAGTAAAGAAATCAAACTCTATGGCACCGGCCGAAGAAGATTTGGTGCGGACTCTTACTTGAGTGGCGAACACTTGCCGCAAACGTGATTCTATATCTTCGATAGTTTGAGCCACTTCCGGAGTTACCGCGTCGTTTTTCGCTTCTGCACGGACGGCACTTTCTGTTTTCACGGTCTTTTTGCGTCGTGGCACGGCAGCCGTTACGTCCGGCTCGGCTTCGGGCAAAGAGCCGCCGTTTTCAAGCAGTTTGGCTAATTGTTCGGTGCGGCGAACCGACAGCTCGTTTTGCACTACATAGCCGAGTAAGGCTATTTGCGAAGATTGATTGGACACCGAAAGCATAGAGCGGGCATGCCCCATGGCGATTTGCCGCGTGCGCAGACATTCCTGAATTGCGGACGGGAGCTTTAGCAGGCGCAAAAAATTTGTTATCGTCGTTCGGTCCTTGCCGACTTTTTCGGCGACTTCCTCTTGCGTCATACTGCACTCTTCCATCAGCCGGCCATAGCCGCGGGCTACTTCAATCGGATTGAGGTTTTCTCGCTGAACATTCTCGATTATGGCTATTTCCAGCATTTGCCGGTCGGTTTCCACGTCAAGAATATAAGCCGGAATTTTGATTAACCCGGCTTCTATCGAAGCACGAACACGCCTCTCGCCCGCTATCAACTCATAGCCCGCACCCGAACGCCGCACGGTTATCGGCTGAATAACGCCTTTTTCTTTTATAGAGCGTGCTAAATCCTCAAGAGCCGCCGGGTCAAAGTCTTGGCGAGGCTGGAACGGATTCGGGCGCACCTTTGCAATGTCTATCATTGCCGTAACGCCTACCGTAACGCCGTCGTCGGACTGAAGCGTCTCGTTGTGTATACTCGACGGTGTAATATCCGAATTACCCGACGGAATAAGCGCACCGAGTCCCTTGCCCAATCCCAAAGCCGATTTCATTTTCTTCGACACAGCCTGTATGTCCCCCATAAATTCCTTTGCATTCAGCATTTAAGACGTTGCTGTGCGCGACGCTAGAAACGCTTGATTTTTAGTTAAAATCTCTTGTGCAAGTTCTAAATAATTCTGCGTTCCCAAACATAAAGCGTCGTAAAGCAATACCGGCTTGCCATGGCTGGGTGCTTCCGACAGCCGAACATTGCGAGAAATAATGGTATTGCAAACTTTATCCTCAAAATGCTTCCGCACTTCCTCGACCACTTGATTTGAAAGCCGCAAGCGGCCGTCAAACATTGTAAGCAATACGCCCTCTATTTCGAGAGTAGGGTTTAAGTGCTTGCGAACTATGGATATAGTCGTAAGGAGCTGCCCTAATCCCTCAAGTGCGTAATATTCACATTGCACCGGAATCAGTACGGAATTTGCCGCAGTAAGAGCATTCAATGTCAGAAGTCCGAGAGATGGCGGGCAGTCAATTACGATAAACGAATACTTTTTACGAAGAGAAACCAGTATGTTTTTCAGAACTTTTTCGCGGTCTTTTACTTCAATCATCTCGATTTCCGCGCCTACAAGGTTGATATGCGACGGTATTAAATCAAGAAAAGGCATTTCGGTACGCACAATGGCGGCGGCCGGCGCGGCATTTTCCACCATTACCTCGTAAAGTGTAGTTTCGACTTCGCGAGAATCAAAGCCTACTCCGTGCGTAGCGTTCGCTTGCGGGTCAATGTCAATCAGTAGCGTTGGCTGCTCGGTAGCAGCAAGCGATGCTGCTAAATTTACGGCAGTTGTGGTCTTTCCCACTCCGCCTTTTTGATTTGCCACTGCAATTACTTTTCCCATAGGAACTTACGAGATATGTAGCCTGCGCTGCGGCAGAAAGCGCGGACAATGTGAAAGATTTATTCCGCATAAAGCAATGCGCCGCCTGCAAAAAGCCGACGAACAACCAAGTCCCACTGCAACGGAAGATATTTTTTACTGCAATTACCGCAAAATTAGGTCTTTTTCGGCGAAGATAAAAATACAAGACAACTATTTGCTTCGGCAATAGCGAGCAAAATATCGCTTTGAAATCTTCCGTAACTTTATCGGATATAAAAGGACAAGAAAATAAAATCTTTAATTCAAGTATATTTTTGGAACTTTTGCGTACTTTGTTTAGTTTAAGAAGCAATTACCGTTAGTCGTATGTTTTTCCAACAAATGGAAACGGCAAACGGAAAAATAAATATAGGAGCATAGTATGAAATTGTTGTTACGCTCTTCTCGCGCGAGGGTATCTCGCAATGTCGGCCCCCCCCCCCCCAGTGTTATCTCTTTTTATCATTGCGATAATCGCACTGCTTGCAGGCGGGACCGAAGCGTCGGGACAACCATGTTTAAAACTAGCCTTGCCCCATGACCCGGCAAACGGATATTTTAATCCCGATTCGGTAATGGTGGATAGTTGTGCTACCCCCCTTAGATATTATGCAAAAGAATGGTATAGGATAACATTTACAATTGACCCGTTTTTTATTCCAGAAGCACCCCGCGGCACCATAATAGAAAGAACGTGGCATGAAATTGACTCCAATTATTATACGCTAAAAATTGAAATGAGCATATTAGATTCGGCTTTCGGAAACTATAAATTTAGGAAAGAATACCCGGATATAGTAGATAGTTCATCGGCCGCCAGCACCACCTATCTAATCAGATTCGACAGTTTGACAAGAATAGATTCTGTTGTTACGCTTTTACGTGCAAGCACGTTCTGTCGAGAAGCGAATTATCGAAATCGTGCAGCAAAATTACTCGGGATGCCACTCAATGAGCCGGGTATGCTATTTGGCAATCCGCAGATGTACAACGGTACTAATTTTGAAAATTTTCGGAATAGTCTTACATTCACCAATACTTACCACAAACTTGGTATGCAATATCATCTATGGGCAATCAACGCTCCTATGGCATGGAAGATTACCGAAGGCAAACCGGATATTACAATTGCTGTTTATGATGGTTGGGATTCAAGAGACGTAATTTCAGATACCGGACATGGCACCGATGCTTCGGAGGATTTATATATGAGAATAAATAAGAAAGAAAATGGAGGTGTTAGTCAAGAGCCCAATACTGAAAATGGAAACTTTATTTTCAATCTGAAGAAAGATTTAAATAATAAATGGGAACGTGACCCGGGTGACGGCAGTATCCCACTGTGCCGACTAACTCACGGCCACGGCATGGGTTGCGCCAGCATTGCTGTTGCTGCAAAAAATGAGAAAGGAATGGTAGGCGTGGCACCCAAGTGTAGTGTTGTAGGCATCAACATAGGAAACGTGTCTTCACTAATTGATGTAGACAACTCTAAAAAAGGAATTCAACCGCCGGACGTGTTTAGTTGCAGCGTCCATAATGTTGCTTTAGAAACCTCAGAGTTTCACATGGAAAACGGCTCGGTAGTCGTAGGCGTAAACTCAGCCGCCGGAAGTATAATTAAAAATGATGTAAAAGCATTGGCAATTGTACCAAATATCGGAGATGGCTATACTTCCGCTTTTATATATAAACATCCTGGAAATAACGCAACCGAAGACGATGATGAAAGTTATGATCTTAAAAAATATAGGGTTTTCCCATTCAATAATGGTAGCTCTACAGTAGAATGGGTTGATCCATGCATGCCTTTATGCACTCGCGAAAATAAAATACAGAAAATTGTACCTTTTGATTTTAAACTTCAATTCGGCTCAGGTATGATAGGTAGTTTCCAACACTATTATGACGGGGATTTTGAACATCAGATAACTGCTTGCGAAGAAATAGCAAAATTAAATAAGCATATTTATTTCCCGAACAGAGAAACCTTATTATATCAAGACTTGAGATGGGATAACTTTACCAAAATAAATGAAGTGATACAAAAAAATAAAGCTACGATGGATATTGCCGCACCTTCTCAAGATATATTAATCGCCGGCTACGATGAAAAAGACTTAATGGGCAGATATTGGGTGTCAAGCGGGCCGTCTTTTGGTATTCCACAAATTGCCGGCACAGTTGCATTGATAAAATCAGTTGATAAATATTTGGGAGTACCTCTCAACAATAATCTACCAACCAATCCTCTTTCTGTGTCCGGGAAAGCATTCGATATCGTAACATTCACAGCAAAAAAGATTATTGCACCGTCGCAGTATGCTTATAACGGACAAAATGATAATATTGAAAAAGACAGTTTTAAAATTCGGATAGGTAATTCTTCTGCGGAATCTTCATTCGCTCAGAATAAAAATGAACTTTCATCTGCTTTTGACCCTCTCCAACGTTCTTTTTCGAACACTTGCGGTTACGGATTTCTCGATGCGTTCCGTTGTGTTGCTCACGCGATACCGGATAAAAAAGGTAGCACGGTAAATGTAAAATACAAATATGATGCAAACGATGCGCTTGACTGGGAAAATGCACATGTATTGGACGATAAGCAATTTCTCCATTTGGGTAAGTTTAAGAATGAAAATGATAGAGTTCTAGAAAAAGGCGGTAATTTCTTTGATGAAGACGGCAACACCGAACCTATTTGGAAAAATAATCATGGCAAGACCGTAGTGAATACGGATTTATCCACCGGAGATAATCAAGTGCTTGTAATTGACGGTATAATGACTACTGACGGCACGGCAGGTCAGCACACAATCACTACAACCGACGAAGGAAAAATTCTGATAACCGGCTACTTAAAAAATGTTAATCTTGCAGGGAATATTTGCTTTGCCGACCTGAATGTGTATTCGATTTCCGTTCCTAATAACCCCGAGGCAGTTACTAACATCTCGATAAAGCAGACCTCAACGGAAAGCAATCAATCCGAGATATACGGCAAACTAACGCTGTTCGGCGGTACGAATCTGACGGTTGGAGAAGGTGCGAATCTAACGATTATGCCCGGCGGCTCGATTAATTTGAACGAAAAAGAAAACATTGTTGTGAAAAACGGCGCGACACTTACCATGGAATATGCTTCTTCAATAACGCAAAGTCCAATGACAGGTACTACGCCAAGAATCATCATTGAAAATGGTGGCAAGCTTGTTGTTGAATCAAAAGCCCGTGCAGTAGAGTTGGTAGCTATGGTGCAGATTGAGGAAGGGGGAGAATTTATAATTAAAGATACTGTCGGCATTAAACTTTACGGCTTCAAAATTGAGAGCAACGGGACAATGAAGGTTGGCAAAGGTTCAGATATTGAACTAATATCCAATAAAGAGTGGTTTACCTATTGGAGCAAAGGAAAACTATTGTTGAATGACAGCACCATTTCAGACCCTTCTGCTAATCTGCCGTATCCTCATCCGAATAGAGTTACAATTTCTGGTAGGCGAGATAATTGTGGAAACGTCATTGAACCAGCAATAATATACTGCACTGGTGGTGTTGTAGAAAAAACAGGCGATGTTTTTACGTATCATGGTTTTCTAAGTGTTCGTAACACAGATTTTCTTGATGTGCGGCTATATCTAAGGAATATGAAAGTTCTCGGCGATGCCGAACACAACGGTAATACAATAGAAAACTGTGCCTTCTTTGCCAACTCTACTGCTAATCCCAACGTAGTTCGCCTTCAAAATTTAGTAAACCCAAGTACTGAAGATAAAGGCATAGGCATAGTGGGACCATTATTGCAGATTGATTTTGTACGACCATCTCCGTTCAGAGCATATTGGAATTTGCATCGAGCCGACATAGATAAAATTACGGTCAAGGGTTGCACATTCAAAGACAATGCAGGTAGCAAAGAAAACCCTGCTGATTGGCAAAATGAAAATTCTACTAATAAGGAACGATACCATGTGTCTGGCGTTGCGTTTAACGGTATGTACAGTGCCGTGGACGAGAATTCGACGCACGTTAATCTTCGGCACGGTGTCTATTCTGATATGTGTAGCGACGTTTTGGTGCATCGCACCGGTACGCCAACGGGCAATAACTTTGAAACCTGCGACTTCGGCATATTAGACATGGCCTCGTCTGTCAAGGTCTGCAATAATAGTTTCAACATAACCGGCGCAGCCATTTCATTAAACGGCTCGCATACAAGCGTTATCGTCGACAACTCTATCAATAACGTAGGCAGGGGAAGCGACCTCGAAAGTACGACCATACATCATCACCGTGCAAACAGCTTTAACAGTTACTTGCACGGCATTACTGTAAAAGCCGCCTACGCCAATCTTCGACCGATTTACATCATTCCCGGCCCGTATAATTGTGCGGGCTGCCCGCCCCCAGTTCCCTATGATGTCATCTGGGGAAGGAATAAGTTTGATATAGAACCACTTCCATCAATTTCAAGCGAATGGCCAATATATACAGAAAAACATCCATTTTTGAAACAAAACAATTTTTTTGGTAGACAAGGCAATGCAGACTGCTATTTTGCAAACGATGAGACAAACAAGCCAATTGATGCCGCACAATTTTACATGAACTGTGGCTATAATGATATGGCGCAGTATAGTCAATACCATATTTCAAGTTTCTTTGACCGTACAGGGATTACTACTGTCGGTGTTGAGTACAACGAGATGAATCCTTCATGCAGCGTTAGGAATTATCAGGTAATAGTGAATAATCCCGTAAATTGCGACAAAGAAGAAGCACCGGGCTGTACTGATATTATTGCCCCGCCAAACTCTTGCAGCACATTGCCGAATCCCGTCTGCCTCGATTCAATACCGAACGATGGCAGTTGGGCAAAATTGGATGCCGGCGGCTTTATGCTAACCCACTTGAATACGGTATCGTTACAGATGCTACACAATACATCGTTGGGCGTTGACTGCCGGCGGGTAAAAGCGTTCGACGCTCACCAAACTGCATTTTTGTTGATTGAGGACAGCACACGTGTGGCGATAGCCGCAGTCAGCAACGCCTTCGCTAATATTATCGCCGACACGTCCGAACCGGCCGCCTTGCGCTCGACGGCAATATTACTGAAAGCCGACATCCACGAACGCCTTGGAGAGTTTGACTCGGCAGTTACACTTTATGCGCAACACGCCATTGAGTTCGACTCAACCGCTGATATGCATTACGCCTCGTGGCGGTCGGACGCGCTTGCCGCCCGCTTGACCGATACAACGCACGGTGTTGTCTATGATTCGCTTATGGGCGTGCTTCATGAGCGTATCTGCGTGGATAAATTCGGTGCATATTCTCCGCCGCTTGTCAAGCCCGGACACGATAACTATCCTGCAACAGGTAAAGCCGCAACGTCGCTTACTGTGCATCCGAATCCCTTTGGCAATTCGACAACAGTGCAATGGCAACTTACTGAAAATGCCCATGTACGAATTGTTGTAACAGATGCATTAGGGCGCGTTGTTTCGCAAGTGTTTAACGGACAATGCAATACCGGTGTTTATAGTGCTTATTTCAACAGCACTGAATTACCAGCTGGCGTGTATTATTGCCGACTTGAAACGATGGGAACTACATTAACGCGGCAAATAACACTTATCCGTTAATTATTTTTATTCATGGCGGGAACGGTTGCAATCCGTTTCCGCCATCTGATTGAAAGGATACAACAATGCGAACTTTATTTCTTTTTATCGGTTGCTTATTTGCAGTTTGGTGTTTTGCTATAACTGATGCTTATTGCACGGAAGATTTTTGGGAACGCGATACGCTGATAATGGGCGGTTCTCCTTCTTCTCTCTCCATTGCCTATGACAGTCGTGTTATGCTTGCACTACATACCGGAACGGCATATCTCTCTACCGACTACGGAGATATTTGGCAGCGGTTAAATTTCCCTGCACGGGTTATTGCAGTATCGGCTTCATATTCCGAATATATCTATATAGCAACAACTGATAGTTTGTACTATTCCGTTGACCTCGGCAGGACTTGGAAAACGCTTGCCGTTCCTTTTGTAACAAATAAATTTTACAGCGATATAGATAATAGATGGCGCAAGAATACCTATGCGTCTCTATGTAGTGTTTATCCCCAACAGATTAGTATTTTCATTAACACAACCCTGCGTTACGAACCACAAGATTCATTGACAACTTCCATTTATTCAACAAATAATAACGGGGCAACTTGGGATTCGCTCATGTTTTTACCTTTATTTACGCCGAAAATTACTTTTAATAAAGATTATGGCACAGCTCTTCTGACAGGTTGGCGATTTGGCAAGCAGACTATGAGCGGGATTCAGGGAATTGTTATGTGCTCGAAAGATTCGGCCAAGACATGGCAATTACTAACGGACACCTTACCAAGTTACTTGGGTTCTGCTATAATGCTTGACAAAAATATCTATATGACCACTGTACAAGAAAAAGGTATCTTTAAGAGCATAGATTCTGGGAATACATGGAAATCCGTTAGTTCGCCGGTGCAAACAGTATGGAGTTTGGCCTGGCATAAAGGACAACTGTTGGCCGGTACAGCCGAAAACCTCTACATATCTTCCGATACAGGCCGCACCTGGATTATATCGGATGCAACCCCTAAAATATTCTCTCTCGCTTCTATTATTTCCAATCACGATGCAGTATTTATACTTTCATATACCGGCGTATTCCGCGACAAAGCGTTTCCGTCGGTATTCGAGGATATAGACAAACAATTTATTGCAGGATCAATAAGAAGCGCATCATGGTTCGATCGCTCTACTATGTTAGTATGTTATAATGGTGGCGCGTCAATAACAACCGACATGGGGAAATCATGGCGGAAAACAGGTTTGGTCTCCTACTTTGTTTCTTTGGTAGGGATTTCCTCTAAAAAAACATTGTTTGTAGCAACTTCCAATCGGTTTGATAATCAACTTTCAAATAAAATTACGTCATTCTTTATGCGCAGTACCGATAACGGTGCTACATGGCATGAAGTGTATGGTATAAAGTCGAACGGTAACACATATCCTATCTATCCCGATTGTTTCCTTGCCGTCGGCGACACCATATTTGCCGGTGAAGGTGGCATTCTACGCTCCACCGACGACGGACAAACATGGAGGGCAATGCAAGGCGGAA
>JADZAA010000111.1 GCA_020852855.1 Bacteroidota bacterium
CTACTATCGCACGACCGCTGTTGGCAGTAGCCGTGAAGGCGCGACCATTGGCGGTGTTCGTGGCGGTAAGTGCCGAACCCGGCTCATCTACCGCGCTGGTGAACGCTGTTGTATTGGCGTTCAATGTACCCGTTACGTTAAGGTTGCCGCCTACCGTCGTATTGCCCGTTATGCTGGCATTACCATTAACGGTTGTATTGCCGGTAAGGTTGGTTGTACCGGTTACATCGAGTGCGTGATTATTCGGTCCCGCGCCTGTATTTGCTATTACAACCGTAGGAGTTGCGGAAGTCGAGTTCGTAGCAGTTATTGCACGACCATTGCCGAAGTTATTGAACAAACCTGCTTCATCGGAAGCATTGCTTTGAACTTGGGCTTTGCCTAAAACAGTTAGAGTACGTCCAACATTCATATCAAGACCGATACTACCGCTTCCGGTAGGTGCCATAAGGTCTCTGCCTACGGTTACATCGCCGGTAGCACCGTCGAGTGTGGTTACAGAACCAACATTCAAGAATGAAGCAGAGCCGACATTCACATTACCATTTACACCGTCAACGCGGAATTGATGTGTGCCAGTACCAACGGTAAAGTTGCCGTTATTATCTACTGACAAGTTATTATGAACGGAAGTAGCACCGCCGAAATTAACAGCACCGCCGCTTTGTGTAAGAGCACCGGTTAATGTTGTTGTACCGTTTACGTTAGTATTGCCGTTTACCGTAGTTCCGCCATTGATGATATTAGTTCCGCCGGTAATAGTATTCGTATTACCTGTAATGGTATTGAAAGCGGCACTATTTCCTATCGTAGTGCTTGAACCGGAACCAGATGCCAAAGTAGTATTACCAACGCTGGACAATGTTCCGCCTGCGCTTACATTGCCTGCTGCGCCTACATTACCGCCTGCGGTAACATTACCACCGGCAACCAAATTACCGGAAGTAGCGGTAATATTACCTGCATCAGCAGTAATACCACGTTGCGTTGAAAGTGAAAGGGCACCTGAATTTGCATGGTCTATGCGAACTGCCGGGTTTGAATTCGAAATATTTTCCGAATAGAAATATGCGGCACGTCCTGTAGAAGTTGTTTGAGCACCGGCATGGAAAGCATCGCCTGCACCTGCTTGACGAGCGCGAAGAGCGTAATCGTTATTATTGGCATCGAAACTTGTTCTGTTTGCCGTTAATGTTCCGGTTACGTTCAAATTGCCGCCGATATTTGTACTGCCATTCACCTGCAATGCGGGTGCGGTAGAGCCGTCGGAATTTGTGATAATCGTAGTCGGGTTCGTCGCACTGTTATTATTAACAATCAACGTGTTGTTCGCACCGCCGTTCAGCGTCGAAGTACCGTTGGCAACATTAACGCCTGTTCCGGCATTTACCGTTGTTCCGGCGTTAACCGATGTTCCGGCCGTTACCGAAGTAGCAGACGAGATAGAACCTGTTCCGGTAGTCGTAATATTACCGGGCGTTGTAAATCCGCCGGTTCCGGTAGTTAAGCCGGCGACGGTCAGATTGCTGTTCAATGCGGTTGCACCGGTAACATTCAGCGTTCCGCCTATTACTTCATTGCCGGATATATTAGAGCTGCCATTTACCTGCAATGCCGGGGCTGAAGCACCGTTTGTGTTTGTAAAGACGGCCGTTGCGCTTGTCGAAGAGCCGTTGGATCCCGTAATTGCGCTTGTTGCACCGCTTGTTACAGATGCTCCAACGCCGGAGCCGGAGTTGTTGATTGTCAATCCGTTATTGGAACCGGATTTATTAATCGTTGCACCCGAACCGTTGTTGGAACTATTAACTATCAAGCCCGCGCCGGAAGTGGAAGCACCGCTCATGGTGATATTTACACCATTGCCCGCGCCACCGGCTGCGCCGACTTGATTTACGGAAACTCCGTCGCCCGTACCGTTATTGGTAACGGCTACGCCGGCACCTGTGCCGCCGCGAGTAACGCGAATGGCAGGGTTGGCGTTAGCATTATTTTGAACAACATCAATACCTACGCCCGTACCGTTTTGCGTAACAAGTTCCGCAGTTCCGGTTCCGTTATGAGTATTGGAAATACCTGTTCCGGAATTGCCTACGGGCAAGGTTACTACCAAACCGCTTCCGGTAGTGTTCGTACCGGGCAAGGTGATGGTTTCGCCTGTGCCGGTAGCCGAGCTGACTGTGATTCCCGTACCGGAAGCGGTGGATACGTTTATTCCCGTACCGGTACCGTTATGAACAACGCCAACCGCCGGAACCGTGTTATTGCTTGGGCGGTCAACGCTTACGCCAACGCCTGTACCGGTAGAAACTGATACGCCTATACCGGATGCGGATTGTACCGCTACGCCCGTACCGGAGCCGCTGGAAACACTGACACCTGTTCCTACGCCGGTGGTGGCAACTACGCCCATACCGGTGCCGGCAGAGGCAGCAACTACTGCGTTTCCATTTACTGTTTGCGAAGAAACGCCTGCTGCACCTGAATTGGTACCGGAAGCATTAACCGAAACCGCAGGAACAACGCTGTTTTCGCCTTGCGATACGGCGATTGCATTACCGTTTGTGGTTGTATTTGTTACATATACACCGGTAGTAGTTGCTCCTACGATATTATTCGTGGCGGAAACGTTCAGAGCGCGACCGCTTTGACCCGGATGACTGACATATACGGCGTTTCCGGTATTGCTTGCGGCAACGCTGGCATTAATTGCTTGTCCGGCATTTGCAGTTGCGGTAATCGCACGTGCGGCACCGGTCAACCCTGTGCTGCTTACATTGATACCCGATGCCGTACCGGCATAATTAACTTGTACGCCATTCGCATCCGACGCGCCCGGTATATTAACTACCAAACCGTTTGCGGTATTTGCAAGGCTGTAATTTTGAAGTACTAATGTGGGTGCAGTACCGCGATTCGTCAAGCGAACCATTGCGGGAAACTGCGGCGTATTGATGGTTGTATCACCGTCAATCGGGAAGAATAGTTTATCGTTCGGTGCCCATTCGATATTGTTCGTTCCGCCATTATAGCGAAGAACCGTCCAAGAAACCGACGGCGGCGTAAGCCAGCCCATCGTTCCTGCGCCGGAGGGGTCAATACCCACGAGAAGCGTATTCTTATTAACCGCTGTTTGCGTATTGCTTACGGCACTCGAGGAAGCAGTATTCAAAGCGGCCGGCGTAACTTTACGCCAATTCAGCGTAGTACCGTCCCAATGCAATACCGTTTCCGGTGCACTCGGTGCGTTCAACCAGCGCATACTGTCTTGCGCGGTTGTACCTGCGCCGAGCAGAATACGATTTTCCGATGTAGGTCCGGGCGCTACAAAGCGCGACGGACGAATTGTACCGGGGGCGATATTACTGTTAAGAATAGTATTCTGGGCAATATCAACATTGGTTATCGAGCCGTCCAAAATAGCGCGGGAATCAACGGCGCCGTCGGCCAATTTTTGATTAGTAACCGCTTTATCGAAAATACGATTTGTCTTAACGGCACCTTCTGCTATTTGCGGATTCGGGAAATCACCCGTTAAATCGCCGCCGGCAGGGCCGCTTGGCGGAAGAGAAACACCGGGTGCAAGTTTATTTTGCGTAATTGCGCCATCGGCAAGTTTGGCGTTTGTAACCGCGCCGTCGCGTATGCTCGGATTAGGATACGTACCGGTCAAATCGCCGCCGGCAGGGCCAACGGGGTTTGCAGTTCCGGCTGTTGTGGCAAAGTCAACCGTCAAGGCTCTCAAAGCCACGCGCGCAGTATCGGCCATTATGGACTCGAAAGCATAAGGAACGGTTGATAATTGCACGCGAACGGGCATTTCCGGCCCTGTGCCAACCGCCATGCCAAGCCAAAGTTGCTGATGGAAATCTACATTTTCGAGAGACTCGCCGTTGGAGCCGAGGATAACGTTGAACACGCCGTTAACAGTATTCGTATTATGCGCTTCCTGCCATATAAGCGTACCGCCGGCTTGCTGATTATACAGACGGAAGCTGATTGCAACCGGCTGGTCAGCCACAGGCTTATTATTGGCGTCCAACAGCACTCCCTGATAACTCATCAAGCGAGGAATCTGCGCTTCGACTTTGCTCACCGGCATCATCATAGCGCAAGACGCTAACAAGCCAACGAGAAAACTTTTCTTCATGCCATACTCCTTACAAAAAACTTAAAATTGAACTGTTTATATTTTTATTATTTTTCAAATTTCAATAACGGCGTTCAGCGTAGCCGCCGCAATTACATACAGCGACGCTTCGCCGAACTCGCCGCGTTCAACGAAGCATAATCCTTTTCAACCTGAGGCAAATCTGACGACCATAAATCCCCCTTCGTAATACTGCAACGTTTGAAAAGCGGTCATACTTCTATGGGCGGCTGTTTCGTAATTTTATCGTACAATTATTAATTGCTGACGATAACGAACGCTTCCGGGTCCGCCCGACACGACGAGCTCATACGTATATGTGCCGGCACTTACGTCCATGCCTTGCTCGTCTTTGCCGTTCCATTCAATCTTTTGTTCACCCGAATCCTGAAACTCATCTACCAGCGTTTTTACGACGCGCCCAACCAGGTCGTATACTTTAAGCGTAACATTAGCCGAAGAGGGCACCTGATAGCGAAACATGGTAGAGGCTGTCATCGGATTCGGAAAGTTCGAGAGAATGTCGCTCGAAAAGCCTTGCGCAGGCTCTACGCCCGTAGTTCCCTCGCGCCCGGCAACACCGCCCCAAAAACCAACTATATGCTTCTGCTTACCATCGGTAAGTACGCCTATGGCAGGCTGGCCTACCGTGGCAGACAAACGCATACCGCCGTTTTGAGCGGAAAGAATACCGCCGGAGCCGATAACACTCCAGCCTAATTTGTACTGTTGAGCATACGCACCCGCGGACATAGCGGCGGAAATAAGCGCGAACAACATCAGTCGCAATGTGATACGTGTCAATTTCTTCATGGCATTTTCCCTTTCGGAATTACGTGAAGTTGTTGTATATGAACTGTTTTTTTTGTTTTCTTGACAATAGATTCTTAATGCAAGCATTTTTTCTGCAATTACCGTTCCAAAATCGCGCACAATACGACTTCTACGGTGATTACACCCGACTTTACTTATCATAAAAGATAGTTTTTAGAACTTTATATTCGCAACGGTCATCTGTGCGACAGTCTTATTAGAAAGCGATTTTAACGGCATTAACCACTCTAATAGAGTACAAGTTACTAAAATAATTGCACACGACAAAGTTTATCCTCGCTTTTTCAGGCGAAGAGCTGTAAGAATAATTGTGAAAATTTACTGCAAAACGAGTTGGTTTTTCTCATAAATGCCGCTATGACTTACCTCCGGCGCATAGTCTCGGCGAATACGCAAAATCTGTTTTTATTGCTACTATATTGCAAAAATATGATAAATGCACAAATTCGACAAGATTTTTAAGGCATACATACCCGATTTTTTAATTCCGAAGCAAGCTTCAATACCCGATAAACTGCATTTTACCATAAATCTGCTTATGTTTTTCGCAATATTCTTACAGTTGTCAGTTTATTAAAACAACTGTGCAATTTCTTTCACACTTCACTATTAACAGTTTTTTTACACACGTTTAAGCAGGCCTGTACGCCTATTAAAGCCGCAATGCAATGCAATGAACCGTTTTTTGTAATTATTCGGAAATTTCAGCGTAACTTAATGCTTCGTGCGTCTATCTTATCGGCCTACGCTATTGTAATACCTGTTTAATTTTACAAAACACCAATACAGCTATGTCGCTTCTTCGAAACGCAGGCAAATGTACGCCGGCAATTATATTCTGGTTTATCGCCGCAGGATTCGCCGCCGCCGCGACCATAGATATAGAATCGGCGGCAATATTTACGGACACCGCTTCGCCGTACCGCATTGAACTCAAGCAAATCCGAGAGGCTGCCGACAAAGGTTTGCCGCAAACGGCAGCCGAAGCCGCAAACCGTTTATATGCCAAAGCCGCAAAAGATAAAAATCATGCAAATATTGCCGTCGCCGCGTATTTTCGGGCTTATTTCGGTTCACGGAACTCATCACAACCCGATTCCGCACTGATTTCTATGATGGAACGCGAACGCCGCACCGCCTCCACCGCACCGGCCATAGCCATAATAACATCATTAACAGCCAAAACCTACGCAGATTATTCGGCAATGTATCGCCGGCAAATGTTCGGAAGAAATGCCTGCGATGTAAATACAAGCGATTTTACTGCTTGGGATATTTCGCTTTTCAATAAAAAAATCGCCGAATTATACAATCAATCTCTTGAACCGTCCACCGCGTTGCAAGCAATTCCGCTGCAAGCAATACGCGATGCAATATCATTTCCGGTATTAGACAGCGTCGGACGCGATACGTCCTCGATTCTTCGCCCAACGCTTTACGACGTTCTCGCAAATCGTGCCATAGGCTATTTCTCATTACGGGATAATTCGGATATTCGCCCGCTTCCCGACTCTTTGTCCGCGCTTACATTTGCTCCGCAAAAAGAATTTTCACGTGCATTTTCAGCAGACAACAGAGATTATGCTTTACGTATATTCGCCGAACTTCTTAGATTTCATGCCGCCGATGCCACGCCCGACGCTTTGCTTGACGCAGAGCTGAACCGTATGGAATACGCCAAATCGCTCTGGCCGTCAAACAGAGCAGACACATTGTATAAATCGGCACTTGAACGCATTATTACAGAACATCCGGCCGCACCGGCGGCGGCAACTTTTTTTTACGCATTGGCAGAATGGTATAATGAGCACGATAACGGCACAATGGCTATGCAACTATGCGAAACCGCCATTGGCAAATATCCGCAAAGCAACGGAGCCGCTCTATGCAAAATGTTGAAAAACCAACTTCTTATGCGCACACTCGATATTACTGTCGAGCCCGACATACGTCCCGGCAAGCCCGCATTATTCTCAATCAACTACGCCCAAATCTCGAAATTATACTTACGGCTTATCCGAATACCTTGCGCCGATTTATTGAGCGGCGATTCGGATAATAACCGCTTTTCCGGCAACGCTTTGATTTTACAGGCGGCAACCGCGCCAATCGAGCACGAATGGCAAGAAGCCCTGCCGGCCTCGCCAAATTATCGCCCTTATACAGCGCAGTCCTCTATGCCGCCGCTATCGGCAGGACGTTATATTCTGTTGGCCTCTGCAAAAAGCGATTTCCAAACAGATGACTCGGGTGCCGTGCGCGCAATTTCGTTTATTGTAAGTTCGCTCTCTGTATTTAATCAAAAATTTAACGGCAACGACGAAATATCGGGCTGGAATATAGTCGACCTCGAAAACGGGTGGCCACAGGCCGACGTAAAAGTCCGTTTTTTTGCCGTAAAACATTCAAACAGGCAAGATAACGTCGAAAGCAGAGGCGAATCTGTAAGCAATACCGACGGCTTTATACCGCAAAGCGCAGCGAAACTCAACAATGACGATTATTCCGTTTTACTGCTTGCCACAAAAGGAACAGATACGCTTATTACGTCGGCCAATGTGTATAATTGGCGGCGGCAACACTCCGAACCGTCTGTCATAACATATATTTACAGCGGCCGCAAACTTTATCGCCCCGGGCAAACCGTTCAATTTAAGGGCATTGCAGTACGTTCGGATTATGAAAAAAGGAAATTTACAGCCGCCAAAAATGAGAATATAACGGTTGTCATATCCGACCCGAACGGAACACGAATTTCCGAGATGCAAGTTCTTACCAATGAATTCGGCTCTTATTCGGGTACATTCGCGCTACCGCGAGCAAGTGCAAAAGGTTTTTGGAATATATCCGACGGATACGGCGCGACTATGATACAAGTGGAAGAATACAAACGCCCCAAATTCAGCGTAACTCTTACCTCGCCCGAAGGTGCGGTAACGCTCGGAAAAGTAATAACGGTACGCGGAAATGTCGTTGCATTTGCCGGAAATGCGATTTCGGACGGTAAAGTGCGTTATCGTATTACACGAAATGTAAGATTTAACATTTGGAAGCACGGTATATTCCACAAACCTGTATCCGAAACTCTGATAACCGAAGGCAATACAACTACCGACAAAAACGGCAGTTTCCCGGTAAAATTTACTGCCGAACCGGATTTTACCGCCGACAGTAACGCTGCGCCTGTTTTTATTTTTACGATTACGGCCGACATTACCGACGCGGCGGGCGAAACTCATACGGCTTCGCTCGACATATCGGCCGGCTACACATCGGTAGTATTATCAATTGAAGCACCGCAAGAAGTCAAGGCAAATACTCCGTTTACGATTTCTCTGTTCGGGAAAAATCTGAACGGACAGCCGGTAGTGATTGCAGGTTCTGTTACGCTAGAAGAAATTCCGCCCGCCAAGCACTTTTACAGACAAAGCGCATTGCCCGTACCCGATGCAATACTTATTGCTCCCGAAGATTTTGTGCGTAATTTTCCCGAAGACTTACCTGAAACAACAAATAAAAACTTTGAGAACAATCTGCAGCCCCCGCAACCGCCGCCGTTGCAAAAGTCTTTGGTAAATATGCCGTTTAACATAGCGAACGGTACTGATTCGTTGCGAATTGCCGCACTTAAACCCGGGAAATACAGCATTACCGGCATAGGTTTCGACCATTCAGGGCGCGCCCTGAATGTAGAGCATATATTCATGGTTTACGATATTTCGCAAAACGGCGGCAAAACTGAATTGCCGGATCCAAAACCTCTCGTTGCATTTGCAGAACAAAAAACAGCACAGCCCGGGCAAACCGTTCGCTTTGCAGTCGGTTCCGGCTATACAGATGCACGAATACTGTTTATGGCGGAAAAAGACGGAAATATCTTGCGGCGTGAATGGCTGTCTGTTTCCGAAGAATTGCGTGCCGTAGATATTCCGATTGGCGAAGAAATGCGCGGTGGATTTTCGGCAACCGTATTTATGACAAGAAGCGGCCGTACATACCAAGAACGCATCAACGTACAAATACCTTGGACAGATAAAAAACTGCATATATCAGCATCCGTTTTACGCGATAAAACGAGACCGGGCGCAAAAGAAGAATGGAAATTTACCGTAAAAGGCGAAAAATCGGAGAAAGTAGCCGCTGAATTTCTTGCAACTATGTACGATGCATCGCTCGACGCAATAACGGGCAATGAAGAGAAAACCGGTTGGGCGGAAAAAATGTTCCCTTGGCCGATTAGCGCACCGCAACTTTATTTGTCGAGTTTACCCGATATTCGCAAAGAAAGCAGCACTTCCGGAAGTTATTGGAATATAATCGGCAACTTCAATTTAAGGCGCGATTATCCACGGCTTTTTCAGGAATATGAAACGTATCGCGGCGGCCGTATGGCAAGAAAAACAATGCAGGCCGAAAGTTCCGACAGAGCATATAGGGCCGATGCTTCGCTTGCAATGTCGGCCGCGCCCGAAGGCAATGCAAACGGCAAAGAAGTAACCTATCCGGTTAATTCTTCAATTCAACCCCGCGTCAATCTGCGCGAAACAGCCTTTTTCTATCCGCGAATTTACGCCAATGATTCGGACGAATACGTTTTTTCATTCACAATGCCCGAAGCCTTAACCACGTGGCGCTTTATGGCTATGGCACATACCGCCGACCTTCGCGTAGGCGAACTCGAGCGCGAAATCATAACGCAAAAAGATTTGATGGTGTTGCCGAATATGCCGCGTTTCCTGCGTGAAGGCGACACTTTGGTTCTGCCTGCAACAATAGCCAACTTAGCCGACCGTAACCTTAACGGCACGGCACGGCTCGAGTTATTTGATGCCGAAACGATGAAGCCGATAAATATGCAATTCGGTCTGAATGACGGCAAGCAAAATTTTTATATCGAGAACAAGAGCAAAACAGTCGTTTCGTGGCGAATTTCGATACCGTCCGGAATTGATGCGGCAATATTACGCATAACGGCCGCCGCAGGCGATTTTTCCGACGGCGAAGAATCTATATTGCCTGTATTGCCCGCATCTGCACCGATAATCGAAACGCTTCCCGTAATGATTCGCGGTAACGGCGAGCGAACATTCACTCTAAAAAATCTGGCAAATCTTGCCGGAAAACCTTCGTCCGCGTTGAAAAGCCGTAAGCTCACATTTGAATTTACGGAAAATCCGGTATGGCACGCAGTTCAGGCCTTGCCTATGCTGATGGAATACCCCTACGAATGTGCCGAGCAGTTGTTCAACCGCTATGCTGCCAATGCCTTAGCCGAGCGTATACTGCGGGCACAGCCAAAAATTGCGGCAACTGTTCGCCGTTGGACCGAGGGCGGCAATCTTGTTTCGCAGCTTGCAAAAAATGAATCGCTAAAAGCAATAACGCTTAACGAAACACCTTGGGCTGCCGAAGGTAAATCCGAAACAGAACGGAAACAGCGCATTGCGCGGTTACTTGACGAAAATTCCATGCGTGCCGAGCGCGAATCGGCTATCAGGAAATTGCGTGAATTGCAGTTGCCGTCAGGCGGTTTTCCATGGTTTGCCGGAATGAACGAGAATCGAACAATCACACAGTATATTCTTGCCGGTATTGCTCGTATTATTGCACTCGACGCAGCGGGAAGCAGCAAAAACGAGATTACGGATATTGCAACAGCGGCCATAATCTATGCCGACAAACAAATCGGAGAAGAGTTCGCACGATTGAAAAACGACAAAAAGTTCAACCCTAAAAACTCCGGTTACAATTTCACGGCGGCTCAATATCTTTATGCCCGAAGTTTCTTCCCGGATATAAAACCGAATAAAGCTGCCGATTCCGCATTGCAGTTTTACCGCAATCAAGCGGTAAAATTTTGGCAGAAACAAGATATTCAAACTCAGGTGCTTACGGCATCGGCTCTTTGGCGATTTGCCGAATACGATGCGGAAAACGGTCGCCGAACCTATGATGCAACGGATAGCAAAACCGCACAAAATATAATTGCATCGCTACGCGAACGCGCTGTTCGCTCCAAAGAACTAGGAATGTATTGGACAATGCCGTCGGGCTTGGCTTGGCAAGATGCACCTATAGAAACGCAGGCTTTGCTTATAGAAACATTCGAGCTTTTAGGCGCGCCGGAATCGGATATCGAAGATATGCGCTATTGGCTGATTCGCAACAAGCAAACTCATGATTGGCGCACTACAAAGGCGACGGCCGAGGCCTGCTATGCGTTACTTTTGCGCGGGAAAAATCAGCCGGAAAACAGAAATGAAGTTACGGCTGTCGTCGGCGGCAAGCGCATCGTACCCGAAAGCCGCGAAGCCGGAACAGGCTATTATTCCGTATCTTGGTCGGGCTCGGAAATTACTCCCGCAATGGCAACCATTGAACTTACGGGCAAAGGCGACGGCGTGTCTTATGGCGGGCTGTATTGGCAATACAACGAAAATATAAAGAGCGTTCGCGAGCAAAAATCGGCTATTTCCGTCGAAAGAACCACAATTATCAAGCAACCGCGAACAAACAACAAAGCTTATGTGGGATCTCGTGCTACGATTCGCCTTGTGATTCGCACCGACCGCGATATGGAATACGTTCACATCAAAGATATGCGTCCTACCTGTTTTGAGCCGGTAATTCAAACTTCCGGTTATGAATGGCTGGGCAATACGGGTTATTATCGCTCGCCGGCGGACGCTTCCACAAACTTTTTTGCGGAATGGTTGCCTCGTGGAACAACTGTTATTGAATATGACGTATTCGCCGCCTACGAAGGTTCTTTTGCAGACGGAATAGCCGCAGTTCAATCACTTTACGCGCCTGAATTTACCGCTCATTCTCGCGGCGGAACAATACGCATAGAAAAGTAAACAAATCGAAAAGTTTTAATAATCCATGATTGTTTTTCGGTTGCTTTATGCTGCGGCTATGTCTTTGCTTGAGACGGTCGCACCGCTGTTTTCGTCAAAACTTCGGCAGCGTCAGAATGAGTGGCGCGATACGGTTCGCAAAGCCGGGCTGATTGTAGAAAGGCAAAATGCGCCCGTTGCTTGGTTTCATGCCGCCTCCGCAGGCGAATTCGAGCAGGCAAAGCCGGTAATAGAGTATTTGGCAAATAGCGGCGTACCGCTTACGATTATAGCATCTTTCTTCTCGCCTTCCGGATTCGAGGCGCATCGGACGTATCCATTCATAAATGCGGCGGTTTATCTTCCGTTGGACTCTTTCTTTTCGGTTCGTTTTTTTCTGCGGCGATTGCGTCCGTCCGTTGCCGTAATTATCCGTTATGAATTGTGGTTCGAGCTTTTCAGGCAAATTCGCAATGCCCGAATACCGCTTTTGCTTATTTCGGCTACATTTCCGTCGCGAAGGTTGCCAGCATGTATTTTCAAGGAAATACTACGTGCCGTTACGACTGTTTACTCGGCTAATGCGGATTCGGCCGATAAATTCCGCCCTCTAATATCGTCGTCTGCCAAATTGATTACGGCCGCCGACACTCGTTTTGACCGTATTTTTTCAATAGCCCGTGAAGCCGGTTTTTCGAGCAAAAACTTATTGCCCAACGATTTATTCGCTCCCGAAGATATTGTGATTGTGGCTGGAAGTTCGTGGCCGGAAGACGAAGAATTACTTGCGGCCGTACATCGCACAAATAAATTCTCTTCGATTAGATTTATCGTTGTGCCGCATGAAGTTACCCAATGTCATCTTGATTCCGCAGCAAAGCTTTTTCCGAATGCGATAAAACTCAGTGAATTATCAAGCGCGGATAAACGATGCGACATTATTGCGGATTGTTATGGTAAATTATTGATGCTTTATTGCTTTGCCGATATAGCATACATAGGCGGCGGCTTTGGCGCGGGCGTTCATAGCGTGGCGGAGCCTGCGGGCTACGGCATACCTTTGATATGCGGCCCGCGCATATATCGCGCGCCCGATGCCGTCGAATTGCATAGAAGAGGAGGCTTACGGGTAATTTCCGACAAAAACGGGTTAATTGAATCGCTCGACGCTCTTATTTCATCAAAAGAAAACAGGTTGGCAACCGGTGCAATTGCCCGACAATACATAGAGTCCGGCACCGGAACAAGTCGCATTATAGGCGAGGATATTTTGGCAAGAGTGCGCGAAGCAAAAACTTCTTAAATATCTTTTATGCAAAGTATTTGGAATGCTCTGTGCGGATTGTGTTGCACAAACGGCTGTGTAAGGAACGAAATTCTTGTACAAAGCGAATACGGCCGGAAGCGCGGATATGCCAGTTCGCCTCGCAACGGCTTCCAACCGTTCACTCCTATAATACGATAGCCATAGCCTTGCATTTCGTCAATTTCCCAACCGGATAGATGAATTTGATATTCATTCCCTCCGTATGCTCCCTGTGGCAGGAATCCGTTAGGCGTAAAGATAATGACTTTTTTTCGCGCTACGCGCTCCATATCGCGCATTAATTTCAAGCCGTCATTTTTTTCGAGATGTTCAATTACGTCGGAAGCCAGTACGCAGTCAAAAGAATTTGCCTCGAATCTGTCGGCAATTTCAAGTATGTTCAGCTCTGCATAATCCGAATGTATCCCCGCGGCACGGCTTTTTTCTATTGACGGTGCATAGCCGTCAACACCCATTGTACGCATCATTTTTCGTGAAAAAGCGCGAACCTGTGAGTTTGAGCCGCAACCTACATCGAGCAATGTTTGGCAAGACGGCAAAATTTCATGCGCCAGAAGTGTTTCATATTGGCGTTTAAATTTGCCGAATAAGATTTCGTCGAGGCGGCGAATCAATGACGACACAATCGTTCCTTTTTGTTTTGTATAGGGTAATTATAGGAAACGGCGGCAAATTTTGTATTTGCCGCCATTTCCGTAAGTTCCAATTTGCAGGAATGTCAGATAATTTTATTCTTTGATAAATGTACGCAACCATCTTTGCTCACCTGCGCGAACAGAAATGATATAAGAGCCGGCCGCCAGATTTTCCAGCGATATTTGGCGCGAATATGCACCGGCTTGGGCTTCGTCGTCGAACGAGGCTATGATTTTACCGAGCGAATTAGTAATTACGATATGCGCCCGAACAGAAGCGTTCAGCCAAGCTTTTACCGTAATTTCATTGCCGGCCGGAACCGGATACAATGCAAATTCCGTAGCGGCAATATCTTCTTCAACTCCGGTAAGCGTTACCACTAATGTATTTGAGAATACGCGGCATCCGTTTTGGTCGGTAGTTTCTAATTTATAGATTTTTGTGCCTGTTATTTTCGGGAATATATAAAACGCTGCCGTTGCACCGGCGATAGGTTTATTATCAACATACCACTGATATTTTACGGCCGGAACAAGTGCTACCAACGAATCGCCGGAGCGAGTTATGGCGGCCGGAGTAGGCGCAGGATGCACACGAATAACCACAGTATCATGTGCATAGCAACCGTTTCTGTCGGTAACTTTAACCACGTATGTTATTGTCTGCACAGGTTTGGCTATCGGATTCGGTATATGCGGGTCGTTTAGGAAGCCGGCCGGCGACCATTCGTATTGAAAATTGGGTGTTCCGCCCGTTGCTTTAGCAGACAGGTAGGCGGTATCGCCCGGGCATAAGGAAACATCTTCGCCCGCACCGATCATCACCTTCGGCAACACGGTAACGGTTACTGTATCGCGACTCAAGCAGGAATTATTATCCAAAGCGGTAACAATATATGTTGTTGTGGAATCGGGATTTGCAAACGGTGTCGGGATATTTGCGGCACTAAGTCCGGTTGTGGGTGTCCAAGAATACGTAACCGCCCCTACGGCACCCGTCGCCGGCTTGCCAATTGCCGTTCCGGAACCTTCGCAAATGCTTACATTACCTCCTCCTATTGCTTGAATTGTACAGACCAAACCAGTTCGGAAGTCGGCTTCCGTCGGGGAGTTATAGCCGATTGCATACCAGCGCGAATAGCGTTGTACCGCGCCTTTATTCAGACGATTGGCTAAGCGGCCGCGCCATTTGTAGGCTATATTGCTGTTGAGTCCGCCGGCGCGTTGCGTCAGTTGCGAGCCGGCAATGCCTATATCCGTCCAAGTGCCGGCCGAAACCAATCCGCTTCCGTTGAACGGCATTGAAACCGATTTTGCTTCAAATTCCGCTTTTACATCGCCGCGCCCCGCTATCGAGCGTCCCCAAAGGCTCAGGTCGGCACTTAAATTATTTTGCGAGCGCAGTACGGGAACAATCGGCGTTGTGGAGCCGGGGCGCCATTGGCGCGGTGTTACACGCTTTCCGGCTGCATTATTTCCGTAGAATATCGAAACAGAACCACGGTCGGTCAGGCTTGCGTCAAAGCCGCGTGCGCCTACGGCAATGTCGGGATAGCCGTCGCCATTGATATCGCCTAATCCGGCTACGCTACCGCCTGCATAAGCATAGTTTTGTCCGAGTTCCATTGTCCAAACGGGTTTTTTGGTAAGGCTTGTGTCGCTACCGAAATAAACAACCGCACGGCCTTCGTCAACGCTGCCGTTGTCGTACATATCCGCGCCTATGATTACATCACCGTAGCCGTCGCCGTTAAGATCCCCAGCGGCGGATACCGATGTTCCAAATCCGCCCGCTATTTGTCCGCCGTCGGCATGCCATGAAGGTGCGGCGGCAAGTCCGCCGGTCGTACCGTTGTAAAGCCATACGCGGCCTTCATTAACAACGGTGCTGTCGTACCAAAGCGACGTTATCAGTGCGTCGGAATAACCGTCTCCGTTAACGTCGCCGGCATTGGCTACCGTATAGCCGAACAGTCCTCCGTTTTGCTTGCCGGATATTACTGCGGCCGGATTGGCCGAAAGTCCGCCTGTAGCACCAAGGTACATATATGCGCGTCCGTTTTTATCGAGCGGACGGTCGGTGTAATACGGTGCGCCTATGATTACGTCGTTAATGCCGTCACGATTTACGTCGCCGGCCGCGGATATGCTTGCACCGAAGTTTGCGCCAATTTGGCCGCCTGTTTTTATCCACGGTTCTGTAGTCGTAATTCCCAACGAAGAGCCGTAATACACAACAACTTTGCCTTCATTGGCAAATTGTCCGCTGTATTTGCTTGCGCCGGCCGCTATATCCGAATAGCCGTCGTTATTTGCATCGCCAACGCCGGCTACCGCCATACCGATTTGTTCTTGATTTTGTTCGCCGTCTATAATTTGCGCCGGGACAGTATTTATGCCGGCAGCAGAGCCTTGGAATACATATACGCGCCCTTGGTCATAATTAAGCCCGACTTTAACATCGTATCCGGGCGCACCTACTACGATATCCGCAAAGCCGTCGTTATTTACATCGCCGGCCGAGGCTGCCGACCAGCCGAAATATGCCTTTTCCTGATTAGTCGGCGACAATGCCGTAGGATTCGATGTACCGAAACCGTTTCCGTTGCCATAATAGACCCAAACTCGGCCATCGTTAAATACCGAGCTGTTGTAATATGGAGAACTAACGATAATGTCAGCATAGCCGTCGCCGTTTACATCGCCGGCCGGTGATACAACTACACCGAATTGGCCGTATTCCGTAGGACCGGCCAGAGTTTCCGTAGGGGTCGAAGAAAGCCCGTTGTAATGTCCGGCATATACATATACGCGCCCTTCGTCGGTATTGCCGTTATCGTATTTGGGTGCGCCTACGCCTATATCGCTATAGCCGTCGCCGTTGATGTCTCCAAGATTTGCTACGCTTGTGCCGTATGCGGCATCTGTTTGGTCGCTTTCGGCAGTAAAGCTGCTATTAACCGACGGGCCGGACGAAGTTCCGAGATAGATGAATATTCCGCCTTCATTGAGTTGCCCGTTTGTATATTGCGGCGCACCAACTGTAATATCTGCATAGCCGTCGCCGTTGATATCGCCGCCGCCGGCCACCGATGTACCGAAATGCGCATTGGCTTGATTCAGCTCGGCTATCCATACGTTTGACGATTGCATACCGTTTGTACCGCCGTAATACACAACTACGCGCCCTTCGTCGGTTTGGCCGTTATCGAAGAAAGGTGCTCCTACGATAATATCTGCATAGCCGTCGCCGTTGATATCGCCTGCGGAGGCTACGCTTGCGCCGTATTTAGCGTCGTCTTGGTCGGTTGCTTCCTGCCAGTTGGGCGTTAATTGCGGCCAAGTTGAACGTCCGTAATAAGCGAAGATTGTTCCTTCGGCAGCCGCATCTGCATCGTTATTGTAAGTGGGAGCACCTATAATAATATCGCTGAATCCGTCGCCGTTCACGTCATTGGCATTTGCAATGCTTGCACCGAAATTTGAGAATGCACGATTGCCTTCGCCTGTCCAAGCGGCCGTCGCACGAAGTCCGTTCGCCGAACCGCCGTATAGGAACACTTGTCCTTCGTCTGTTTGCCCGTTATCGTAAAGCGGCGCACCTACAGCCACATCGCTGAAGCCGTCGTTATTTACATCGCCTGCGCAGGCTGTTGCCGTTCCGAAACGCGCTTCGCTTTGATTACTCTCCATAACTTGCGCCGGAATATCGCCGATACCTGCCGGACCGCCATGGAATATCCAAACACGTCCTTCATTTACTTCAATGCTGTCCCAAAGGGGTGCGGCTATGATTATATCGCTGTAATTATCGCCGTTTACATCGCCGGCAGCAGATACCGACGCACCGAGTTGTGCATTTGCCTGATTAGACTCGAAGCCCCAAGACGATGGACTGAAAACACCGTTTGCGCTGCCATAATACAAAAATGCTTTCCCTTCGCCCGGTATTCCGCCGTCGAAGCCCGGCGCACCTATAAGCAAGTCGCTGAATCCGTCGCCGTTTACATCGCCGGCCGAGGCAACGCTGAATCCGAAATTGGAATTGTCTTTGTTCGGCTCGAGAACTGCCATTGCCGAGCCTATACCGCTTCCCGAACCATAGTAGACCGATATGCGGCCTTCATCAATAGTTCCGTTGTCGTAATACGGTGCGCCTGCGGCAAAATCGGAGAAACTGTCGTGATTTATATCGCCGATACTTGCCACGCTTGTTCCGTATTGGACATTTACTTGATTGCCTTCGCCTATCCAATTGGGGAAAGGAACTACTCCGCCTGTACTGCCAAGATAAATATAAGCACGACCTTCGTCGGTTTCGCCAGCATCGTAAAGCGGTGCGCCTATGATAATATCGGCGTTACCGTCATTATTTACATCGCCGGCCGAGGCAACGCAATGGCCGTATCTTGCGTTAATTTGATTGCCTTCATCAGTCCATGCGGCCGTCGTATCCAATCCGCCGGAACGCCCGCGATATAAGAATGCGCGTCCTTCATTTGCCTCGCCATTGCTCCAAAACGGTGCGCCAACAAGTAATTCATCGTAGCCGTCGCCGCTTATATCACCGGCGGAAGCCACGCTATAGCCATATTGAGCGTCGTTCTGATTGCCTTCGCGTATCCAATTCGGGTTCAACGGCAAGCCGCCCGCAAAAATTCCATAATACACATATACTGTACCTTCGTTGGTTTGCCCGTTATCGAACAAAGGAATACCGACGGCAATATCGCTGCGTCCGTCGCGGTTAAAGTCGCCGCCGCCGGCAACTGTCAGTCCCATACGTGCATCAACTTGTTGGCTTTCTGCCGTCCATGGTGCAGTACCGGAAAGTGTGGAAGAACCATCGCCCCAATAAACGAACGCCATGCCTTCGTCGGTTTCGCCATTGTCATAATACGGTGCGCCGACTATAACATCGTCCAAGGCATCGGCATTGATGCGCCCGGCCGACGAAACGCTGTAACCAAAGCGAGCCCCCGCTTGATTACTCTCGCGCGTGGCCGCCGCAGATGCAGAAAGTCCTGACGCACTGCCGCGATAAACAAATACACGACCTTCGTCGGTTTCGCCGTTATCGTAATCGGGTGCGCCAATTACTACATCACCATAGGCATCGCCGTTAAGATTGCCTGCTTTCGCCACGCTAAATCCGAAATGTGCTCCCGCTTGATTGGATTCCAATATTCTATCGGGAGAATCTCCAAATCCCGAAACAGAACCGTGATAAACGAATACGGCTCCTTCGTCTGCCTCGCCGCCGTCGTAATACGGCACTCCGACCAACATATCGGAATAGGAATCATTATTTACATCGCCGGCCGATGAAACGCCGTAGCCGAGCATAGCACCTTCTTGCTCGGACTCGGCCGTCCAATTTGGAATAGTCGACAACGGGTCTATTGTTACCGGATATTTTGCGTTGCGGTCATCTACGGTAATCGTAATGCTGTTATGCGCCAATTGCATAGAAGCATCGAGCCGTGCACCGTCGGCATCCCACACTTTCAAATCTTTATATTCCAATACCGGAGTTGTACCGTTGCGGAACAATACCGAGTTACCGTTATCTGTTATTTCGGATGCGAAAGGTGATTCTACCATAAGCCGCACCGCAAGAGGGCTGTTGCCTTCGGGGCGACTGTTCACGATAAAATTCTGACGCATACCTTCGGACGTATTCACATACTCTATGCTGAAAGCCGGAAATTCGGTTTTCAGAGTATTATCTTTTTCTTTAAGTTTCGGCGTGCCGTCAGCTGTGAGCGGCATACCGCCTTTTTCTATGGATTTCAGGCGCAAAGTAGTTTTCCAGCCATTATCTTCTGTGCGCGGCGTTAGGGTAAAGCCGTCTTTGTGATATGTAACGCGAAGATTCTGCGCACGATTAGGGCTTTGATAGGCATTTGCCGATTCTTGGTAGCGAATATGATATTCCGACGCGGCAATTTCGCGCTGAATATCTGCAAGCCAAGCGTTTTGCTTATTAGGTGTTTCCGAAACCGGCAACACGCTATTCTCGGACGGCTTGTCGCAAGTCTTTCCGCAGAAAGAACTGCCATACCATCCGGCCAAGGCCGCCGCGCAAATTGCGATTGCAATATGCCAAAACTTTTTCATGGAATTCCTGTCGTTAAATGTGAAAAATATAGTGTTACTTCAGAATATCACAATATCTTGATTGTAAAGATGCAAAATCTGAACTTATCAACAAAGCAATAATCGTTCCATTACTTCGGTGTTTCAACGAGAAACTTTGTACCTGCTTATGCAAATTTACGCCAACTCTGCCGTAAAATCGCATATTTTTGCAGTTTAGTTATAATTGTCCATATTTTCCGCAATTTATTTAAGCATAATCTGCCGTATATTCATATATATAAAATCGCTCGAATTTATTTCAGTATTTCGCCTGTTTCGGCACTCCAAAAGAGCAAATCCATCTCGTCAATCGTTATTCCCGCGCTATCGCAAAATTCCAACCAGCGACGCTCGACCTCTTCGTAATACCGGCGCGAACCCATCTTTTCCGCTTCTACTTCAATGCCGCAATAATTCAAATGTTTGATAATATGACGGTCTATAATTGCAAGCCCGCGCCTGCCTATATTGCGCAGAAAATGCGAGGCTTCCTTCATACCTAAACCTTTAACATTCGCCGTCAGCCAATCGCGCTCCCGCTTTGGAGTTGCTCCTTCACTCAACAAGTTGCGAATAGCGTTAATTTGGTCTTTTGCGGCCGACAATCGTCGCGCTTTCGTATTGTGAAAACGTATGTAATTATTTGGCGATGCAAGTATTTCCGTCGGGTCAAAACTATTTTCTGCAAATCTGCGCTTTTGCAGTATTTTAACCACGACATCGGCGGCACGTGCTTTAGATTGCGGTGTAAGCAAGCAATAACACAATTCGTAGAAATACTCATCTTCCGGTATGCGGGCAAATTCGTCAAGTCTGGTATTTATGGCCTCACGCAATTCTTCAAATCGGCGGCGCATTGCTTCGGACAAGGCAGATCGTATAATATCTTTGTTCATATTATGTATCCGGCAAAATTGAAACTCTTTACAAAAGTTTATGCAAAATATATCGTATTTTTTCTATTTGGCAGATATTGCGCTTATATGTATTTTTGCGTTATGGTTTTGTTATCATTCTTCAAATTTTTCAGAGGTCAGTATGAAATTAGCAGTAGCATTTGCTATCTTAGTCGTCGCGGCGGCAATGACTTTCCAAAACGCATCGGCGCAAAGCCCCAACCGTATGTTCGGCATTGGCGTTAATACGCGCGGTTCAGCCGAATTGTGCTACGCTGTCAGTCCGGCTATTCATATCGGAACATCACTCGGAATTGACTTGTCAAGCGTAAGCTATAAAGGCGGCGATTCCAAAACTGCAAACTCTATATTCTTTGGCCCGTATGGACGTTTCATTCTGCAAGGAACCAAAAGCTTTAAACCGTATTTAAGCGGTCAACTTGGCATTCAAAGCGGCGGCGGCGACACTAAAACCGGACTCGATATCGGCGGCGGCGGTCTTTATTTTCCGGAAAATAACGTAGCGCTTTTCGGGCAAGTTAGCGTAGTCAATTTAGGTTTCGGCGACCTTAGCACAAGCGATATCGGTATTCATTCAGGGCATCTGGGAATACTCTGGTTTTTCAACTGAAATAATCTCCCTTTGCATATACCGAACGCCGGCGCATAAGTTTTGCGTCGGCGTTTGATTTTTATATCCAGAACAAACCGTATTATGCCCGCCCTTGAAACAATTACAGTAATACGCACCGATCGTTTGGGCGATATGGTATTGACATTGCCGTTATTGGGCGTTTTACGCCGTACATTTCCCGAAGTTCAAATCTCATTAATTGCGCGTTCTTATGTAGCAGATTTACTCTATAATTGCCCTGTTATTGATTCTGTAGTCTACTCGGATAAACTTTCGGGCGGAACAAGCGAAGCATTGACTAAGTTGCGTCCAGATATGGTGTTTTTTCCTCGTCCGCGTTTTGGCGAAGCATTGTCGGCATTTATACAAAGTGTTCCTATTCGTGTAGGCTCGCGCTATCGTTGGTACTCATCTCTGTTTACGGATAAAATTCCCGAACATCGCTCCGACGCTTTGCACCATGAAGCCGAGTACAATGTTCGTATGGCGCATTTTATGCTCGAGCGACGTTTTCCCGACCGCTTTTCTACTGATATTTTTACACCTGAACTCATTCGGCCTATAATTCAGCCTCAATCTGCCGAATCCGTAAAAATCTTACTTGAACAAAACGGTATAAACATAGGACTACCGTTTGCAGTAATACATCCGGGAAGTGGCGGGTCGGCACGAGATTGGCCGGCTGAAAACTTTGCTGAACTTGCCGCATTTCTTACAACCGAAATAAAAATTCCAATAATAATTACGGGCATTGCCGCCGAAAGTAATCTTTGTGAATTTGTTAAGTCGAATGCACCTTCTACTATAAATCTTTGCGGTGCCTTATCATTAGCCGAAATGACAGCATTGCTCGATATGGCAGCTTTGATGATAGCCGGTTCAACCGGAACTCTGCATATAGCCGCAGCACTCGGCACCCCCGTAATTGGGTTATATCCAAATACACCGTCAATAAGTGCGCACCGTTGGGGACCGCTTTCTCATAATTCGATTGTTATTTCTCCGCCACAAGGCGACGATATGTCACTCATCGGCGTTGAACAAGTTGCCGAAGCAGCACAAACAAGCCTTTCAAATGCCTGAATTTGTCAAAAACCGATTATTTCACGGCTTGCCAAACCTCATTATCAATTAACCGCGCCGCACCTAATCGTGCTGCAATCAGAAATACAATAGGTTCAGTTTCCTCAAAAACTTCTGGTTCTTCCAATGTATCGGCTTGGGCAGCGCACGCATAATCTATTTGCAATTCGCCAACCGTTCGCAGCACTTCCAGCATAGAAAAGTTAATTTCCTGCCGCCTTATTTCACCCGACTGCACAAGTAATGAGGCTGTTTGTAAAGCACGATGCAAAACGCTTGCTTTGCCGCGCTCTTCCGGCGCAAGATATACGTTTCGTGAACTCATGGCCAGCCCGTCGGCTTCGCGTAAAGTAGGGCAAACGATGATATTTACACCGAGATTTAAATCTGCGGTCATTCGGCGGATTACCAGAGTTTGTTGATAGTCTTTTTGTCCGAAATAAGCCTCGTGCGGCCTTACGGCACCGAATAGTTTAGCTACAATGGTTGCAACGCCGTCGAAATGACCTCGCCTGAATGCACCTTCGAATTTATCCGAAATGCCGCGCACCGTTATTACCGTAGAGAATGTTTCGGTATACATTTCCCCGTTTTCCGGTGCGAACAGAGCATCGCTGCCTGCCTCTTCGGCTATGGTGCAATCTCGTACAAAATCTCTTGGATAGCGCGAAAAATCTTCATTTGCACCAAATTGTAATTTATTTACGAATAAAGTGGTTACTGCAATATCCGCATTTTTGCGTGCCTGCTGAATAAGCGAAGCATGCCCTTCGTGCAGATAGCCCATCGTAGGTATGACTGCCACGCGGCGGCCTGCTTTTCGATGCTCTTCCGAATATTGTTGCATTTCGGCAACGGTGCGGATTATGCGCATATTTTTTTTATTTTATTGTTATGATTTTACCGAAAATACGGCGTAATGTACGGCACAAGCTACATATTGATACGTACTTGTTTTCGCCCTACTTTACGGACTTGCGCGATATGTCGCTTTGCAAACAAAAGCAGTGCCATTTATGTATAATAAATTTTGCAATCTTCCGATTTTCGGCTGATCGTCCATTGAAAGTAAGAGAGTATTCGTCAATAAGGTTTGCAAAAATCGAAAAATACAGTTAAAGTCAGATATTCCGCATTTTTATGCCCGTATTCCGCAAGCTGCTTCACGATGAATTGCTTAGGCAAAGGCTTTCACCCGAAACTGCTTTGACCGTAGAACGACATCCGTTTTCCATATTGCTCGACAATACGCGAAGTGCGTACAATGTAGGCTCTATATTTCGCAGTTGCGATGCCGCGCTTGTACAAGAGATTATTTTGACAGGCTACACTCCGCCGCCTACTCATAAAGAAGTAAAGAAAACCGCGCTCGGTGCCACAGAGACCGTTCCATGGCAACACTTTCCCAATTCAGTTGAAGCGGCTGATTACCTCGAAAACACGGGCAGGCGAATTATTGCCGTCGAATTGACCGATTTTGCGCGTCCGTACGGTTCGCTTACCCGTGCCGATTTTCCATGCTGTTTTATACTGGGAAATGAACTCACCGGAATCAGTCCCGAATTGTTGCACCGCGCTCATGATGCCATTGAAATTCCTATGTTCGGCGTAAAACATTCGCTGAATGTGGCTGTGGCGGCCGGTATTGTTCTGTTCGAGGCGGTCAGAAAATGGAGAGCATTTTCTTCGGATTCAATCTAAAAGTCAAGTTAAATCGGGAAGTTTTACTTAGCGACGAGAACGAATTGTATTTAGTAAAGAAACCTATATTTTCAGTGAATTTTTAATCGTTATATGATTGACAAGAAGACGTATTTTTCTGTTTCTTTTCAGTAGCCTACGTTTTCATTCAATCAATATCGCCTTATTTTTGCCGAATAATTGGTACAAAAATCCATAAAAAGTCATCTAGAAAACGGAAGCAATCAAATGATTCTCGGCAAAAAAGTGGCGGTAGTTTTGCCCGCCTATAACGCCTCGCGCACACTTGAGCGAACTTATCGCGAAATACCTCTTGACCTTGTTGACGAGGTGATACTTGTAGACGATGCAAGCCGCGACGACACCGCGCAAGTGGCTAAACGCTTGGGAATTGCGAACATAGTGGTTCATTCGGCCAATCTTGGCTACGGCGGCAATCAAAAGACGTGTTATCGCAAGGCACTCGAACTTGGTGCGGACATAGTAATAATGCTTCACCCCGATTATCAATACACGCCCAAACTTTTACCCGCTATGGCAAATGTATTGGCATCGGATATTTACGATGTATGTCTTGGCTCCAGAATATTGGGCAACGGTGCTTTACACGGCGGAATGCCGATTTATAAATATGCGGCGAATCGTATATTGACGCTGTTGCAGAATCTGTTGTCGGGAGAAAAGTTGTCGGAATATCACACGGGTTATCGTGCTTTTACCCGCGCAGCACTTGAGGCTTTGCCGCTCAATAAAAATTCAAACGACTTTATTTTCGACAATCAAATGCTGGCGCAGTTAATTTGGGGAAATTACAGAATAGCCGAAATTACTTGTCCTACCAAATATTTCAAAGAGGCTTCGTCCATTAATTTCCGCCGCAGTGTTCGCTATGGTCTGGGAGTGCTTGCAATTTCGCTGCGGCATTTCTTTCATCGAATTGGAATAGTTAGATTTAAGTTGTTTGAAGGTGTAGAACGACGGACCGCAAAACATCAATAAAAAAAGCCGAAATTTCTTCCGGCTTTTTTATCAAAAAAAATCAGAATTTCTGCTTTTCGATGAAAACGCCTTTATCTATTTTCATAAAAAAGTCTTGATAAAACTTTAAGTCGTCAATAGAATAGACTTCCATCGGATTTCCGCGGTCGTCCAGGACTTTCGCCTGAAAACTTGCGCGGACTCGAGTTTGACGGTTTCCAAATTCGCTGACGTTCAGCGTCGCCTCGATTTGCTTGAATTTCTCGTATCTAAAATCGCGTTGCGGCGATTGCTGCGTTTGTCCGCGTCCGGCGGCCGCGCGGAACAGCGACGACCAGAAATCATCGTTATCTGCGCTTGTTTTGCGCCCCGCGCCTCCCAAGTCTATTTCTTTCGCAGCGGAAATCAATCCTAATTCGAACACAGCGTTTTTAATCGTAAAACCATCGTCCTGCAAGGTATTAAGCGCAGCTTTCATCACAAGTTTCACGTCGTTGGTATCGTATTCTCTCGTTTGCGATTGCCGAGTTTGCAGTTGCGATTGCGGCACAGGCGGCAGTTTCGGCCGGCTGATAATCGTACAGCCTACCGAAAGAACCACAAGCAACAACGGCAGCAGAGTCTTTCCCATAAAATATTTGTTCATTGCGTATTCCTTTTGCGGCGAAATATTCCCAAAAACAGAAACGATATTTAGAATTTGCTTGCGTGATAGGTAAACGACTCGACTTTGCCGGCAGTATCGTATTTAATTACGACAGTCAGCGTGCGTTGAGTTACACTTGCCGCGCCGGATTGCTGCGACATTCCGCCCAAAATCAAAAAAATAGCGCTTTGACTTTGCGAATAAGATGCTTCGGTAGCTATTTTATCGTACACCCACGTTTCTTTATCGTCCGAGTCTTTCGTTACTATATTCGGCGAGCCGAGTGCTTCGGCCACTTCTGCGCCCGACATTCCCTTGCGAATTTCGCGCTGCACTATTCCCACAGTCATTTCGCGTTCCCGCGTGGAACCGAGTTCGCTGCGATGTTCGGCCGCCGTTTTGCAACCGTAACCGAGCGGCAACAGAAGTAAAGCCGCGAGTGCATAGATGATTGTTTTTTTCATGATTTTTCTCCCAACATATTGTTTGTACTATTACTTATGATTATTTTATCAATTAAAAACGCCAGATAACTCCGGCGCGAAAATAAAACATATCTGTTTTAGAACGTATTTCATTCATAATTACCCTATCTTGTACATCGTCGTAATTTGCCACCATATAATTAACCGTTCCGCCCAGAATATAGCGGGCATTCACAGCCAGATGCAACGAGCGATTAACATTCGGCAATTCAATAAAATCCACAAGGCGAATATTTAATCCTGCACCAAAGCCATAATTCCACGCCGCACTGACTTCGCTGTTAGTCGAATTGGAGCCGAAATTTGTTTTGAATGTATTGGAAGCCGTAAGAACGGTTATTCCCGCCAATACTTCGGCGTAAGGCTCGAATATTCGGACGACATCGGGCTGAAACCGAAAAAAAACGAGAATTGGAAACATTGTGTTCGAGGCATTAACAGTATCGCGAAAGGTGCGTCCGTAAGAGCCGTAGTAATTAAAAGTTTTTTCTTTGCTTCCGTTGAACAATACGTCGACGCTAAGTCCGGCGGCTACGGGGGCCGGGTCAAAATGATAACCGCCTTCTATTGCGAAACCGAGTACCGGCCCCGTTTTTCCTACTCCTTCGAGAGCACGGCGAAAGTCGCCCTGCGGACGTGTAAACGAAAGGTTAATGCCGAAAAAGCCGTTTTGAGGTTGCGCTTTAATGCGTTTAACGAGTTCCGCCTCCGACTCGCTTGTTTGCTGCGCCGCTACCGGTAAAACTGCGGCAAGAGCCAAAACCGCATTTGTAAACAATAATCGTAATCTGAAAAACAACATAATCATTACCAAGAAGTTACAGAATTCGGGTTAATTAGCTGAAACGTAATTATCTGCGACAAAATTCTCAAGATTTTTACGGAATTATTGCCTTTGCAGGTTTTATCCGGCTTTTGCGTTACGCCAAAAGATACATATTTGTTGCAATTGGTTACTTAGGCATTAAAATTTCACAAGATAAATTTATGTTTTTTCTCTTAACTATTGCGATACAAAATTAAGCTTGAATAACTTTATCATCTTCAACTTCTTGACAATTATTGACGTTGCCGATTTCATGACCGTGAACGGAACTACCGATATTTTTGCCTTGCCTTTTTCCGATATGCCGGATTAAAGCGGACTGTGGCAGA
>JADZAA010000112.1 GCA_020852855.1 Bacteroidota bacterium
CATTTATTCAAATTACCGCGTATGACCGCATCATCAGTTCGCCCGCCGAAGCCTTGGTGGAAAATTTCGCTGACTATGCAGATATTTATAGGGCTTGCGCTTGGCGGCCTTATAGGCTGGCTCGGCTCGGAACAGATTATACCGACCGAATATGCCGTTTCGCTGAAATTTTTGCGAGATATTTTCCTGAATTTAATCAAATCCATTATTGCACCGCTGGTGTTTGCTACAATAGTGAGCGGAATAGCCGGCGGCGGCTCGCCCAAATCATTAGGCAGAATCAGTGCCAAGGCCTTGATATATTTTGAAATAGTTACTACGCTGGCTTTATTTTTGGGCTTGTTGGTAGTCAATATCACACAGCCCGGCGCAGGGCTTGTATTGCATCAAACCGCTACCGATACTATTGCCGGCATACAGCATACGCAACCTAAAACTATCGTCGAAACCATAACGCATATTTTTCCTAAAAGCATAATAGAGGCAATGTTTGGCGGCGATGTATTGCAAATAGTGGCATTTTCTACACTTTTCGGATTGGCGGCCGCATCTATGAAAGAGTATTCGCGCCCAATAGTGGCATGGTGTGAATCTTTGTCGGCGGTGATGTTCAAATTCACGGAATATGTGATGATGTTCGCGCCGGTAGGCGTGGGCGCGGCAATGGCATATACAATCGGCCATCAAGGCTTGGGCGTTTTGGCAAATCTCGGCGGATTGATACTTTCATTATACGCTGCTCTCATTTTATTTGTAGCGTTGGTATTCGGCGCGGTTGCATTGATAATTCGCTTGCCTGTGCGCGAATTCATAACGGCTGTAAAAGAGCCTTTTATCTTGGCTTTCGTAACCACAAGCAGCGAATCGGCTCTGCCTATGGCAATGGAAAATATGGAGCGTTTCGGGGTCCCGAAGCGAATAGTAGGATTCGTTATGCCAATGGGATACAGTTTTAATCTTGACGGCACAACTCTTTATCTGGCGATGGCTTCCGTGTTTCTGGCTCAGACAATAGAGGCTACATCAGGCGTTCATTTCTCTTTTGGGCAGCAACTTATGATGATGCTCGCGCTGATGGTTACATCAAAAGGTGTTGCGGCAGTACCGCGTGCTTCATTGGTAATCTTGCTCGCTACGGCGGGCTCGTTTATGGATCCCGCTTTGGTCGCACTCGGCGTAATGATAATTTTCGGGGTTGACGAATTTATGGATATGGCGCGAACGTCTGTTAATTTATTGGGAAATTGCCTTGCAACCGTGGTTGTAGCGCGTTGGGAGGGTGTGTTCGACAGCGAAAAAGCACGTTCTTTCAAAGCTGACGTGCCTATTGTTGAGCAATTACCGCAGGAGGCATAATGAGTGTGATACTCGAAGGAACTGTTTTTGACGTTGTTGCCGGAAAAACTTTTCGCGGCCGCATCAAAATCGAAGATGGTCTTATCGGGCCGGTTGAAGAAGACGCTTCTGTGCCGCCGCAGCCCGTTATTATGCCCGGGCTGGTCGACGCTCACGTGCATATAGAAAGTTCTATGCTTATACCGTCGGAATTTGCACGACTTGCAACGCCGCACGGAACAGTGGCAACCGTATCGGACCCGCATGAAATCGCAAATATTCTGGGGGTGGAAGGTGTTCGCTATATGGTTGAAAACGGACGGCAAACACCGTTTAAATTCTGCTTCGGCGCACCTTCATGTGTTCCTGCCACTGCATTTGAAACGGCCGGTGCAGAAGTTACATCGGAAGATATTCGCGAGATGTTCAAATCCGGTCTGACATCGTATCTAAGCGAAATGATGAATTTTCCGGGCGTACTGAACGCCGACAGTGCAGTTATGAGTAAAATTGCCGTAGCCAAAGAGTTTGGCGTACCGATAGACGGCCATGCTCCGGGGCTGCGCGGCGATGCGGTGCGCAGATATGCAAAAGCGGGAATTACTACCGACCACGAATGTTTCTCAATCGAAGAGGCTTCGGATAAAATTGCATGCGATATGAATATAATTATTCGCGAAGGCTCGGCGGCGCGGAACTTCGACGCTCTGCACAGGCTTATCGGACTTTATCCCGAACGCTGTATGTTTTGCAGCGACGACAAACATCCCGATTCGCTTGTGGCAGGGCATATCAATGAAATAGTTCGGCGCGCCATAGAGCTCGGCTATAATCCTATGAACGTAGTGCGTATGGCAACTCTGAATCCGGCTTTGCATTACAAATTGCCGATAGGACTATTGCGCACAGGCGATACGGCCGATTGTATAGTAGTCGAGTCGCTCGAAACCATGCGCGTTATGCAAACATACATTGACGGTAAGTTGGTGGCCGAGAACGGGCAAACTTATATCGAGCGTGTTCAGGCTACCGAAATCAATAATTTCTCGGCACAAGAAATTACGCCTGAACAAATAGAAGTTCCGGCTCAAGGTTCTGTTCTGCGAGTAATAGAAGTGCTTGACGGACAATTGATTACAAACGAATTACTATTGCCGGCCCGCATTGAAAACGGGTATGTGGTTGGCGATACCGAGAACGATGTGCTGAAACTCGCGGTGCTAAATCGTTATTCGGTAAATTCGCCCGCTATTGCATTTATCCGAAATTTCGGTTTGAAACGCGGATCCATTGCTTCGAGCGTGGCGCATGATTCGCATAATATTATCGCAGTAGGAACGAACGACGATGAAATTTGCGCTGCAATTAACGCAATTGTTAAAACAAAAGGCGGAATATCGGTGGCGGACAATGGACGCATTGACGTATTACCTTTGCCTGTTGCCGGAATTATGAGTGCGGAGGACGGGCAGGAAGTTGCGCGTCGCTATGCATTTCTTGATAATCGCGCCAAACAGCTGGGAACCGAACTCGGTGCACCGTTTATGACGCTTTCATTTATGGCGTTATTGGTTATCCCTGCGCTGAAACTTAGCGATAGGGGATTGTTCGACTGTACAAAATTCGATTTTACGGGCATATTTGCCGAATAATGCTTGGCAGAACACAGTTAGAAGTAAATGTAAAATACGGCCAATAAATGCTGTATGCGTCGAAAACGGTATTTTTGCCGATATTTCCGGCGTAAAAAACTTCCAGAAACTCATAAGCGTCAAATTGTATGGCATCTTTGCATATACCGATACATCAACGGGTTTTCGATAACGGATTGCGCGTTGTTATCGCGCCGAACCACAAGTCGCCGGTTGCTTGCCTTAGCGTAGGCTACAAAGTAGGCTCGAAAGACGAGCATCGCGGCAAAACAGGATTTGCTCATCTTTTCGAACATTTGATGTTCGACGGTTCGGCAAATGTGGCACGAGGCGAATACGACGCTTATCTGTCTGCCGCCGGCGGACAATGCAATGCCTATACTGCTTACGACCAAACGATTTACCATGAGGTTGTGCCGTCGCATCAGTTGGAGCTCGCTCTATGGCTAGAGTCCGACCGCATGGTGAAGTGCGGCGTTCGGCAAATTGGCCTTGAAACGCAACAAAAAGTGATTATCGAAGAAATTGGGCAAACTGTGGAAGACCAACCTTACGGACGTTGGCGCGAGGCACAGGCGGCCGTTGCTTACGCGCCGGAATGTTCGTACAGTTGGGAGGTGTATGGCAGTAAAGCAGATGTTGCGGCGGCTACGATGGATGATGTCCGGGAATTTTTCGGAACTTTTTACCGCCCCGATAATGCCTGCGTAGTAGTGGCCGGCGACGTGTGTCCGGAGGAGGCATTTCGACTTGCGGAGCGTTACTTCGGTGATATTCCAAGGGGTAACGGTACGCCGCCGCGCAATAAATTCCTGCCGGAATACCGTCGCAACGGATACGTATGTTCGGAAGATAACGTGCCGCTTGCTGCAACGGTTCTCTCGTATCACTACGGAGGCATGAACGATGATAATTACCTTACGGGTGCGGCTTTGGCCTCTATTGCCGGCGACGGACGCAGTGCGCGTATTTACGATGCATTAACGCGCCGTCGGCAACTGGCGAGTTCCGTATATGTCTATCCCGATTTGCGCGAGCATACTTCGCTTCTGACCTTTATGGCAATAGCAGCAACTCCCGAAATAAGTTGTGAAGAATTGGGCGAGGCACTTCATCAAGAAATAAGCGGTTTGGCAACCGACGGTGTATCTTCGCACGAAATCGGTAAGGCACGGAACAGCCTGGCTACTTCGCTTGCCTATATACTGCAAACTTCGGCCGGTGCGGCAGATGCCATAACAGCGCAAACTTTATTCTGGGAACAGCCGGATCGCGTGAATACAATTCTTGACCGCTATGCAGCACTTTCAGATGCGCAACTGAATGATTTTGTTCGTGAAACATTGCACGACGATAACTGCGTCCGTACCGACATTGTTCCTTCTTAATAAATTGCTGGTGCTGACAGCAGAATTTGTATCGAAAATAAGGCTGAATTTCAAACGATGAATTTGCTTGCAACCGGCCGACGCAATTTCCGCGAAACGCTTGCGGCTGCTCTCGTTATCGTTGCGGGCGCAGTGCTGTTCTCAACATCGCTCCTGATAAATTCATGGCTTTACGTTGCCGTTGCAATAGGCTGTGCCGCACTGATATACGCTTTCGTTCGCAAGCCTCAAATTTGGATTTATGTTGTAGTTCTCTCGCTGTATTTTTTCTTTAACACCAATCAGGAAGATGCCGGAGCGGGTGGTCTGGGCGGACAGGAAATAGCGTTCGGATTATTTTATCACGGTTCGTTGATAACATGGTTTTGTTGGCAGATTTTCGTACTGCGAAAAAAACTTGTCCGTAGCGGTGCAGACCGATTGTTTTTGTTGTTTTTAGCCGCTCTTTCGCTTAATTTCTTCGTGGCGTACTTCAATGATATAGAGCCGATGAAATGGGTGCGCGGCTGGCAATATTACCTTCTGTTCCTTTATTATTTTCCGATACGCGAATATTTCTCCGACGAGCGTGATTTACGCCGACTTTTAGTAGTTTGGGGTATTTCTACGCTATATACGGGAATTGCTTATCTATATGAGTATAAATCGCTTGCCATGAATTTTAAGTGGGCGAATCAAGTGTATTACATAGGCGTTCGCCGTGCCGGGTTTTTCTATTCAACTGCTTCTATATTGTGCTTGGCCGGTATATTGCTGGATAAAGGACGACTGAAAAAGATATTATGGATGACCGGCTTCGTATTCGTATTGATTATATTGATTATTTCGCTTGCACGAACTGCATGGGTCAGTTTTACGATTTCGTCTGTTATTCTTGCTCTGATATTGCCGTTGCGCGAAAGATTGCGATTGGCGGCTTATTCCGCCGGTATAGGTGCTGTCGTAGTAGCGGCCACTTTTCTTGTTGCACCGCGTATCGCTAATGTGGCATTAACCATTATTGAACTTCGCTTTAATTCGAGTTCCAATATCAGCAATGATCCGTCGTATCTGTCGCGAACTATGGAGAACGAATCGTTGCTTGCGGGTATAGCCGAATATCCTTTGGGCGGGCAAGGTTTGCAAAAGGAGCATGTGCGCTACGATTTGATTGATATGCGCCATATAGTTTCAATCTACGGGCATAACGGATATTTTACTTTCGCGTATTTGGTCGGGATTCCGTTAGCGGCCTTGTTCTATGGAATTTTAGGATATTATGTGCTTGCTGCGTTGCGCAGAGCGCGCCAAGCCGGTGATATTTTGTCGCGATTGCTGTACGCAGGCGTAGGTTGCGGATTTATCAACGCATTCATCGGAAATATAATGGGATCCGTATTCGACCAGCGCGAAGGTTTGTTTATCACTGCATTCCTGATAGGATTTTTCGGTATTGCGGAGAAACTCGAATTACGCCGCCGCGCCGCCGCATCTCCGCAATTTGCCGGCACTCTGCAACAAGCGGAATAGTGTGAACGTCATTGGCTTAAACTCCGATTTTACCCTTTTTACCTCGATAACAGAAACATTATTTATCATGCGTACTACAATAGGCGACGAAGAGAGATTTGGCTCGCGGCAACGTCGCACAATTTTCCGCACAATAGTTATACTGCTTCTTGCCGTGTACGCGGTTCGGCTTGGTTATTTGCAAATTATACAGGGCAATGTATACCGCTTGAAGGCTGAAACGCAGGCAATAAAGCAAATTACGGTAGAGCCGTTTCGTGGCAATATGTTCGACCGTAACGGCTTATTACTTGCCCACAATGCACCTTCATTTTCGATTACCCTTACGCCTAATGAATTTGACACGGCCTCGATACCTCTTTTGTCGGAAATTTTAGGTATGGATTCGGACGCAATACGCCGTGAATATGAGCGTTCGTTACAGATTTCCCGCGTAAAGCCGAATAAAATTTACCGCGACACAGATTTTTCGATTATTGCCGCCATAGAAGAAAATCACGAATATTTGCCCGGTGTGGATATTGTGGTGGAATCCAAGCGTCTTTTTGATTTTACGGGCAATATGGCGCACACTATCGGCTACACGCGCGAAATAAGCGAGAAGCAACTTGCCAAAGAGGGCGATTATTATCAGCCCGGCGATATAATAGGTTATGCCGGACTTGAAAAAACCTACGAACCTTTTTTACGTGGTACAAAAGGTGTGCAATATGTTGCCGTTACAGCCTCCGGTCAGAAAGTGGAAAGTTTCCGACAAGGCGTTAACGACGTGGCCTCGGAAGAAGGATTTGACCTTAACCTTACTATTGACAAAGGTTTGCAAGAGATGGCCGAAAAGCTTATGACCGATAAGCGCGGCGCAATTGTGGCACTGGATCCAAATAACGGCGAAGTTTTGGCATTTGTCAGCAAGCCGGATTTTGATTTGCGGGAATTCAGCGGACGTGTGCAGGGGAATTTATATGGTAAATTACTCAAAGACGAAAACAAGCCTTTATTTAATCGTGCCACACAAAGCATTTATCCGCCAGGCTCCACATGGAAAATGCTTATGGCTCTTGCTGCTTTGCAAGAGGGGATAATTACGCCCTCAACTATTTATAATTGCTCCGGCGGCTTCACCTACGGCAATCGCACTTGGAAATGCCATCATAGCCACGCACACGGCGCGGTTAATGCTCGTAAGGCGATTCATGTTTCATGCAACTCGTTTTTCTATAATCTCGGGCCGAAACTCGGAATGGAGCGGTTAACCAAATACGGACGCATATTCGGCTTCGGAGAACGTTCGCATCTCGATATTCCCGAAGATTCTCCCGGAATACTGCCGTCGGTCGAGCGTATGAACAAATGGTATGGCGTAAGAGGCTGGACGCAAGGACGTTTGGTTAATCTTGCCATCGGACAGGGCGAACTTGGCGTTACTCCCGCGCAAATGGCCGTCTATTGCGCGGCTTTAGCAAATAAAGGTACGATTTATCAGCCGCATCTTGTCCGCTCGGTATACAATCGTAGCCTCAAACGCACAGAAATTATTTCCTATGCCTCGCGCAAAACGCCTGTTAACACAGAATATTTCGATATTGTTCAGGGCGGAATGTTCGACGTGGTTAACGTGCCGGGCGGTACTGCCGCCGTTGCCAGAATAGAAGGCGTAAACGTTTGCGGAAAGACAGGCACGGCTCAAAATTCGCACGGGCAAGACCACGCTTGGTTTATATCGTTTGCACCAATGCAAAATCCCGGAATCGCACTTTGCGTTATGGTGGAAAACGCGGGCTATGGCGGAGCGGTCGCCGCGCCAATCGCTCAAAAACTTATCGAACGCTACCTTTTTCCGGCAAAAGCCGACTCGATTATGCGGGTGATAGATAAAGTGCCGCTTCTAACGCCGCCCGTTCCGCAGCCGGACGAACAACCTGACGACACGGGGCGAACTATTACGCGAAATATAGATGCGGCTTTGTCGTCGCGCCAAGATTAAATAACGGAAAAAACAGCCGGAGGCTGAATGTTGTTGCAATGCCACAGTTGAAAGTATGCCTCAAATTTCGACAAGATAAATGAAACCGTTTCCTATAAACCGTGTTATTGTTGTTCCGGTTTGCACTCCGTAGAAAAGTAAGCATAAAAAATATTCCGGTACAAAACACCGGCTTTATTTGCGTGAAATTTTTTATGAATTTTTATGTTTATTTGCACACGGAAGCAAGAACTGCATATTTTTGCGTTCGGCCTTGATAATCTATTGCATATAAAGTCATTTCAACTGTATAATCAGGATATTTCATGAAAAAGTTCCACACATTTCTGTTCGTTTGCGCGTTGATTGTCTTTGCGTTCCGGGCATTTCAGGTTTCGGCGCAGGACTTGAAAGCCGATAGGATACTCAAAAAAATCCCGTCGATAGAATTTCTGCTGAACAATTCGGCGCAAGGGCGGGATTATTGGTTCGGCATCCCGATGAACGACGATGTTGCACAACCAATGCTTGGTATCGAGTTATATATCACTTCAAGCTACGATACGGAAGTAACCGTAGAGGTACCGCTTCAGGGATTTAAACAAACAAAAAAAGTCAAGGCGGAAAAAATAACTACCTTTACGACTAAAGACGGCTCTGCGCAAGCAGGCTGGGAAATAGCCACGAGCGAAATTATCGAAAATAAGGGAATTCATGTTTATTCGAAACACCCTATTTCGGTGTATGTAATGAATGCCAAAGAAGTTACAACCGACGGCTTCTTAGCATTACCTACCAGCGTTTGGGGACGTGAATATATGCACTGTGCTTATTACGATTTCGGCGAGGTGCGTCAGTGGGGCGCAGGTTTTATGATTGTTGCCTCCGAAGATAAAACTGAGGTAAGTATTCAACTTTCGGGACGTAATTACAATGGACAAGGAAAAACCGTAGGCGGGCGGAAAAATAAAGGTGTGGCGCCGTTCAAGGTAACTTTGGACAGAGGCCAAGTGTATTGCGTTCGCGGTAACGGGCTAACCATAGGGAATTTTGACCTGTCCGGTTCGCGGGTTACTTCGAGTAAACCAATCGGTTTCCTTTCGTATCACATGCGTTGCATTATTCCGACAGAAGCGCAGAACGGGCGAGATTATTTAGTGGAAATGATGCCGCCGATCCAGGCCTGGGGCAAAAAATACGTAACAATAGAGTTCGACCGAAAAAACAAGGGTGATTATTTTCGTATTATTGCCGCTAATCCGAACACAAAGTTCAATATGAAGTATTATGACTTCAAGACCGGTGATTTGCTCGGACAACGCTCGGGAGTTATTGCCAAAAATGACTTTGTGGATTTCTTTAACACTTGGGGCGGCGTAGGGGTAGTGGAAGGAATACGCGGAATGTCGGTTTGGGAAGCCGACGGACCAATATTGCTTCTGCAATATGCGTATTCGGCAAATTGGGACGCAGGTGATTTTTTCGACCCTTATATGATTGTTATTACGCCGGTTGAACAATATCTGAAAGCTACGGTATTCCAAACTCCAACGAACGGGGCATTCCTGAATAATTATCTGGGATTGATAGTAGAGGGAGATTCTACGGACGGCGACCGCAAAAAACTAAAATCCGTTGTTATGGACGGCGACTCGCTTTACAGAAAATATCCGTCGTATTTAAATCAGCGAATACCGGGTACAAATTTATATTGGGTACGCCCCGATATGGGGCCGGGAGCACATCAGGTAAAAAGTGAAACGCGATTCGGCGGTTATATCTACGGCTATGGTGCATTTAATTCTTATGGCTGGCCTGCTGCCATGGCTTTGAAAAAACTTGATGAGCGCGATACGCTTCCTCCCGTTCTTACCCGCAAGGATAAATGCGGCGACTATGACTATACAGCCACCGAGTTGCGAAATTTCGGACCGCCGCCCGACACCGCCCAAATTGACCAGGGTATAGCCGAAATTTGGCTTGTTGATTCATTAAGTTACAACTATGATTTGGAATATGTTACCGCACCGGAAATTATTCCTGACCCGAAGGTTACGAAATTTGAGTTTAAACTGAAAGTTCAGGATAAAACTAAAGATGCCAAAGCAATATTCATAGTTCTCGACCGTGCAGGCAATTTCACCATAGACAGCGTTGAATATATTGCCGATAAGCTTGTTTTTGAGCCGAATCCGATAGATGTAGGCACCTCTCGCGTAAATCGTGCAAAACCATTTACTGTTACTTTACGCAATAAAAGTGCGATTCCAATAAAAGTTGCAGATATTAATCTACTGTTTAATAAGGAATTTAAGATCGTAAGCGGCGGCGCACCGCCCGAATTTGAGATTCCCGGAAATGGAACTCATGATTTACAGCTCGAATATACGCCGATACGCGAAAGCAAAGATTTAACTGATAAGGATAATGATTCGTTGATTATCAAAACCGAGTGTGCGCGATTTGCAGTGCAACTTCTCGGGCGAGGCATTCGTCCTTGTATTGACGTAGAGCCGACATGGGATGCCGGTGCTGTTACAATAGGAGATACACTATGTAAAGAACAAACAGGGGGCGGACTCAGAATAACCAATAAAGGCACCGACACATTAACGGTAACAAATATACTCGGTGTTAGAGCACCGTTCTCGGTTTCAGTTCCTACGCAGCCCGCATTTCCTTTCAAAATTGCGCCGAGAGCATTTGTACTATTGAATTCCGTATGCTTCGCGCCGACCGCATTGCAAGCGGACAGTATAACCGTAAGTTTAGAGTCCGACAGCGAAGGAAACGATTGCAATCCTAATTCCTTATGGAAAGGAAGCGGCCGTTCTCCGGGTCCGGAAATTACCTCTTGGGATTGGAAAAAACGCCGTGTTCGTACAATTAAGCAAGCTACTTTGGAAATTTCCAATTCCGGAACTTCCGATATAACTTTAGTTGGCGTACAACTTAGCGATGCGTCAAATCCGAATTTCCGAATACTCGGAACACGTCCGTCTAATATAAGTGCGTCAAATCCGATTATTATCCGTCCGAATAGCAATAAAGTAATTGTTGATGTGGAGTACGAACCCGTTAATGAGGCAGTGCATCACAATACCGTAGTTCCTGTTTTTATAGAAAATACACCCAAAATTGAAGGTAATTTGGACGGCATAGGCATACTTCCTAAAATCAACCCTTCGGGCTGGATATTTGTAGATACGACTGTTGTAGGAATACAAAATCCTGATGACGGCTACGTGGTTGTTCGCAACCCGAGTACATCTGCTGATTTACGTGTTTATTCGCTAAACGTTAATACAACTGTCGGCAATCGCGCAGATTTTACTTTCCCCGATAACGCGGCCGGTTTCCCGCAGGACTTTGTTATTCCGATTAATGATAGTGCGCGATTCCGCGTGAAATTCACTCCGCAAGCCATTGGACGACGCTTTATTACGGTTGATATGACATCAGATGCAGCACCGGGTCCGGATGAAGAGCCTCATGTTGATAATTCGGTCGACGTGGTAGGATTCGGAAAAACGGTCGGCGTTCCGGGAATTGAAGCTAATATACCGCCGTATGATGCGATACTTACTTGTAACACTCAAACGCGAAAACTTCATGTCGAAAACACCGGAGATTTTCCGCTCGACGTTACGGGGCTTAATTTCACGGGTGCCGACGCAACTGCATTCAAGTTTGTTAATCCGCCGAACATGCCGTTTACGATACAGTCTAAGCGGTTTGCAGAGTTCGACGTTGAATTTTCGCCGAAAGATGAGAGAAATTATTCGGCCAAGTTAGAGATTGAAAACGCGGTAAATCCGAGTCTATCGGTAAATTTGACCGGTGCGGGCTATAAAGTAGCGGCTCATTTTGAATTAACGCCGAAATCACAAAATTCAGAACCCGGAAAAACCGTTTCTATCCAAATAACGGGGGCAATGAAAAAGGGGCAAGCATGGGCAGATGCCGGTGTAAATAACTTTACGGCTACGCTGGCTTTCGACAGTAAGTACTTTGTATTCCAAAATGCTGTACCGGACGGCTTACCTGCCGGCTGGACTATTACACCTTCTGAAACAGGTACGGGCAAAGCGCATATTCTTACGCTTCTGGCGCAAGGTAGCACTCCTGTGCAGAGTGACGGACAGTTGATAAACGTCAGCCTTAAAGTTATGCTTTCCGATACTTCTGTTTATCCTATTGGACTTGACGTTCAAGTTCCAAGCCGTTCGGCCTGCCTTTCTACAGACGGCAAGCCCGCGGAAGTTACATATACAACATGCTTCTCGAACGGACGTTTAGTGCATAGCAGCGGCATACCTTACGGATTAATGAGCGTTACGCCAAACCCGGCCGACGGCGGGGCGGTTACGGTCGAATATGCCGTTGGTTTAACCGGACACACTTCTTTCGAACTCTATAACACTACGGGCGAAAAAGTTGCCGTGCCATTCAGCGGTGTTCTGGAGGAAGGTATTTATCGTGCGGTTATTCCGATTGACGAACTTGGCGCGGGCGTATATTCACTGCGTATGACAAGCGGACAGTTCAGCGACAGTCGGACTATTGTGATTAGAAAATAACCGACACATTAACATAAAATGCCGCGTCGTTTAGGGAAATACTTCCAAAAACGGCGCGGTGTTATTTTATACGAAAGATATTGACAAAAGCTACCTTCAGCAACTTGCAGTTTTGTTCAACATTAAAAAAATAACAGCGGATGTTCGGCATTTATATTCATATTCCTTTCTGCGAAAAAAAATGCTCGTATTGTGATTTCTATTCGATAGAACGTGTAGAGCGTGTAGATGCTTTTGCAGAGAATCTTATTCGTGAAATATCTTTGCGCGGCGAGTCGGGCTCTCGTTTTCCGGCTGCAACTTCCGTATTTTTTGGTGGTGGCACGCCGTCTTTATTACCTCCGAAATATATTACCCGTATTTTCGATGCACTTTTCCGTAATTTTTCAATTTCAGACGATGTCGAAATTACGATGGAATGTAATCCCGGAACGATAACGCTTGAATCTTTGCGCGGCTATCGTAGCGCGGGCGTAAATCGCCTGAGTTTCGGAGTGCAATCGTTTCATGAGGCGGAACTTGAATTTTTAGACCGTATACATTCGCCTGATGAAGCACGTGAAGCTGTGCGACTGGCTCGCTCTGCGGGATTTGATAATGTAAATATAGATTTGATGTTTGCATTGCCGCCGCAAACTCTCGAATCGTGGCATGAAACATTACGGTCGGCCGTCGCTCTCGAAATTGAACATATTTCGGCGTATTCGCTTATTTACGAAGAGGGTACGCCGCTGTTCGCCAGGCTGTCGCGCGGGCAAGTTAGGTGTACCGACGAAGAAACTGATGCCCGAATGTATGCCGAAGCGATAAATTATCTTGACAAGAACGGATTTAAGCAGTACGAAGTATCGAATTTTGCCCGTAGCGGACGAGAATGTAGGCATAATTTGACATATTGGAACGGTGAAGAATACCTTGCTTTCGGGCCCTCTGCGCACGGCTGTATTGATAAGACACGATATTGGAATTACCGAAATCTTGCACTTTATAACAAGTCTATTGATAGTGGAAAACTACCCATTGCCAATAGTGAGACGCTTAGTCTTACGGAGCGTATGTTTGAACGCGCTTTCCTTGAAATCAGGGCACAGGGCATAAGGCTTGACGATTTTCACAAGGATTTTGGAATTGATGTTTTGTCTGCACTTGGGAATGACTTGCAAATTTGGATAAAAAACGGGCTCTTGTATGTTTGTGCCGGTCGTCTTTCTCTTGCTTCGGCAGGCTATAGCGTATGCGACGAATTGACAACGCGAATTATAGCCATACTTGAAACGGCCGCCGGTAAAATTTGGGAAATCAGCGAGTACGGAAAAGAATCTACAATATCGTAAGTGCAAGCTATTACGTAATCTTATCAGTTTTTTCGGTTTCTCCGCTTGTAGTTTGAAACAGCGTAGTAACCTTCAAAAGCAGAAGCAAACCGTTGCAAAATTCTAAAAAAATGAAAAAACTATTTTGTTAGAATAAAAATCGGCCGTATTTTCGCGTTCTCGTTTCGAGAATGAGGGGGCTCGTAGCTCAGTTGGGAGAGCGCTTGAATGGCATTCAAGAGGTCAGGGGTTCGATTCCCCTCGAGTCCACGAGTTTAATCGGACATACCAAAAACTTATACATACAAACAAGGGATCGTAGCTCAGCTGGTTAGAGCGCTGCCCTGTCAAGGCAGAGGTCGCGGGTTCGAGCCCCGTCGGTCCCGCAGAAAAAAGCCCGTGATTTCACGGGCTTTTCTGTTTTTATTATTGATATTGCCAACATGCTGTGCCCATGGCATATACTTTTCTTGAGTTTATTCGGTTATACTACCGGTATTTTGTCGGTATTTGCGCTGTCCGGCACAAGCCTCACGTTCACTCTGCAATATCATAAAATGTAGATTATATCTACTCATATATTTTATTCCAAATATTTGTTTGCCGTATTCTTTACTGACGCGAAAACCCTAATCCCCAACAAATTCTATGTCTAAAATGCCATAGCATAGCTTAATTGTATCTTTTTTATCTTTCATATTGTTATTTTTGCAGTAATGAAGTGTTCACAGTATGTTTTTTCTACAATTTTAGGAGGGTGTAATGAGGACTTTGCTTCGGCGCAGGCTCATTGCTTCGACGCTTGCCTTAATAATAGGCTTGATAGGCGTTAATATGGCGCAAGCGCAGTATTGTAATCCAACCTATTCGATAGGTTGTTCGGACGACGACGGAATTAATAATTTTAGTTTTGCCGGTATCGTCAATAACAACTCGGGTTGTAATAACGGTCAAGGAAACGCTTATACTTATTTTAGCGCAATACAAGGACAGGTGACGGGCGGTAGTACTTATACTATAAGTATGCAGTCTATTTCCCCTACTTGGAGCGAGGGGTTTGCCGTTTGGATAGATTACGACCAGAACGGTAAATTTGATGCCACAGAGAAAATTTATTCGTCGCCGACGACGGGCACAAGTGCTACTACATTTACCGGCCCGATTACAATACCGGCATCTGCACTTCCGGGTACCACCCGTCTCCGCGTAGTGTGCCAATACGCAACGATTCCTACTGACCCATGCGTTAGCGGCTCTTTCGGCGAAGCAGAAGATTACCCGTTGATGATTTTGGGAGCGAGCGTTCAGGCTGTATATCCCGGACAAGGCTCTATTCTGCAAATAAATACGGTTTACGACGGAACGAACGGCAATCTAAAGCCTTCGGTTACATTGGGCAGATTGCCTGCCAGCTCTTCAATAACTCAGCGTTTCAGCTATAAAATAAAAGTAGTCAATGCAGGCAATGCACAGACAGGTACGGTAGTTTATGAAATGCTTGACCCCGTTACCAATTCCACTACAATTACGAACCTACCGGCTGTTCCGCCTGACCCGACCGTGTATGTAGCACAAAAAGCACAAGGCCCGTGGGCAGGCAGTAATGGCACTTTTTATACTAACCCGGCATTTTTCGTAGCGGGTACATATCGTACCGAAGTGGTACATGAACTTGTTGATGCTTCCAATAATGTTATTTTTTCACAAAACGTAGCGGCAACTTTCGTGGTGGCGGTTGACCGTGATATAGCTGCTACAAGCATCGAATCGCCGTTGCCGATGAATCGTCAGCGCTATATTCGCAGTACAGGGGGCAATAATAACAGCATTCCGATAAGAGTACGCTATACAAACTTTGGTCTTGAAACGGTGAAGCGTTACCGCGCAACAGTAACCATACGCCGTGCGTCAAACAATCAAGTTGTGTCTACCCCTATGGAGGTAATACGCTCAACAGATGCAAACGGCGGTTTACCTGCAAC
>JADZAA010000113.1 GCA_020852855.1 Bacteroidota bacterium
CCGCCTACCTGCTTGTAAGCGATAAACACGGCTTCACACATTACATAGCAAATATAGAAAAAGTATGGTCTGAAATATGCGAGTCGTCAGGTGATATTTTCGGCGCATTACAACATTTTAAGCAATATAATAACTTTGAAAAGCAAGTTCTGAATGAAAAAAGCGAACGAAGTATTCATGAATTAAATACTAAGCATGAAATTGAAATTATAGAGCGCGAACGTATTGCAACCGATAGATTATTGTACAAAATGTTGCCTGCCGTAATTGTACCGCGTATGAAAAACGGCGAAAAAATAGCCGACTATTTCGACTCCGCAAGCATTATGTTCGCAGATATGGAGAATTTTACTACATTCTCACAACTGATTACACCCGAGCAACTTATTGATATTTTAGGTGTTGTGTTTGAGGTATTCGACGAAACAATTCAGGCATACGGATGTGAAAAAATTAAAACAATCGGCGATTCATACATGGCTGTTTCGGGAGTACCCGTATTTTACGATAATCATGCAGAACGAATGGCATCTGCAATACTAATTATTCGCGACACACTCAGCGAGCGAATTGTAAGTTATATCAATGACATCGCCGATAATTTGCCGCCCATACACTTTCGTTACGGATTACACACCGGACATATTATAGCCGGAATAGTCGGGCAAGAACGTTCGCTATATGATATTTATGGCGATTCGGTAAATATTGCCGCCCGTATGGAAAGTTCGGGAGTAAGCGATACAATTCAATGCAGCGAAGGATTCGTCCAACATTTCATTGCACGCGGTAACGGGATAATCTTATCCGGGTCTTCGGCAAAACGCTTTGCATCTGAAAATAACAATACAATGTTTTCTCGATTTTATTTCAGAGAGCGGGGAATTATTAATATAAAAGGCAAAGGAAATATGAAAACTTATTTTTTGGAATTTGCCGAATAATTTTTATTCAATAATTAAAGATTGAGATATTCTTCACTCAAACATTTCTCACCTGTATTTTTCTCGTGGATTTAAACGCAAAAATATACGTGGCCGGGCATCGCGGTCTGGTAGGCTCGGCTATAGAACGTCGGTTGCAACAAGTCGGCTACCGCAATATAATAACGCAAACGCATACCGAACTCGACTTGCGCAATCAAAGCGATGTTGCGGCATTTTTTAAGCATGAACGTCCGGATTATGTGCTGTTAGCGGCGGCGAAAGTAGGCGGAATTATTGCAAACAACACTTACAAAGCCGAGTTCCTCTATGATAATCTGATGATTGCCTCGAATGTAATCGAACAATCATACAAATACGGCGTTACTAAACTGATAAATCTCGGTTCGTCGTGCATTTATCCTAAGTTTGCTGCGCAACCTATTCCCGAATCGGCTCTTTTAGGCGGCGAGCTTGAAAGCACGAACGAACCGTATGCCATCGCCAAAATTGCCGCCCTGAAACTATGCAGATACTATCATGAGCAATATGGTTTCAATGCAATTTCTCTTATGCCCACTAACCTGTACGGCTCGAACGACAACTATAATTTGGAAACATCGCACGTTCTTCCTGCATTGATTCGCAAGATGTTTCTCGGCAAAGCCTTACGTGAAGGTAACGTAAATTTCCTGCGCAAAGATATTTCACTCGTGAGTTTGGGATACGGCTGCGACGATGCCGCAAGAAATGCCGAAACAATTACGGAAATTGCTGCTGTTTTGGAAAAATCAGGCATAACTTCCGATGCCGTTACGCTTTGGGGAAGCGGCTTGATACGACGGGAATTTCTGCATGCCGACGACATAGCCGATGCAGCCGTTTTTTTCTTGGAAAATCATACGGCGGAGGATATCGGCGAGATATTGAACATTGGTACCGGGCGCGACTTACCGATTGTGGAACTGGCCGAGCGTATTCGCCGTGCTGTCGGCTTTGAGGGAAAGCTTGAATTCGACCGAAGCAAACCTGACGGAACACCGCGTAAAGTTTTAGATGTAAGCCGTGCCGCCGCTCTTGGTTGGCAGTACAAAACATCTCTCGAGGAAGGCCTTGACCGCGTTATTAAAGAATATGCGCAAGCTCGCAAATAATTACTTCACAAAATAATACAAACAATTAAATTTAAATACCGCAGTCGTTAAATATAATCAGGTTACAACAGTATTTTTTTAATGGCAGCCGATGCTTTTATTCCGCTTTGTGCCGCACCCTCAAGCGTAGCCGGAAGACCGGTAGCCGTCCAATCACCCGCAAGCATAAGATTTTTAATCGGGGTTTCCGTGCACAGGCGATATTGCTCTGCTTCCGGTGTAGCGAGGAATGTAGCCGATTTCTCCTTAACAACTTGCCATGCAAGCAATTTCGCGGCCGCTGCTTCCGGGAAAGCACGCCGTATTTCATCGGCACAATGCAATGCCGTTTTTTCGGGATATTGCTCTGCCAACTCATTACCTGCACTAACGGTTATCGCAATATGCCCAGGATATTTTGAAATAATTTCCGGCGGTGCGGCACATATTGCGCGACGATTGAATGTCCATTGACTTGCAGTTCCAAGCATAGCAACAAAATCGTTGCTCATAACCGGCCGGTCAAACCATAAGTATAATGAAATAATCGGTGAAAATCGTATAGCACTCAATACATCGAATGGTTTGCGCCCGCGTATTTCCGCAGGCAGAAGGCGTTCCAATGAACGCGGCGGGACAGCCGAAATAACCGCGTCGCATTGAATTGTTTCGCCGTTTGCAAAACGCACTGCCGAAACTTTTCCGTCGGTAAATATTAATTCTTCGGCCGCGGTGCTTAGTAACAGTCGTCCGCCTCTGTTTTCAAGATATTTTCCCACAGGTGCGAATATTTCGCTTAGTCCTTTTTCGGCAATTAAAATCTGCGAGGCATCGCTCTTTCCGAAAAATGCACGGCGAAGAACTTCAATAAATAATTTAGCAGAAGCCATTTCGGGCTTTGTATTAAGCGTAGCCAATACTATCGGTTCCCATAATCGGCGAATTATTTCTTCCGACTGTCCGTACTTTCGCAAAAACTCTGCCGAAGTTAATTTTTCCGTGCGCAATATTCCGGCACGTAATGCCGCCGCAAATAGCAATGCTTTTATTTTTGATATAAAGTCAAGCCGACGCAATCCGAAAATTCCCGCCGCTACTCCAATCGCCCCCGATACTTTGGAACAATCAAGTACATCTCGGAATCCGTCCGGTTCGGCAAATTCCACACGCAAATATTGCTGTCGCCTGAATAAATGCTCTGTATCAAGTTTTCGTATTGATGCAAGAAATGACTCGTAACAACCCATCAAGATATGTTGCCCATTGTCAATTACTTCGCCTGTTTCACGGTCGACAAATGAACGCGCACGCCCGCCGATATAAGGCCGCGCTTCTGCCAATACAACTGTTTTATGCGGTGCAATATCAATAGCCGCAGCAATGCCGGCCGCACCGGCACCGATAATAGCAACAGTATCATTTCCCATTATTTTCTTAGAATTATTTTCTTAGAATTATTTTCTTAGAATTATTTTCGTTTTTTGCTTTTTGTCGAACTCTTGAAATTTCAATTTCTTCATAAATATACTTTAAATTGAGAATTTCATTTTACAAACTAATTATTATTTTATTTAAAACAAAGAATTTACGGCCGGCATTAAATTCTTGCGGCAACAATGCGCAAAATATTTACAATAAACTTTGCATTATTCTGCGATTTAATTCATGAATAAAAAGAATATTCGGGTATTTGACTGCAAGCAAACCTGCATTTATCGCTTTTCAGCCGCGCGTAAGAGTAAGAACCGTTATTTCCGGCGGTATTCCTATACGCAACGGCGGTCCTACCGTGCCAAGACCGCAATTTACATAAAGTTGCTGATTTTTATCCGTGTAAAGCCCTGCCCATTGTTTGTATACAATTTGCGCAGGACTTAGCGTTAACCCCGGAACGGCAAAAGCGACTTGCCCGCCGTGCGTATGCCCTGAAAGCATAATATCCGCATGAGCTTTACCGCGCACTTCCTTATCCCAAAAAGTCGGGTCATGCGCCAATAATACTGTTGTAATATCCGGCTCAATTCCCGAAAGCGCATGGTCGAGCCGAGCAAAATATTGATTAAATCCCGTATTATCCGTTCCGGCAATTGCAAGCCCCGCTCCGTCAATTTTAATAATTCGATTTTCGTTAACGAGCAAATCAATTGCCGTCTTTTTTATTGCCGTTTTAAGCTCGGCGTGTTGTTTAAGCGACATAAAATGGTCGTGATTACCTAGTATCCCATAAACGCCGAGCGGTGCTTTCAGCAATTCCAATTCACGGTAAATCGTTGGTAATTCAGACGGGTGGAAATTTACAAAATCACCCGTAACCACAATCATGTCGGTGTTTTGCTCGCGTATCAGCCGCCCTGCTTCCCGTATTGGGCTTGTTGAGATGAACGAGCCGGCATGAATATCGGAAATTTGCGTTATTCGCAAGCCTTCGAGTGCAAACGGCAACCCGGAAATTCGTAATACAACGTTTTTAATTTGAAAATCATATAATGTCCCGAACATTCCGTTGGCAACAATTCCAAAAGGTGCGCTGGCAAGTGCCCAGCCGGTTTTTTGCAGAAAATCGCGACGCGCAACCGAAGTTGCAATCGGCGTTTGCTTTTGCTTGGAAAACGAATCTTCCGATTCTAATGCCGTGCGAATTTTACGCCGGATCCAAATTATCAATCGAATAATATCTTTAATTAACAGCACGACGGCAATAGGCAACTTAGGCGCATACCACAGCCAAACCAAATGTTGCAAAATCATATCATAGCCGCTTAACCCGTCGGACGACAATCTTCGATATGCAGAAAATAATCCCACGCAAAATATTACGGCCGAAGCAACCCAAGCAAAAGTAGAAAACAGCCCGTTCCAGCCGCGTTTCCGAACGAACCTCCCCCAAGCCGCATTAACGTAAGAATCAACGACAATTTGCACTAAAGCTATGAACAAAATAAACTTATAGACTGCTGACGGTTCCATTGTTTTCAGGAAAAAGAATCAAAGTCCAACAACTGTATTTACCAACGTCCGAAATGCCGAAGAATTGTTGCGAAACGCCGAATAAAACTCTATATATTATGCAATATTATTTTTGCATCTATTTATATAATATTCATTTTTTAACTTACCGGCAACAATCCGCATTAAAATCAACGGTGCATTTATACTAACCCGAAGCGGTTGCCGTCATAGTCGGCCGGATAATTTTGACGAACAAAAATAACGGAACTATGTGCGGAATAGTCGGAATCGTAGAACAATCGAATCGTAATTCTTCCATATCCGAAGATATTCTTCGCTCTATGAGCGATGTAATATCCCATCGCGGCCCTGACGATGAAGGGCAATGGATTTCCTCCGACAGACGATGCGGTTTGGCTTTCCGCAGGCTTTCAATTATTGACCTTTCGCCTGCCGGACATCAGCCGATGAGCTCTCCCGACGGCCGTTTTACAATAGTTTTCAACGGTGAAATTTACAATCATTCCGTCTTACGTGCAGAACTTGAATCAAAAGGTTACATATACCGCTCGCGTACCGATACAGAAACCATATTATACGGCTATAAAGAATGGGGAGTTGCTCTGCTGTCGAAAATGACGGGAATGTGGGATTTGGCGATATGGGACGATGAACGCAAAGAACTATTCTGCGCACGCGACCGCGTAGGTATAAAACCATTGTATTATACGCATCGGGACGGCCGATTTATTTTCGGCTCGGAGATTAAATCCATATTGCAACATAACTCTACTCAACGTGCAGTTAATTGGGGTGAAGCGGCAAATTATCTTTGCTTTTCGATGAGCGGCAACCGTTCTACAATGTTTGAGAATATACACAAGCTTCCGGCCGGACATTTTGCTGTTCTGAAATCCGACAATACCTTAAAAATCGAGCGTTATTGGTCGCCTCTGAAGGCGGGAACGTCATACACGACGATGAGCGAACCGGAAATCGTGGCGGAAATTATGCGATTATTGCGCCAAGCCGTCAAAGACCGCATGATGAGCGATGTTCCCTTCGGTGTATTCCTGAGCGGCGGAATAGATTCCAGCGCGAACGTTGCTCTGATGGCCGAACTTATGAACAGACCGATAGATACTTTTTCGGTAGGTTTCAAAGAACTCGAAAAGTATAATGAAATGCAGTATGCACGAAAAATAGCCTCTGTTTTCAACACAAATCACCACGAAATTCTGATTGACCATAACGATGCCTTGCCGATGCTCGAAACATTGGTTTGGCACGAAGATGAACCTAACGGCGACCCCGTGTGCATTCCCTTGTATTTTCTGAGCAAACTTACCCGCGAATCGGGCACTACGGTAATTCAGGTAGGCGAAGGAAGCGATGAGCAATTTGTGGGTTATCCGTGGATGATACGCGAATATAAATTCTACAATACTTATTGGAAATTTTTCTCCGCTTTACCCCGATTCGTGCGCAGCCTTGCATATTCCGCAGCAAAACCGATTTTATCTGCACGCGGGCAATTTTTGGCACTTGATTATATCCGGCGCGGCGCAGAAGGCGATGAATTATATTGGGGCGGAGCAGTTGATATGCCGCCGGCATATTTGCGCGAAATTTTGAAAGGGGACGCAAAAAATTCTGCCGATTTCCCTATTGAAACTTGCCGCCTTATCCATAATCAAATAAAAAAACTGCAAAGTAAGCCTTCGGATATCATTCAACGCATGGCTTTATTCGAGCTAACGCACCGCTTGCCCGAACTTTTGCTTATGCGCGTCGACAAAATGACTATGGCACATTCGCTTGAAGCGCGAGTGCCGTTTCTCGACCATCGCCTTGTGGAATTTACAATGACGATACCGCCCGCGCTGAAACTGCCTAATCTTAATGAGACTAAACGATTGCTGAAAAAAGGAGTTGCCGACATATTGCCGCACGATATCATTCATCGTCGCAAGCAGGGATTTGCCGCTCCTATGGCCGAATGGTTGCGCGGGCCGTGGCGCAATTATACCGAACAAGAAATTATGAATTCACAGCCGATTAAGCTTGGTCTGCTTGACCGAAACACGGTAAAAACAATGCTTGCCCGCCATAATAACGGCGCGAAAAACTACGGTAAATCTATATATTCACTTCTGAATCTGGCCCTTTGGTGGAAAAGATTTATGTAATTTTGCCAAAATTTCAAATAATTTATCCTGAAAATATTAACAATGCCGCAACCGTTCGACGATAAACAAGAAGCAATAAAGCAATGGACGAAAGACCCGTGCGGCAAAGTCGGCGCACAAAATTTAGAGGTCGGAACACTTGAATTTTACGAGAGAATAAATCAAAATCGCTACGAAGAATATGCGACTTGGTTGAAAGATTACGTAAATTTCAAACGCTTTGCGGGGAAAAAAGTTCTGGAAATAGGCTTCGGAATGAGTACGGATTTAATGCAATTCGCCGAGGCGGGCGCGGAAGTTTGGGGCATAGATTTATCGCCTATGCACCTTGATATTTCACAAAAAAGATTCGCACTTTACGGATACAAGGCAAATTTACAGTTAGCCGACGCAGAAAATATGCCATTCGCCGAGAATGCTTTCGATACAGTTTATTCTTTCGGGGTTATTCACCATACGCCCGACACTCAAAAAGCTGCCGATGAAATTTATCGCGTTCTGAAACCCGGCGGCAAAGCCATAATAGGTTTATATCATAAAAATTCTGCATTTTATTATTTTGTTTTAATGGCAAAATATATTCTATTATTTCGTTTTTTACGTGAATCGTACAGGCGCACTCTGTCGAGAATAGAATACAGGGAGCATAGCGAAGCCTGCCCATTGGTAAAACTATACACACTCAAAACAATGGCAGATTTATTCTCTAAATTCGGCAAAGTACAAATTAGTTGCCATCACTTGGATTCATCGCATTTCGGACCGTTCAAAAAAATGATTCCGCAAAGTTTAGTGAAAAAATTAGAACCAAAACTCGGCTGGTATATTATGGCGGAATGTACCAAATAATCACCGACCATCACACATAAATAATTTTACATTATTTTTTTCAAGTAATAAACCGAGAAGGCAACACAGATTGCACCATGCGCATTTTTTGTGCAAGGATTGCAAACTATTGCACTTAACTGGAGTATTTTAATTATTTGCATCGTTATTTTATATTGTTAAATTTAAGGAATAATTCGCAGATAATTTTTATTGTTGTAGTTTTTTAGTTTATACCGTCGTGCTGCAATAATGACTTATCATCAATCCTCTCACTTACAGGCTCGATGCACGAAAAAATTACAATACAAAAATACTATATATATATTTTCTCCGCAACGGACAATTTGTCAAGCCATTTTGTTAAATCCACACCAACAAAGGGCGGCATAAGAACCGCTTTTTTTTTCCGTTTGTCAAGCCATTTTGTTAAATCCACACCCGTTTCGTTTTCCTTGCTTAATTCCTGCGGTATTTTCCCTGTCTCATGTTTAATTCTGCCCCATAGCCATTGACGTGAGATATGCATATCATCTGCAAGGAGATTAACATTGCTCTCCTTATGTTTCTGTAAAGATAAGGTTCAAATAATCCGAATTTGCACCGGCTCGCCGATTTTTGCTCTGTTGGCTCCATACGACTTTTGCCCTCGATTTAATACGTTATACGGGAACGAAATAATAAATATCTTTTTTCGATTACGCCGCAGAAATTTTATACAGATAGAAAAACACAATATTTTTACTGCATCTTATTTCTGCCGATATTTTGTATATGCGGTGCTGATGTACAAATAATATTGCACGGTTAAATTTCAAAAGGGCGCAAAGTATTAAGTAAAATATAAATCGGTATTGTTTTTTCAGTATGCCGTAGTCGTTGTTTTTTGTAATTTTGTCCGTTACAATTTAACTGCTATTTTTATTTTGTCTGTTTCATGAGCAACATTTCCTCTGCCGACGAACGCGCCTTGCAACGCGGAGTTCATCGCCTGCTCTCGGACCCGTCGCGAGTATGGCGCACAGCATCGGGTAAATTATTCCAGGTTTTATCGCCGGGCACTCTCAACCGCCACGAAGGGCCGGACTTTTTGACTACCGCGCTTTTCATAGACGGCGAAGTGCTGATAGGCGATGCGGAATTTCACCGTGCCGCATCAGATTGGCAAGCTCATAATCACACGGCCGATATGCGCTATGCCAACGTCATACTGCATATTATCATGCGCGACAATGCGGCAGCACCCGACGGAGCTGAAACGCTTGTTCTCGGCATTGAGGAAATTGAAGCGGCCGAAACTTTACCGCATCATTCGCCGCAGGACGACGGGCTTGAATTGCAACATTTCGCATTATTGAGAATGTTGCGCAAAACGGCAGAATGTGCAGGGCTTTTGCGACAGTATCAGCCGGCGGCGGCATTTGCGGAATACGCAAATCATTTTTTTGCGTCGCTTGCCAAAAAACGTCGCCGCCCCACTCACACCGAGGCAGAATTATCTCAAATTGCAGCCGCTTTGCCTACTTCATCTATGGCAGAGCAAATAATCAATGCCGCTAATAAAGTGCAAGCGGACTTTCAAACGATAATGACCGCTGTTCTTGGGCAAAAGATAGGTGCGGAAGGCGGTAATTTACGCAGAGAAATTGCAATTAATTGCTTTCTGCCTATGCTGCTTGCATTAGCGGACGACCTGCTGCGCACACAGATTTTCCTTTGGTATTGGTCAGCGCAATCTCTTGGCGAATACGGAATCCTTGCGCGACGCTTCCCCGCTACGTCGCAACGTTATTTTTGGCAACAACAAGGAATGTTGGAATATATACGCGAACACGGCGAACGCGGGAATATTGCTTCCGAAGCGATTTTGCGCTACGGTTTTGCCGATGCTCTGAATTTCTACAAACACGCCGCTTCATCTGTAGCCGACGATATAATTATTCTTTCCGACAATGCGGAAAATTTCGATGAAATAAACGAAAGTGAATAAGTAATATGCTGATATACAAAGGCTTACTTATATTTTCCAAAAATAATTCCGCCAAATGCAATCTTTTAATACAGAAAAAAAATGCTCAAAAAACAAGGCAACGACTCCATACTTTCATGATGCAAAAACCTACTATGAACGTATTTTCATTTAACCGTAATTGGACGCTTGCATTACTTTCGGTAATTTGCATCGTAGAAACAATGTTTTTGCTGGTTGGATGCTATTCTTTCACCGGCGGTTCTGTTTCTCCGCACTTGCGAACAATCTCGGCGGCTACGGCTTCGGACAACAGCGGCTTTGGAAATCCCGCTTTTCGCGAGTTTTTTACGCAGCAAATTATTGCTAAACTTCGTAGCGACAATTCCCTTACTTTGGTCGATGACAATGCAGATGCCCGGCTGTCACCCGCCATTGTTTCTATTTCCGATGCTACGGTTAATGTGAGCGCGGGAGAATTGGAACGCGAACGAAAAGTAAGCGTAACGGTAGAAGGCGATTATTTTGATGCCGTGAAAAATAAGCAGAGATGGAAAAAGAATTTTTCCAATTCAAAAATTTACGAGGCAGCCGACGGTCAAGCCGGACGCGAACAAGCGATACTTAATGCTTTGCGCGAAATAGCCGACGATATGTTTCTCGAAGTTGTTTCCGAGTGGTAGTGCCGACAATTCTCGTGCTTTTATCATAAAAATTTTATCATTTTTCGGAGTGGATTCCGCCTGCTATGGAGGATATTATACTCTTTGTGTACTTTGCTTCATTAACCATACTTTTCGGCTTTGGCCTTCACGGTTTGGTAATGATTTATTTCTATCACAAAACTTCGCATATTCCTGTCGGAACACCGCCCGAACTCGACGAATTTCCTATGGTTACGGTGCAACTTCCGTTTTACAATGAATTGTACGTGGTTGACCGGCTTGTTAGGTCAGTATGCGCAATGGAGTATCCGAAGGATAAGTTGGAAATTCAACTTCTTGACGACTCAACCGATGAAACAGCGGAACTTTCGCGCCGTTTGGCCGCTGAATTTCGCGAACAAGGCTTCGATATTAGCGTACATCATCGCGTTGACCGTTCCGGTTTCAAAGCCGGTGCGCTAAAAGAAGGTCTTAAGTCGGCAAAGGGCGAATTCGTAGCCGTTTTCGATGCGGATTTTGTTCCGAAATCCGATTTTCTCCTGAAAACCGTGCCGCATTTCAAGAATACAAAGGTCGGCATGGTGCAAACTCGGTGGGAGCATCTCAACGAGGAATACTCGTTTCTAACACGCGCACAGGCTCTTGCTCTCGACGGACATTTTGTTATCGAGCAACAAGTGCGCAACAAAGCCGGATTTTTCATCAATTTCAACGGTACGGCCGGAATTTGGCGTAAATCGTGTATTATTGATGCCGGTAATTGGCATGCCGATACTCTTGCCGAAGATTTAGACCTTAGCTATCGCGCTCAACTTCTCGGTTGGAAATTCGTATTTCTGAACGACGTAACTTCGCCGGCCGAGTTGCCAGCCGATATAAACGCCCTTAAAACTCAACAGTTCCGCTGGACGAAAGGCGCGGTAGAAACGGCAAAAAAACTATTGCCTTCGGTCTGGAAATCCAAAATTCCGCTTTCGGTAAAGGCCGAATGTACGGCACATCTTACAAGCAATATAGTTTTTCCTTTTATTCTGTTGGTGGCTTTGCTGAATATTCCGCTCGTTATCATTAAAAACGAAGTCGGCGGCTATGACAAGTATTTTACATTGATGTCCATTTTTGTGCTGGCCTCGATAAGCACTTTTATGTTCTATCTTTACGCGCAGAGGGCTATTCATCTGGATTGGCGGCGCAGACTAATGCTGTTTCCGGTATTTATGGCGGGCAGCATGGGTTTTGCAGTAAATAACAGCAAAGCCGTTTTCGAGGCACTTATCGGAAAAAAATCGGAATTCAAGCGTACCCCAAAGTATCGCATAGTAGAACAAGGCGATGATTGGAAGGCTAAAAAATATGTGCAAAAAAAAATAGGTGCTGCAGTTATTATCGAGATACTGTTTACGCTATATTTTATCTACGGCATAGGAACTTCGCTTTATTATCTTGAAATTGCGGCAATTCCTTTTCAATTAATGTTCCTTGCGGGATTTGCCACAGTAGGCGCACTTTCCTTGCGCCACGCACTCGGACGCTGACACAGAGTATTTTTTGAGGTTGGTGATGGCTGTCAATGCCGATTTCGTCGTATGGCGAAGTCGGCATTTTTTTTATTCTGCAAATTTACTGCGAACCGGCGCAAAGTGTTCGGCAGTTGCTTTTTACGCTTTTTCGTCAAAATATGGACGGCGCATTACGCAACCGTAAATGTTTTTTGTAATTTGCGAAAATTTACCATAAATTCCTCTAAAACGGGAGCGATTCATGGAGCCAATGCAGGCGATTATTCGTATAGAACGCGGCCGTATATTATCGGTCGAGCCGTATTTCGGAGCAGTAATAATTATCTCGGAAACCGGAACGGAAACCTATCCGAATGCTTGGGCTTTGCCGGGACTGACCGATTCTCACGGACATATTTTGGGCTTAGGCAAGAGTTTGCGCGGCTTAAATCTATACGATGCCCGCAGTGCAAACGAATGTGCCGCCCGTGCGGCCGCCTATACTTTCGGCAACGGCAATTGGATTACAGGCATGGGCTGGAATCAAGAATTATGGGAGCAAAACATCTATCCTACGGCTGCAATTCTCGATGCCGTATTACCTGCCGTTCCGGTTTATCTTTCTCGTGCGGACGGTCATGCGGCTTGGGTTAATTCGGAAGCTCTGCGGCTTGCAGGGCTCACACCGGCAACGCCCGACCCCGACGGCGGCACGATTATGCGCGAAAAATCGGGCAAACCTACCGGAATTTTAATAGATAACGCAATGGAACTTGTGCGCAAGCATATTCCGCCGGCCAATGCCGCCGAGAAACAAGCCTGCATCATAGCAGGACTTGCGGAATGTTCCCGAATGGGGCTGACCGAAGTTCATGATATGGACGTTTCGAGCGACCTTTTCGATTTCTTTCGCGAAACAGCCGAGCGCGGCGCATTATCGCTACGAGTGCAATCTTTTGCCAAAGCACAAAATAACGAATGGGTAACAGACGGATTATTGCCGGCCGGCGGCGAACTTTTTCGCATTTGCGGACTTAAGTTTTATGCAGACGGCGCATTGGGTTCGCACGGTGCCGCATTATTGGATCCGTATTCCGATGCGCAAGGCAATACGGGACTTTTGCTTATGAGTGAATCCGAATTATTCAACAAAGCAAAATTAGGTCTGGAATACGATTGGCATATTGCCACACATGCCATTGGCGATGCCGCAAATCGTATGGTTCTAAATGTTTACGAACATCTTCGGGAACAAGGCTATACCCCGAAAGATGCCATTCTTCGGATTGAACACGCACAGATTGTACATCCCGACGATATAGACCGTTTTAGCCGACACGACATAAAAGCGGCCGTACAACCAATTCACTGTGTATCGGACGCTCGAATGGCCGAGCATCGCTTAGGAAGGCGTTGCGAGTATGCTTATCCTTGGCGTTCTTTGCGAAATGCAGGCGTAGGCTTGGCCGGAGGCTCGGACTTCCCGATAGAATCCTGCTCTCCTTTGGCAGGTATCGATGCCTTTACGCGACGCATACCTTTCGGCGAAAGCGATGCATGGTTCGGTGCAGAGCGCATCACTCGTCAAGAGGCAGTACTCGCCTATACAATTTGGGCGCATGAGGCGGCCGGACAAGATTACCGCCGAGGCTTCTTATTGCCGAAATACGATGCCGATATTACAATTATGTCGGAAAATCTACTGACCTACTCGGAAGATAATATTCCGAATATAGAAATTTTGGCTACATACGTGGCCGGCACACGTAAATATCACAACGATAAATATATACCGGCTAATCGGCAATAGCCTGCTTTTCCCGGATTGGTATTTTACCGAAATTCGGCTGTTAGCCCACTATTACCCGAAAAATATACGGCACTGCCGGGCGATTAAATTTCTAACCCCGAAAATTGCAGAATATTATGCGGAAGAATTAAATGCTCAAGTGCTGCGGCTTGTAAAACTGTTGAGAACTCTCGAAAGTAAAATTTAAGATCGAGAATTATTTGTTTGGCGTTGCCGTCAATCCGGGATCCGTTCTGATTTGTCGTTTGCATTTTTGGATTGAACTGCTAAAAAAAATGCTTGCCACATCGAACCTGCAAATAATTATTGCCAAAATCAGAGCGGACAAAATTTAATCTATTAGGCGGAAAGTAAAATATTCATAAATCGGACACGACCGTTTAAGCCGTTTAGCAACGAATAGATATAATTTTATACAGATAATTGACTTAGATATTTTCAATTTTAAAATAAATATTGCATTTCAGAATTTCTTCAAGTAAAGATTTGCGTTGCGCAGCTCCCCACATTTCGATATCCGGCTCTGCATCAGAAGTCTGCGAAAGCACGATTTGCAATATTTTTCCTTCGTCAATAGCTTTCACTGCCGTCACTAATTGCTGTTGCCGTCTGTCAAGCCCCTCGGCAATGCGCAAAATACCCGCAAGGATTTTTACGACACGTTGCTTTGCGGGCGAAAGCGCGGTAAAATTTTCATGGCTTTGTTTTGGCGGACTTTTTCGGTGATAGCGGGCTATATTCGCTATAATTTCCGCTTCGTCATTGGTGAAGCCGGGCATAACGCAATTCAGAATAATATAACAGCTGTGTTTATGGTGTTGGTCGGGCGAAATATGATAGCCTGCGTCGTGAAGAAACGCGGCTGCCTCGAGCTGTTCGCGCTCTGCATCGCCCAATAAATGCCGTGATTGCAAATCATCGAAAATCTGCAAAGCAAGATTGCGTATATGCCGCGCATGCGTCATATTTACGCGATATATTTCGCATAGATTTTGCACGGTTTCATAGCGCAAACGGCTTAGATGGTGAAATTTACTGCTGTCTTTCTGTTTTTGCATTGTATCGAAAACAATGCCCTCGCGCAATGCGAAAGCCGAAAGCGTTAATTTGCGGATATTCATCTCCTTAATTATCCGCTCCATAATTAACGCGCCGGCAAGTATAATATCTGCACGTCCCGAGTCAATACCGGGCAATTTTGCACGTTCTCGCGGCGTACCCGCACGAATAATCTGCTCTATTGCATACAGCAATTCGTCTTGCGAAAACTGAATACCGTTTATTGCGTCGGGAATGCGCTGGCCGCGTGCGGCAAGCACCATACTGCCTATAGCGTGCGCCGTACCGGAAGTGGCCGCGGCAGTTTCAAAATTATACACAGAAAACTGGTGCAAAATCGGGGAGAATTCGCCTCTTATATACTCTCGGCATTTGGCAATTCGCCGTGCCGTAGATTTACCGTCCGCAAAAAAATGCTGCGTAAGCCTTACTGCGCCAAGTTTTACACTGTGAGAACGAAGAATTTCGCCGCGCAAGCCGATTATGGTTTCGGCACTTCCGCCTCCAATATCGAATACCAATGACCGTTTCGAAAAAATCGGCAAAGCATGCATTGCGCCAAGATAAATAAGACGCGATTCTTCCGCTCCCGACACAACTTCGATTCTAATTCCGGTTTCTGCTTCAACGAGGTCTGTAAATTCATCTTTATTTTCAGCCTCGCGTACTGCACTCGTGGCTATCGCCCGCGTCAGAGCCCCCGCTTGCCCGGCCATTACGGCAAAACGTTTTAGTGTGGCTGCGCCGCGCTTAATCGCCTCGCGTGAAAGTGTGCGCATATCGCCGCCGCCGGAGCCGAGCCGCACGACTTCTCGCGAACGACCAAGAACGCGCAGAGTTCCGTTGTCGTTAACGAAGGCGATGATTAAATGGAAAGAATTTGTGCCGACATCAATTGCGGCTATCGGCGGAGATTGGCTGGCGTAATGCATCATCGCTCGCTCTGCTTCGGCTTCCATTCGCCTCTGAGTGCCGTAACCCCGTCTTTTTCATAAAGCACTTCGGCGGCAGGCTCTTGGGTTTGCTGCCGCGGCGGAGTCATTATTTTGCCGAATATCAGCCGACGCAATGCGCCCAGAACAAAAGAAAAAGCAAGTATAACGATAACGACGAATGCCAACAATATGAGTATGATTTTCGCCAAAGTTACGCTACGGATAAATGAGTACAACAAAAGACAATTTACCTCAAAAATACGAACGAAATATCGCACGACGGCCTAAAACGAATATTTTTAACGGCTTGCAAATTTAAATAATTGCAAAAAAATACTTTGCCGCGATACTGTAAAACTCCTCTCGCCCGAACGCTCTTGCAAGTCGCATTGCCGAGTTCATCTCGTTTCACGTAAAGCCGTTAGCGGAAAAAGTCGTATTTTTGCTCTTTCTGAGAATAAAATCAAGTCATTAGGATATACGGAGTTTATGCGAGCGATAATTCCTGTAGCCGGCGTAGGCGCACGGTTGCGCCCACACACATATACATTGCCGAAAGTATTGCTGAACGTTGCAGGCAAGCCTATTTTGGGACATATTCTCGACGCTCTCGAGCGGCAAGGAATTTCCGAAGCTACTATTGTAGTTGGATATAAAGCCGATTTGGTAGAGGAATACGTTCGCTCCAACTATAATCTTGACGTTTCGTTTGCGAATCAGGACGACCCGATGGGGCTTGGCCACTCCGTGTGGATAGCCCGCGAATCAATTCGCAACGACGAGCCTTTGCTGATAATCTTGGGCGATACGATTTTCGACGTTGACTTAGCCCTTGCCTCTCATTCCGGCTATTGCTCTCTCGGCGTAAAAACAGTAGTTGACCCGCGTCGTTTCGGCGTGGTGGAAACCGACGGAACTTTCATAACGCGCTTGGTTGAAAAACCCGAAGTGCCGCCGTCAAATTCTGCCATTGTAGGCTTGTACTACATTACCAATCCAGCATTGCTGAAATCTTGTTTAGACGACCTGATACGCCACAACAAGAGAAATCGCGGCGAGTATCAATTAACGGACGCTTTGCAAATGATGATTGAACGCGGCGAACGCTTCACTACTTTCCCCGTCGAGGGATGGTATGATTGCGGTAAACCCGAAACATTGTTGGCAACAAACCGCCATTTGCTTGATGACGCTTCCGCTTATTCGGTACGCGATAAAACAGTAATTATTCCGCCCGTATTTATCGCCGATTCTGCAAAAATCGTCAATTCCGTAATAGGCCCCTATGCTACGGTAGCCGAGAATACAACCGTTATGGACAGCGTTGTGCGCAATTCCATTGTAAGCGACGGTGCTACGGTTACGTCCTCGTTGCTCGAAGAGTCTATTATCGGTAATCATTCGATAGTACGCGGCAAATTCCTGCGACTGAACGTTGGCGATTCAAGCGAAATTGACCGCTGCTGACCATTCAATTCTACAAGGAACTTTTTCTGTTTCGCTTCATGTATTCTTAATAATCTCTATGAGCAAATATCTTTTTACGTCCGAATCCGTTTCGGAAGGACACCCCGACAAAGTGTGCGACCAAGTGTCCGATGCCGTACTTGACGCGGTGCTTAAAGCCGACCCGAACGGCCGCGTTGCCTGCGAATGTTATGCCACTACCGGACTTATCGTTGTGGGCGGCGAAATTACAACAACCACCTATATTGATTTGCCCTCGTTGGTTCGTGGCGTTATACGCGATATTGGTTATACAAAAGCCGAATATCGCTTCGATTGCGACTCTTGCGCCGTTGTAAACGTTATAAACCGCCAATCGCCCGATATTGCAATGGGCGTTGATACGGGCGGCGCGGGCGACCAAGGAATGATGTTCGGATACGCTTGCGACGAAACGCCGGAACTGATGCCGGCCGCACTCGCTTACTCGCATCAAATTGTTCGCCGACTCGCCGATATTCGTCGCCACGAAACTGCACCGATGCCTTATCTGCGCCCCGATGCAAAAGCGCAAGTAACTGTGGAATATGACAATAACAATAATATTGTGCGAGTAGATACCGTTGTTGTTTCCGCACAGCACGACGGCGATGTAGAGCAAGAAATAATCCGCCGCGACATTATCGAACACGTTGTAAAGCATGTTATTCCGGCAAAATATTTGGACGAGAATACGAAATATCATATAAATCCGACAGGAAAATTTGAAATAGGCGGGCCTCATGGCGATACCGGTTTGACCGGCCGTAAAATCATCGTAGACACCTACGGCGGAAAGGCTCCGCACGGCGGCGGCGCGTTTTCAGGCAAAGACCCGACAAAAGTAGACCGCTCGGCAGCTTATGCGGCGCGGCATTTGGCAAAAAATATAGTTGCGGCCGGACTTGCCCGCGAATGTACGATTCAGGTATCCTATGCAATAGGCGTGGCGCAACCCGTTTCGCTTAATGTAAATACACACGGGACAGGAAAAACTGACGGTGCCGCGCTTTCGGAATTTATTCTTGCCAATATTGATATGACTCCTCGCGGAATTATCGAACGCCTTAATTTGCGCCGCCCGATTTATCGCGCAACTGCCGCATACGGGCATTTCGGACGCGATGAATTTCCTTGGGAGCAACTTGATTTAGTTCCCGTTTTCAAAAAAGCCTTCGGCGCATAAATTCAGAACTGTATAATTTTTAAATTTTCATCATGACAACTTTAACAGAAACTAAAATACCGGAGCGTGTAGCCGCAGGCAATTTTGATTACGTTGCCGGAAAATATTGCGTAAAAGACCTGTCGTTAGCGGCTTGGGGGCGCAAAGAAATTCGCCTTGCCGAAGCCGAAATGCCCGGTTTAATGGCACTACGCGAGCGTTACAGCGCAACCAAACCGTTGCAAGGCGCACGCATAGCCGGTTGCCTGCACATGACAATTCAAACTGCGGTGCTTATCGAAACTTTAATAGAACTCGGTGCCGAAGTTACTTGGTCGTCTTGCAATATTTTCTCTACTCAAGACCATGCAGCAGCCGCAATTGCCGCCGCGGGAATTCCGGTTTATGCTTGGAAAGGTATGAATAACGAGGAATTTGATTGGTGCATAGAGCAAACATTGGATTTTGACGGCGGAACAAAACTTAATATGATTCTGGACGACGGCGGCGACCTTACAAATATGGCTCTCGACCGCTTCCCCGAACTTGTAGCCGGAATTCGAGGCATCAGCGAAGAAACTACTACGGGCGTTCATCGTTTGTATGACCGTATGAAAAACGGCACTTTACCCTTGCCGGCCATAAATGTAAATGACTCCGTAACCAAGTCTAAATTCGATAATAAATACGGTTGCAAAGAATCTTGCGTAGATGCCATACGCCGCGCCACAGATATTATGTTGGCCGGTAAAGTGGCAGTTGTAGCGGGCTATGGCGATGTTGGCAAAGGTTCGGCAGCTTCGTTGCGCGGTGCGGGCGCACGGGTAATCGTTACAGAGATTGACCCTATTTGCGCATTGCAGGCAGCAATGGACGGCTATCAGGTAATTTCGCTTGCCAAAGCCGCACCGTTAGCCGATATTATCGTTACGGCAACCGGAAACTGCGATATTGTTACGGGTGATGTTTTCCGCGCCGTCAAAGACAAAACCATAATTTGCAATATAGGCCATTTCGATAATGAAATTGATATGGCTTGGCTTAATTCAAATTACGGCAATTCCAAAATGGAGGTAAAGCCGCAAGTCGACCTCTATAATGTCGACGGCAAAGAAATTATTATCTTGGCCGAAGGACGGCTCGTAAATTTGGGTTGCGCCATGGGACATCCTTCATTCGTGATGAGTAATTCATTCACAAATCAGGTGCTTGCTCAAATAGAGCTTTGGAGCAATTATTCCGAGTATGAAAATCGCGTTTATATGCTTCCAAAGCATCTCGACGAGGAAGTGGCAAGACTGCATTTGGCAAAAATCGGTGTGGAACTCGATACGCTGACCGAAAAACAAGCCGATTATATAGGGGTAAGTCCCAACGGCCCATATAAACCGGAATACTATCGCTATTAAGAAATAGTCGGTTTATTTTATAAATTGAGCCGGTACGCAGAAATTGCGTCCGGCTCATGCTGTTTCCGTAAGTCTTGAATTAACAACCAAGTGCAAATAATTAAAATAAATAACTCAAACAAAAATTATCACAAATTGAAGCCGTTCAACCACGCTTTGGGCAATACCTTGTTAGCGGTTCGCTCAAATTTCTATTATTATTATGCCGTTCAATTTTGTCAATGTGTTATCTGAATTTTTGAGTGTCCGTTGCCACTTGGAATAACTTCAACGTGTGTCGCAATTCTTTCTTTAAGTTCTGCCAAGTGAGATATTACGCCAATTATTTTTCCTTCGCTTTGCAAATTTGACAAGGCATTTAATGCTACGTCAAGATAGTCAGAATCAAGAGTTCCGAAACCTTCGTCAATAAACATTGTGTCTATACGCATATTTTTACTTGCCATACCTGACAAGCCAAGAGCAAGAGAAAGCGAAACGATAAATTTTTCGCCACCCGAAAGATTTTGTGCTGTTCGTTCTTCACTATTTTGGTATTTGTCAATAACGTATAACTCAAAAGGATTAGAACTGTCACCTATGCGTTTAAGAAGATAGCGGTCAGACATTTTTTTAAGTTGTTCATTTGATAAACCTACCAAATACTCAAAAGTTAATGCTTGAGCAAAATTTCGGTATTTCTTTCCGTCTCCTGAACCAATTAAGTCATTTAATTTAGCCCATTTATTGTACACTTTAAATTGTTTCACTTTTTCTCTTTTTTTAATATCTGAATTTTTTATATTTTCTTCATTATATATTAGTATTTGATTATTTGCCCCAATTTTTTGTGATATTTCATCTATTCTAAACTTTTTTTCTTCATATTCTGCTTTTAATTCTGCAGTTGATTTGTTAGTTATTTGAAGTTTTAGTTTATCAGCTAATTGCTTTTCTTTTTCACTGACGACGGCCTTTACCTTTTCGAACTCTTTATCTGTCTGTATATATGTATTCTGAGATTCTGATTTTTTTGTTGTGTAATCTTCAATAAGTTTATTGAGATGAATTTCTTCAATATCAACGGATTTCTCGCCAAATATATTTTTGCGTTGTTGGAGTAAATTATTTTCCTCGACTTCTATGTTCTTCTTTTCTTTTTCTTTATTTTCTAATAATTTTCTATAATTTTCTAATTCATTATTTTTTATTACAATATTACTTTCAATCTCTTTAAGCTGATTTGTTAAATCTTCGAGTAGTTTTTTATTTTGCAGCCAATCATCGAGGCATTTTTTTAAATCATCAATATTTGTTACTGAATATATTTTAAGTTTTGCTGTAAAGTTAGCATTATTCTTCTGAAATACCTCTTCTTTGTTTTTAAATAAATTCTGCTTATCATAATACTGTTGCTCGGCTAATTTACAAGCTATGTCAGCTTCATTGACATTTTTTTCGGCATCTTGTTTTTCGTTTTGCAGTTTAGGAATTTCTATTTCTTGAATATCATAAATTCGACTATCTATACTTTTTATTTTTTCAATTAAACCTTTCAACATTACAAATACTTCGCGCTTCTGATTTAAAATATCATTTAATTGTTCTATTATATCACCTTTCTTGGGAAAAACAGAAGCAGAATCAATACGTTTTATTTCAGATAAAAAGCTTTTGTTTTTTTCCATATTTTCTGTTAATAATCTTTCTTCTTTTTGTCTATTTTTTAAGTCGTTTTCTTTATTTGATATTAGTGATGCAATTTTTTTTTCATTTTGTTGAATTATTTCGGTAGTTCTAAGTAACTGATTTTTTAAATCAGCCATTTCTGTTTCTTGCTCTCCAATCTGCGGAATATTACCAATGGCATAAGGGTGTTCGCGTGAACCGCAAAGAGGACATTCTTCGCCGTCTTTTAAATTCTTCCTATGTTCATCTAAACTTTGAATTATATTAGCCCTCTTAATATTCTCATCAAGTAGATATATTTGTTTTTCAATAAATATTTTAAATTCTTTGGATTGATTTATTGTTTCAGCAATACTATTGCTCAATAGTTCAAAATTATCAAGATTTTGATTTATAGATTTAATTTCATTTTTACTTGATTGAATATCTTTTTCTATGTTAATTAAATTTTTAATATATGTTCCAATATTTGTAATTTTTGCTTTATCTGATTCAAGTTGTAAAATATCTTTACCATTTAAAATCTGGGTTTTTTCAGATTTATTTATATCAAGGTCTTTTATTTTAGCAGATAATTTATCATTCTTTTCATTTAAATTATTCTTCGCTTCCTTATATGTGGATTTTTTCAAATCTACTTCCTTTTGCAGAGCCTTAAGTTCGCTGTCTAATTTTTTAATTTCAACAGAAGAATCGAATAATAAATGATAATCATTTTCAATCGCAGAATAATTCAATACAAGTTCTTCGTAAATTTTATTATTATTTAACCAATTCTTTTTTTCAAGAAACAATTTATGTGATTTATCTAATTTGTTGTTTTCATTATTTAATAAATTATTGACAATGTGTATATCTTTGTTTAGTTTGTCAATTTCAATTAAAATTGGTTTTAGTAATTTTTTCTTTTCTGATATTTTAGTATCTAATTCTCTTACAGATTTAAAAATTGGCATTTGTTTATCAAAACTATCCTTTGCATTTTTCAAATTAATTTCTGATTGTTCGAAAGCTTCTTTTGCCTTTCTGGTATTTTCTTCTAATTGAGGTAATTTTGATTTAGCTTCTTTAATTCCTGTTTGTAGGATTGCAATATCAATAAGCCATTTTTGTGCAATTTCTAATTTCTCCAATTCACTTTCAATTTGTTTTTTTTCTTTTTCTAGTGTAAGATTTATATTTTTTAAATCAATAATATCGTCCTCGGATATTGTTTTAATTGCCTGAAGTTCTGTTAAAATATTATTATATTTATCCCTTTCCTCTTTACTTCTTTCATAAACATTTATTGAAATATCACTATAAATATCAGTGCCTGTAATTTGTTCTAAAAGAGTACTTTTTTCATCTTTATTAGCTTGTAAAAAAGCAGCGAAGCTGCCTTGTGCAAGCATTATTACTTTGGTAAATTGTTCAAATGTGAGCCCAAGAATATCAATAATAGTATCATTACAAGTGCGGATTTGGTCTGCTATGATTTTATTATTAGAATCTGCAATAATACGCTGTATAGGCTTTAAATTTCCATTTTTACTGCGTTCTTGCTTCCAAGAAGATTTCCATATATTTCCAGATATTTCAAAGGTGATTTCTGCATAACAATCTTTTTCGCCTCTTGTCATTACAGCATTTTCGTTCCCTGTAATATCCACTCTTGGTGTTTTTCCATAAAACGCTAAAGAAATTGCATCAAGAATTGAACTTTTACCCGCACCTGTTTTGCCTGTAATTGCAAAAAGTCCGTCATTCGTAAAAATAGGATTAGTGAAATCAATTTCGTTTTCACCCCATAGAGAGTTTATATTTTTAAATTTTAGATACAGAATCTTCATAAAACACTAATCTTTTATAGGCATTACTAAAATTTTAATGGAGCAAAGTTAAGTTTTCCGAAATAAAACAGGGCGTTAATTCTAAATCTGTCGAAATTTAAAAATCCTCTTGCTTTAGATATTACTGATTGTATTTTCCCGTTCA
>JADZAA010000114.1 GCA_020852855.1 Bacteroidota bacterium
ATGAACTTAGCAAGTAATCACAGTATAAATCGAATACTTCCGATTTCATTGCAAATCTTTCAATTTGTGAAACAACTTGTTGCTACTAATATAATACTTTTAAGATCTAATGCGTAAGGTCAGTTACTTAAAACAAAGCGGAAAATATGTTGCGCCGAGCAGAATAAACGGCGCGAAGAATCGCACGTGAAATGACGGTGCCGGGCTGAGGTATTCGGGCATAGCCGGTGCAACCCCCTCCATATCGAAAAAAATCCGTATTTTTGCATAAGTATTCGCGGCGGCCAGAGTCGCTTTTACTTTCTATGGAACTCTAAATTTTCAGGATACTTATGAATCTTTTGAGCGAGCGTATTCTTCCTGTGCTCATGGAAGACGAGATGCGCGATTCCTACCTCGATTACTCTATGTCGGTGATTGTATCGCGTGCGTTGCCCGATGTTCGCGACGGATTGAAGCCCGTGCATCGCCGTATACTTTACGCAATGTCCGAACTTGGCTTGATGCCGAATCGTGCATATAAAAAATCGGCGCGTTTAGTGGGAGAGGTGCTCGGAAAATATCACCCTCACGGCGATTCCTCGGTTTACGACGCAATGGTGCGTTTGGCTCAGGAATGGTCAATGCGCTATACGCTTGTCGACGGGCAGGGCAATTACGGCTCGATAGACGGCGACCCGCCGGCCGCTATGCGTTACACCGAAACGCGGCTTGAATACTTAGCGCTCGAAATGTTGCGCGATATAGAAAAAAATACTGTGGATTTTCGTCCGAATTTCGATGATTCGCTCGAAGAACCAAGCGTATTGCCAACGATTCTGCCGGCTCTGTTGGTCAATGGTGCGGGAGGTATAGCTGTCGGTATGGCTACCAATATCCCGCCGCATTGCTTGACGGAAATTGTCGACGGCTTGCAGGCCTTAATTGCCAGCCCCGATGTTACTATTTCTGAACTTATGCAACACGTTATAGCCCCGGATTTTCCGACGGGCGGCATAATTTACGGCTATGAAGGTGTGCGCGATGCTTATATGACCGGTCGCGGCCGCGTTCTTCTTCGCGCAAAGGCAAATATCGAATCTACCAAGACAAAAGAGGCCATTGTCGTTACAGAACTTCCGTACCAAGTAAGTAAAGCGGGACTTATCGAGAAAATGGCTGACCTCGTACGACATAAAACGCTTGAGGATATTTCGGATATACGCGACGAATCCGACCGCGACGGTCTGCGAATTGTTATAGAGCTAAAACGCGACGCAACGCCTATGGTGGTGCTTAATAATCTGTACAAGCATACACAAATGCAGGTTACTTTCGGCGTTATTATGCTGGCTTTGGTCAATGGCCGCCCGCGTGTTCTGACGCTGAAAGAAATGATGGAAGAATTTCTGAAGCATAGAAACGAGGTAATAGTCCGCCGTGCGCAATTCGAACTTGGTGCTGCCGAGAAGCGGGCGCATATCTTGGAAGGCTTCATTATCGCACTTGATAATATAGATGCCGTGATAAAAACCATACGCGAATCACCCGATGCACCAACGGCTTCGGCACGTTTGCAGCAGCGTTTCTCGCTTACGGAAATACAGGCTAAAGCCATACTTGATATGCGCTTACAGCGTTTGACCGGATTAGAGCGCGAAAAAATCATGCAGGAATATCGCGAGATTATTCGGCTTATCGAACAACTTCGTTCTTTGCTTGCAAGCAAAGAACTGCAAATGCAACTTATTTCGGAAGAATTAGCCGCCCTGAAAAATAAATTCGGCGATAAACGCCGTACCGAAATTGTTTATGATGCGCGGGACTTCACGCTCGAAGACATGATTGCCAACGAAGAGATGATTGTAACTATTTCTCATCGCGGATTTATCAAGCGAACGGCAGTAAGCAATTATCGTCGACAACACAAAGGCGGCCGCGGACTTAGCGGGGCGGGAACTCACGACGACGATTACGTGGAACAAGTTTTCCGCGCAGCAACGCACCATTACCTTCTGTTCTTTACCGATAGGGGGCGCGTTTTTCGAGTTCGGGTATTCGATTTGCCGGAAGCCAGCCGCAATGCAAAAGGACGTTCATTGGCGAATGTTATAGAAAAATCGAACGATGAAAACGTAACAGCCACAATGACTGTAAAAGATTTCCCCGAAAACTCGTTCATTTTTATGTGTACCGAGCAGGGGACAGTCAAAAAAACCTCTCTGTCGGAATTTGAGAGCGTCCGCGCAAACGGAAAAATTGCACTTACTCTCAACGAAGGCGACAGGCTTATCAGAGCCGCTTTGACCGACGGGCAATGCGATATTATCGTAGCTGCAAATAATGGCCTTGCTTGCCGATTCCGTGAAAGCGATGTGCGGCCTATGGGACGCTCCGCAGCCGGTGTTCGAGGCATTATGCTCGAAAACAATGCGCATGTAATTTCGATGGTGGCTATTCGCCGTCCTGACCAGCAACTTATAGTTGTAGGCAAAAACGGCTATGGCAAGCGCAATGATTACAACGACTTCCGTCTGACAAAGCGCGGCGCGAAGGGCGTTATCTCGATGAATATAACCGATAAAACGGGCGAAGTCGTGGCCGTTATGGCGGTTCAAGATACCGATGATTTGGTTGTGATGACAGTAAACGGAATACTGATACGCCAGCCGGTTAAAGATATTCGCATTATCGGACGCAATACTCAAGGCGTAAAACTGATACGACTTGACGAAAACGATTTAATTGCCGATATTACGACAGTTCCGCATGAAGAAGATGAAGAGGACGACGACGCAACAGATGAAACAATCGTTACGCCGGCACTCGCAGCAACTTCACCGCAGGAAAAAATGACTTTTTAACCGATGCAAGTATCGAATTATCTCTGCGCCGTCTTTGTGCTGTTAGTGGCAGGCGGCGCAGATTTATATTCAGCCGCTTCCGACACGTTGTATGCGGTGCAAAAACCCGTTGCCGACACTCCGGATTCTGCTCGCAATGCGAAATTGCCAAGTCTTCCCGTCAAATCGCATGGACTAATATCTCAATTCACTATGCCGGAATGCGTTATGTTCGGCAAACGCGATATTGAGAAGATGCCTTATTTTGAATTAACCGATATTCTGCGTCAGACTTTTCCCGCCGCTTTCCCGCAATCGCTCGGCGGCTTCGGAGGATTCAATTCTTTTAGTGTATTCGGAGGCAATGCACACGATAATTCATTGCGCTTCAACGCCCGTCCGCTTGTAAGTCCGATGTTCGGAACATTCCTGCTCGACCAATTCCCGCCCGAAATGTTGGAGCGTACAGAGATTCTGACCGGAACTGACGCAGTTGTCTTTGGGGATAATTCGTCCGGAATGTTGATAAATATACAAGAGGCAATTCACGACGTAAAAAAGCCTTACACAAGGCTATGGTATGCTCAAAGCGACTATAATTTTATAGCGTCCGACGGCGTATTCAGTCAGAACTTCGCGCCCGATTGGAACGGAACTTTCGGCTTTCGGCGGCAATCTTACGACGGGCGCTTTAATAATTCCGGTTTTGATATTTGGAACGTGCGCTTCGGTCTGCGCTTTTCGCCTTCCGATAAAACTACTTTCACTCTTACTGAATTATTCACAAATCATGGGTTTGGCGCAAATGGCGGACTAATGCCCGATAATACGGATTTTACAAATCCCATTACTGCTTTGCCGCGCATATCCGACCTTGACGAAAGAGTATTCCGACACGATATTACACTTGCAGGAAGCTGGCGACCGGACTCCGGTTTCGCCGCAAACGGCTCCGCTTATTTTTCCGGTGAAAATTGGGAGATAAATCGCGGCTCGGCATACTTTACCGGTGTTGCCGATACTTTGCGGCTTATGCAAACACGCTCGGCTTTCGTGGGGGCTGTGCTAAGACTTGAACAGAAAATATCGGATATTTTATTTTTACGTGCCGGCGGCGACCTGACATGGGTAAATTCGGCCGCTTCTGTTTATGCCGATGTACTTTCTGGGGTATCGGCTGCGGGCTATATTCATGCTTCTTGGGCTTCGTCCGCGGGAATATCCTTACGTTCGGGAGCAAGAATACGAATTGACCAAGACCGTACATCCTTATCGCTTGGTGCGGCTGTGGCCGCACCGATTTCATCGCAAATAGCGTTCACGGCCGATTTTTCGCGCAGCGACCGCGCGCCTTCGCCTACCGAAGGACGCAATCTGCCGTCCGAAAAACATTTGCTTGCACTTGCCGGGCTTCGCTTCGGGCCGGATTCGTCAGGCATAATTGCTTCTATGTTTTCTCGGTATATCTCGTCGCCTATAGAAAGCATACGAATAACGGATACCAATGGAAATACGCTTGGAACACATTCTTTTTCAGGCGATTCACGTGCAGTAGTAGGCGGATTTATTCGCGGAAGAACATTCCTTTTCAAGCGGCTGTTCGCACAATGTTGGGCACAATCGTATTTTGGCGGCGGTGCCGAATTGCCGGCATTATTCGGCGGTATCTCTGCGCAATATGAATATAAAGCAGGTGCAAGCAGTCTGATAGCAGGCTTTTCCGTGTCGGGAATAACCGCTTACCGCGGTGAAACATTTGTTCCGCAAACGTGGAACTATGTGGCAACGGAAAACGAAACGCCGGCCGCTTTCGACGGTTGTTCGGTATTTGCAACTGCAAAATTAGGCAATGCGCGGCTTCGTGCGGTCTATTCCAATCTTTTCTCGGCGCACATCGAGTATACCCCGTATTATCCTGACCTCGACCGTACTCTGCGAATTTCTCTCTCTTGGGCGTTCAATGATTAAGGCGGCGTATAGAAGTTTGAATCCAACAGTCAAGTGCAACGCTTCCTTTATAACTGACCTTACGCAGTAGGTAAGAATTTGACAACATTTAGATGACGTAATTGTTTGAAAGCTGTTTGGGTAGCAGAGATATAGAGTTTCATTTTTAAGGCGGTATGATTGAGTTTGCTCGAAAC
>JADZAA010000115.1 GCA_020852855.1 Bacteroidota bacterium
GGGAAAATACAATCGGTAATATCTAAAGCAAGAGGATTTTTAAATTTCGAGCGATTTAGAATTAACGCCCTATTCTACTTCGGAAAACTTAACTTTGCTCCATTAAAATTTTAGTAATGCCTATTTATAGTATTTTCCTCATCGAATAAGATGTTTTTAACTTGTAATTTTGTTGTTTTTTCGGATTTCCGCGGTCAGGGAATTAAAAATACAACTATTAGTGTTGTTTTTTACAACCCGTAAATCAACTTATTTGGTTATACTAAATTTTTAATGGATTAAATTTACAGAAAAATAAATGGAATTTATGGATTTTTTACGTGATATGTTAGGCATTACCGAAGATTTTGCCGTTACTCGGACTGATAAAGATGAATCGAACAAAATCATTCATATACACTTGAAATATCTGATAAGGAATTATCAAGGTAAAAAGATATACTAAATTTTAGTAATGCCTGAAATATTTGTACTGTAATTTATTTTCTGTAGGGATATTGTGTATTACTGTTATTCGTCTTTCCCTATTGCCCGCGTTGCCGAGCTTGCACCGCGCAAATCAACGACACGGCAACGGAAAGTAAATGTTGCGTCTGGATTTTTGGGTACAATCTCGAATACTTGCGTGTGTGCAAGTGATTTTGCATCGGTACGGAAATTTCCGTATAATTCTCTTGCTCGTGCATTGCCGTCAATAATTACTATTGAAGCGCGATTATCGCGCCCGTTCCACAGCCCGAACGAGCGTGTTGTAATTTGCGTCGAGCCGTTTTTTTGTCGAGAAATGCCCAGAATTTCGGGCGAAGGGAAATTTTCGATACGAATTGATATGCGGTCGCCGATTTGCCGCCCTCCTACTATTCGCGCAAGCGTCAGGACTTTGCCCGTATCGCGTGCGTCGGGCGTAAATTCAAACGCAGCACCCTGCGGACTTGAAATGCGTTCTTGCGTTCCGTCATACAGCACGGCTTTTGCGTCGGTATTGGTCAGCAGAGGTATATTCGGTTGAATTGTATATGATATGCCCGGATTCATAATGCGGCTTACGATAGGCGCAGCAAACGGTTGCGGTTGCACATTAAATTCTACGGTTGCAGTGCGCCCGTCGGCGGCGCGCTCGGCGGTAACGCTTACGCGCATAACTCCCGACGAAGGCGCGGTGCCGCGTAATAGTATTTCGTTGCCGCGAATTTCAGCTATCTCTGCATTTCCGCCAATATCGGCTGACGAACGCTCTATTTTAACAATCGGCGTTCGCTTCAAATCTGCGCCCGATTGCGTTCCGGTAATAAATATTCTGTTCGACCAAGGATGATAGGCTATTGTTCCTATAGAAATCGAAAACGGGCTGATAGAAAAATCGCCTGACGGCGGACGACTCTGTTGCGTAATTACAATCGGCGGTTGCGTAATATTTTGCTGAATAAGCGGAACGCCTTGCCCTTCCTGACCGGACATAGGCGGCACAAGTGCAATTTTGGATTGAGTTTCCGGCTCGCCGTCGTTTATGATATTAACCGCAAATTGTGTTTCTGCGGTAAGCCGCGTGCCGGCATCGGCTATCATTTGTTCAAGCGCAATATTGCCGGGCGGCGCAACGGGAGTAGCCGTGGCAATAACGCGCACCGAATACGAACGGCTTCTCATTCCTGCCGTAGCGGCCGGTTTCCATATAAATTTAATCGCACGAAGGTCGTCGCGCTGCTCTATGCGAAACATCGGCGCCGGCGACGCACTGTCGGAACTAAGGCGCAACGTTTGCCCTAATGCTGGGTCTTCAATTAAGAATTGATAGTGCGCATCGCGTATATTTCCGGTGAAAACTATTAAATTGGCTGTATCGGGTGCAATGATTTTTGCACCGGCAGAATCGACAACTATACGTGCCGAGAGAACGGTCTTTTCAGGCTGCAACGTAAAAGATTGCTGAAAAAGTGCGGTGAGAACGCTGTCGGAGTCCATAGTTTTCTGTCGCTTGTCGGGCAATAGAAGTATCAGCGCGGCAAGATAGAGAATAAAGTATAACTCTACGTAGCGACGACGTTTATGTGTGCGGCGCTTTTTCATGGGCTTTTAGCGGCGGCTGTTCGATTGTGGAAGTGCCGGCAGCGGCGGCAACAATACGTTGCAATTCGCGGCGAACCGCAGCCTCTATTTCTTCGCGGCGCAGAGCACGTGCGCCCTCGTTAAGTTCGGCAAGTGTTGCGCGAAATGCCGATAAAGCCGTGTTAACGTCGTTCATTGCCGCAAGCATCTGCGGATTGGGGGCAATGGCGAGCGCGGCAATTTCTACGCTCTCTCGCATAGCCTTCGCCATATTTTCCTGACGTTCCGCAATCGCTTCCAATGTTTCGGCTATCGAGTCGAGCTTAATTCCCGTACTTGCGTAATCGCCTGCAATTTCGCCTATTTCACGAATCAGCTCATTTTCTGCCGAAGATTCGGTTTCTATGTCGGTTTCTTCCTCCGAAGGCGAAAAAAACATCACGATAAACATAGCTACCAACATTGATGTTTCCAAAATTATGCCGGCTATCAAATACCAATCCGGGATAGTGTCCATTACGCGGCGCAATCCAACCACAAGCAATAGAATCGCCGCCCCCAAATAAACAAAAGAGCTGATAACCGAAAAATAAAAGCGGTTTACAATTTCCTGCATCCATAAAGAAACGCCGGAAATAAGCCCCAAAGGGTGCAAAACGGTTACTTCGCGGCTCGTATAGCGAAATATCTCGCGTTCGCGGACACATACGCGCAAGCACAGCATTATGGCGGAAAACGGGCCGACGCGGCGTTCATAGCGCAACTCGCGGAACATCGCTCGCAGTACGGCGCGGCCTTCGAGCGTGGCAAGCGTGGAAAGTTGCGTCATAAGCAAAAAGATTTAATCGGGAAACTGACTGAACAACGACAAAAATACACCGCAAAAGCCGAAATATAGCAAGCAGAACGGCTGGCCGTGTCATTGGAACTTAAATCGCCCTGAATTTGAAAGTATCAAAGTTGCGCCGACGGGCAAATATCCGCCAGAACGCATACGCCGCATCGCGGACGACGAGCAATACAAACGGCACGCCCATGCGCAATCAGCAGGTCGGTTAATACCGTCCAATCTTCTTTCGATGTGATTTCCATCAGTGTTTGCTCTATTTTTTCCGCATTTTTGCCTTGTGTAAAGCCAAGTAATCCGGCTATGCGGATTACATGTGTATCCACTACAATTCCGGCCGGTTCGCCGAACCAATGCCCGATAACTACATTTGCGGTTTTGCGCCCGACACCCGGCAAACTCGTTAATTCTTCGATTGTTCGCGGAACTTCTCCGTTGAACTTGTCAATAAGCACTTGGCAACAACTTCGTATGTTTCGTGCTTTATTACGGTAAAATCCGGTCGAGAAAATGTCTTGCTCCAATTCTTCTTGCTCGGCGCGTAAATAATCTCGAGGCAATGTATATTTTTCGAATAAATCACGAGTTACGATATTTACACGCTCGTCCGTGCATTGCGCGGAAAGAATTGTAGCTATCAACAATTCAAAAGCAGACCGATGCAACAGAGCAGTATTTGCGGCCGGATATTCCTTGCGAAGCCTTTCGAGTACTATGTTTATACGCTTACAGTCGTCCATGTTTTAATAATTGCCGGAATAAAACACATAGCCAACATTCATTTTACAGACCAATACTCGGAAGCAAAATTACGAAAAAAGCGTTCAGGTTCGGATATACGCACTTTGTCGGGGTAATTCTGCAGTTTAAGCAACAATAATTGCCTTTGTTTTTGATATTTTTGCCAAGTTCAGCCGATAACCCGCCTAATTACGGCAAGATAAAAAGTACACTGACAACAGAAACAATGATTGAACAGAAACTGAAAATTAAAAATCGCGCCGGACTGCACACGCGCCCTGCTGCAATGCTGGTAAAACTTGCCGCCAAATTCAAATCCGATATTTATTTGGAGCGCGACGGCTACGGAATCAACGCCAAAAGTATAATCGGCGTTATGACACTTGCGGCCGAGCAAGGTTGCGAATTGCTTGTACGTGTAGAAGGCGAAGACGAACAAGCGGCGTTCGACGAGCTTTACGCATTGTTCGATTCGGGGTTCGGCGAATTGTAAATGCTTGATAAACAAGGAATACCGACCAAACACCGCCGAAAGGCTTACTATATGCGTATCCGTTGCGGAACACATCTGTAATTGTTCGTAGAATTTTTTATTTTGAAATACGACTAAATTTGTCGTATTTTTGCGGGCAATTAACATGATTTGCATCTTTTGCGAACAAGTTTTTGTGCGGGGTATTTTCCGAAGTTGCGGATATGCTTAGGCTTTCTAAAAGAATAGAATACGGATTGCTTGCCGTGCAGTTTATCGCTACACGTAACGGCGCGACTGCTACTGTGAAAGAAATAGCCGAGCAGCACAATATATCCTTTGAATTATTGGCAAAAGTGCTGAGTGCGCTTTCAAAGTCAGGTTTTCTTATCTCGTATCAGGGCAGCCAAGGCGGATATTCTTTGGCCATACCCGCTGAGCTTGTAACCGTTGCCGATATAATAGCGGTAGTGGAAGGACGGCAAAATATTGTGGATTGTACTTACGGCGTTATCGATTGCAACTGTGCGGCTTTTCATACATGCACAATCAAATCGCCCATGCAATTGCTACAAGAGCGTATAGACGATGTGTTTCGCTCGATGACAATAGCCGAATTGGCCGGTACGGCCGCGGCCTCGGCCTAATTAAGTAATTTTCAGAAATAAATGCCTTATGAATACAGAAACTAATATTCTCGACGATGTTGTCGGCGGCGAGTACAAATACGGTTTTGTAAGCAACATTGAGCAAGAAATAGCCCCGAAAGGACTTAGCGAAGACATTGTTCGCATGATTTCGGCAAAGAAGGAAGAGCCGGAATGGATGCTTGAATGGCGATTGAAGGCTTATCGAAATTGGTTGGCAATGAAAGAACCGACCTGGGCAAACGTAAGTTTCCCTAAGGTAGATTTCAACGATATCAGCTATTATGCCGCACCAAAATCTAAAAAAGCGGCACCGAAATCACTCGACGAGATAGACCCCGAATTGCGCAGAACTTTCGACAAACTCGGAATTTCGCTTATAGAGCAAGAGCGTATCTCGGGAGTAGCCATAGATGCCGTGCTGGACAGCGTATCGGTTGCTACAACGTTCAAAGACAAACTCGGCGCATTGGGCATAATTTTCTGCTCGATGAGCGAGGCTATACGAGAACATTCCGATATTGTGCGCAAATACATTGGCAGCGTAGTTCCGCCGTCGGATAATTTCTACGCCGCACTTAATTCGGCAGTATTCAGCGACGGTTCTTTCTGCTTTATTCCCAAGGGCGTTCGTTGCCCTATGGAATTATCCACGTATTTCCGCATTAACGCAAAAGATACGGGACAATTCGAGCGCACGCTTATTATAGCCGAAGAAGGTGCTTACGCCAGCTATTTGGAGGGGTGTACCGCTCCCAAACGCGACGAAAATCAGATGCATGCGGCGGTAGTGGAAATTGTGGCGCATAAAAACGCCGAAATAAAATATTCTACCGTACAAAATTGGTATCCTGGTGATAAGGAAGGCAAAGGCGGTATCTATAATTTCGTAACCAAACGCGGAATATGTCTGGGCGACAACAGTAAAATATCTTGGACGCAAGTAGAAACAGGCTCGGCTATTACTTGGAAATACCCTGGCGTTGTGCTAAAAGGCGATAATTCCGTAGGTGAATTTTATTCGGTGGCTGTAACGAATAATTTTCAGCAGGCCGATACAGGCACTAAAATGATGCATATCGGAAAAAATACGCGCAGTCGAATAGTGTCAAAAGGAATTTCTGCCGGGCGTTCCAATAATAGTTATCGCGGTTTGGTAAAAGTTAACAAAACAGCCGAAAATGCCCGAAACTTTTCGCAATGCGATTCGTTGCTCATAGGAAGCGACTGCGGCGCGCATACGTTCCCGTACATCGAGTCCGGCAATAAATCCGCGATTGTGGAACACGAAGCAACCACTTCCAAAATCGGCGAAGATATTCTATTTTATTGCAATCAACGCGGTATATCAACCGAAGAAGCCGTTGCACTGATAGTGAACGGGTATTGCAAGGAAGTTATGAATCAATTACCAATGGAATTCGCAGTGGAAGCTTCGCGCCTGCTCTCGGTTTCGCTCGAGGGAAGCGTAGGATAAATATATCGAAAACAGAGCCGCTATGCTGAAAGTTTTTTATTATGCAAATTGCGAATCCTGCAAAAATGCAATTCGCTTTTTCAAGAAAGAATTGGTTCGCGCCGACTATATCGAAATAATCGAGAACCCGCCGAGTGTAGAAGTTTTACGCATTATCTACGAATTAAGCGGCCGCGACCTGAAAAAAATGTTCAATACTACGGGCAGAGCATATTCTGCCATGAATCTCAAAAATAAGATGCCGTCCATGACAGCCGAACAAGCATTCGCGCTTATGTCTGCCAACGGAAAATTGATTAAACGCCCGATATTGCTCGCCTCGGACGACTGCATTATCGGCTTCGATACTCAAAAGTGGCTTGTTCTCGCGATAAAAGAGGAAATGAACTCTTAAAAAGCGCGGATTAACTATATTTCTGACAACCGCAAGACAATAATATGCTTGAAATTAAAAATCTGTTCGCAGAAATCGAAGGGAAAAACATCCTAAACGGCGTTTCGCTTAACATCCGTCCGGGCGAAACCCATGCGATTATGGGGCCTAACGGCTCCGGCAAATCCACGCTGGCCTCGGTTTTAGCCGGACGCGAAGACTATGAGGTTACCAGCGGCGAAATTTTATTTGACGGGCACAGCCTGCTCGAAATGCAACCGGAGGAACGCGCACGCGCAGGTATATTTCTGGCTTTTCAATATCCGGTGGAAATTCCCGGTGTTTCAACTGCAAATTTCCTTAAAGCGGCGATGAACGAATTGCGAAAAAGTCGCGGACAAGACCCGCTTGACGCTATGGATTTCCTTGCTCTTATGAGAGAAAAATCCAAACTAGTAGAAATTGACCGCAGTTTTTTGCAACGCTCGCTAAATGAAGGCTTCTCGGGCGGCGAGAAAAAACGCAATGAAGTTTTCCAGATGGCAATGCTCGAACCGAAACTTGCCATTCTCGACGAAACCGACTCGGGGCTGGATATAGATGCCCTCAAAATCGTTTCAAACGGCGTAAACGCTTTGCGAAACGACAATAACGCATTCGTAATCATCACGCATTATCAACGCCTGCTGAATTACATTATACCGGATTTTGTGCATGTATTTTATAAAGGCAAAATCGTCCGCTCCGGTGGGAAAGAACTTGCTCGAGAGCTGGAAGAGAAAGGTTACGACTGGCTGAAAGGCACGGCGTAATATTATGGAAAATAATGATTTGCACGGTAAACTACTCGCAGACTTTCATCAGTTCGAGCAAACATTGAACGGCGGAATAAATATGCCGTTTCAAATATTGAGGCGCGAAGCTGCGGAACGTTTCCGCGCACTCGGCTTTCCGACCATACGGCTTGAGGAATGGAAGTATACGAATGTAATGCCGCTGATTAAGCATGATTATACGGCTTTGCCGGCCGCGGTGCCGCCCGTAGATGCTTTTCCCGCGCCGCCGGATTTCATTCCCGAAAATGCCGTTAAAATTATTCTGATAAACGGCCGGTTCTCGCCGGATTACTCACTGCCGGACGCAATGCCCGCAGGCCTCGGCGTTTCCTCGTTCGATACAACCGATACGGAAACAAAGAATATGATTGGGAAAATACTCGATTTTTCCGACAATGCTTTCACAGCTTTAAACACCGCATTTGCGTATTACGGAGCAGTGCTGAAAATAGCCGACAATGCTAATATTTCACAACCTATAACCGTATTGAATTATACAGATGCACGCGACGCGGCAATCTTTGCACAACCGCGTTTGTTTATATACGCTGGACGCAATTCGCAGGCTTCGATTATCGAATATTCGGCAACCATAGGAGAGCAACCGGCATTAGTAAATTCCGCAATAGAAATCATAGCCGCAGAAAATTCATCTATTCGGCATTACATCATCCAAGACGATACGGCGGCAAAAATTACGGCTTCGCACATACGCCAGGCAGCTGCCAGCCTATATTACGCAGTAACGCTTACGCTCGGTGGGCATTTCGTTCGCAATACGGCCGTTGCGGAACTTGCCGCGCCAGGCGCAGAAGCGCATTTTTACGGACTTGCACTCGGTTCGGACAAACGGCTTATTGACAATCACACAATGGTAGACCACGCCGCGCCGCATTGCCAAAGTAATGAGCATTACAATCACATTCTCGACGACCGTTCCACAGCTGTATTCAACGGAAAAATATACGTGCGAAAAGGTGCGCAAAAAACAAATGCCTATCAGTCAAACAGAACAATTTTGATGTCGGGCAGTGCAACGATAAACAGCAAGCCGCAGCTAGAGATTTACGCCGACGACGTAAAATGTTCGCACGGTGCGACTTCCGGATGTTTGGACGAAACGTCTTTGTTCTATTTGCGCTCTCGCGGAATTTCCGAAGAGAAAGCCAAGGCACTTTTGCTTCACGCTTTTGCAGCCGAGATTTCGAATAAAATCCAAATTGGGAATACGCGCTTAAAGATTGATGAAATTATAGCAAAACGGTTGCATGACGAGGAATAAATGATAGTAAAAACCGAAATACCTCGGCAGCCGGAGCCGATTCACGCGCCCGATTGGTCGGCAGTTCGCCGCGATTTCCCCGCACTTGCGGTGGAAGTATACGGCAAACCTCTCGCTTACTTGGATAATGCCGCTACTGCGCATAAGCCGCAATCGGTTATTGACGCAATCGTGCGGCATTACACGGAATCGAACGCAAACATTCATCGCGGCTCGCATTATCTCAGCCAAAAAGCAACCGACGAATACGAAAATGCCCGAAAAACCGTGGCGCAATTTATCGGTGCAAGCGACAGAGAAATAATCTTCACTCGCGGTGCCACCGAATCGGTAAATCTCGCGGCGGCCACTTTCGGACGACGTTTTTTAGATACGGGCGACGAAATAGTAGTCTCGGAAATGGAGCATCATTCGAATATCGTGCCGTGGCAAATGCTTTGCAAGGAAAAAGGTGCAAAGTTGCGAATTATCCCCGTTTCCGACAGCGGCGAATTGATAACGGATAATCTGGAAGCGTTTCTTGGCAATAGAACAAAACTTGTAGCATTGACTCATGTTTCCAATTCGCTCGGCACTATAAACCCTGTTCGAGAAATTGTGGCGGCCGCACGCGAACGCGGAATTGCGACTTTGCTCGACGGAGCGCAAGCCGTTCCGCATCTGCCGGTAAATATACGCGAGTTAGGTTGTGATTTCTATGCGTTTTCCGGACACAAGCTGTATGCGCCGTCGGGTATCGGCGTATTATTCGTCAGCAAACGGTTAATAGATGAATTGCCGCCCTATCAAACAGGCGGCGGTATGATTAGGCGCGTAACTTTAGAACGCTCAACTTTCGACGATGCACCCGGAAGATTTGAAGCGGGAACCCCGAATATTGAGGGTGCAATAGGATTGGCGGCCGCCATAGAATACGTGCAATTCATAGGGATAAGCCATATTGCTGCACGGGAGCAAGAGTTGCTTGGCTATGCAAACAAGAAATTGGCAGATGTTCCGGGCTTGAAAATATATGGCGAGGCAACCGAGAAAGCCTCTGTTATTTCTTTCACTCTCGGCGATATTCACCCGCACGATGTAGGCTCTTTTCTCGACCGCGAAGGTGTAGCCGCACGTGCCGGACATCATTGCAATCAACCCTTGTGGAGCCGTTTCGGCGTTCCGGCTACAACACGTGCTTCTATGGCGTTCTATAATACGGAGTCGGAAATTGACGCATTAGTCGAAGGGTTGCAGGCGGCCGTAAGTTTTTTCTCGTAATATCATTTTTGTCCGTATAATGTAAACAGCGAAAGCCGCAACACTTTCTGGGGCAGTAAAAGCAACCCGTCGTATTGCGGCTGATGCGCTTCCCCGCAAATTCTTCAGAATTTCTTCTTTAGTTCTCCGAGTGTGTCACGCAGCGTTGCGTCAGACTCGAGATAATTTTCTATTGTACGGCAAGAATGTATAACGGTAGTGTGGTCGCGCTTGCCGAAGCCCGCGCCTATGGCTTTAAGCGAAAGCGGTGTCAGTTGTTTGGCCAAGTACATTGCAATTTGCCGTGCAAGTGCGATTTCATGCTTGCGCGACGCACCTTCAAGCAACGGAACAGCCAACCCGTAATAGCCTGCAACTTCGCGTTTAATATCGTCCAGCCCGAAGCGGCGTTGCTTTGCGGCGGCTGTCGCGGATCCCTGCACAACTTCTTTGGCAAGGTCGAGCGTCAATTTGCGGCGGTCAAGCGAAACTTTGGCTATTATGCTGATAAGACAACCTTCTAATTCGCGGACACTTGTAAATATGTGCCGAGCGATGTATTCGGTAACGTCAAGCGGCAAATCAAAGCCTTCGTCTGTACTTTTTCTTTGAAGAATCGCCATTCGCATTTCGAAATCCGGCGGCTGAACATCTACGGTCAGTCCCCATTGAAAGCGCGACACAAGCCGCTCGTCTACGTCGGCAAGCTCTTTGGGCGGCTTATCGCTTGTCAAAATCAATTGTTTGCCGGATTGATACAATACATTAAACGTATGGAAAAAATTATCCTGCGTTTTTTCTTTGCCCGCAAAGAACTGAATATCGTCTATAATAAGCGCGTCTATACTGCGATAAAAATTTGTAAAATCATTTACTTTGTTGCTTTGTATAGCATTTACATATTCTATCGTGAAGCGTTCGCTATTGGTGTATAGAACGCGAGCCGAGCGATTGTTTTGTGCAATTTGATTGCCTATTGCCTGCACAAGATGGGTTTTGCCCAATCCGGTACTGCCATAGATGAACAGCGGATTGAAGCGTGTGCCGCCCGGATTTTCGGCAATGGCCAGCCCGGCCGACAATGCCAGCTGATTGCTTTCGCCGCGTATAAAATTACCGAAATTATAACGCTGATTCAGAAATGACGGAAACGAATCCACGGCCGGCACAGCGGCAAACGGCAAAGCCGGTTGTTGGGCGGCGGGAGTACTGCGGAATGCCGGAAGTTTTATGGCGCGTTGCTCAAGCGTATCTGTACTTTTCTTTACGACTACGTTGTATTGCAACCGTGCTTTCGGTCCGAGCGTCTGATATATCGTTTTCTGGAGAAGCTTGTAGTAATGCTCCTCTATCCATTCCAAGAAAAATTGTGACGGAACTTGCAACGTTAATACGTCGCCGCTCCAGCAAAGTGCCGAAATAGGTTCGAACCATGTGCGGAACACCTGCAAATCAACGTTGTCGGCAATAATATCAAGGCATTTTTGCCATAAAACGCCCGCCTCCGGGTCGGGATCCGCTGTAATGCGATGCTCTTTGTTAAGAGCCGCCGGACGTGTCGCAACGGCCTTTGCAGCCTGTGCGAGTGCCGGGAACAAATGTAGTGTATCTGAACGTTTAGCCAAAATAAAATTCTCCGTAGAATCGCCGGGGGGAACGATGCTTCGGGCAGTTTGTCTGCTCTGCGAATCAATTGACGCGGCCGCGCTTGCAGCTCGAATCAATAAGTACAAAATTCTTAAAATATGGGCAAATTGTAAAGAAGAAAATTTTACAAATCGAAAATAATTTTCTTGGATATTTCACGAAAAACGTAAGGCGTTGCAACATGCAAACTTAACACCAAAGGTAATCTGCAATAAGTGCGCAAACGGCGTTCGACAGACACGGAAATACAGCGTAAACTATTGTAAAACAATGTCTTGCGACGATTGATTTTCAAGATGCTTTATTGCCGTTCGGCACAGTTTCCGTAATTTTCGCCCCGAAACAACGCAAGACATGACGTTTACAGAGTGTTTGTTCGCCAAATTGCCATGACAACAGCCGACAATAACGGCACAGAGCCTATGGGCGTGCGCGCCACGCTGACCGAAATGAGTTTTTTCGGACATCTTGAAGAGTTGCGCAAACGCATTATGTTTGCATTGCTCGGCCTTATGGCGGGCTGTATTATATCGGGTATTTTTGCCGACCAAATCATCAATTACGCTCTGATGCTCCCCGCGCAGGCCGCCGGACTTCCATTGCAAAATCGCCTTGTTTTCGGACAGGTATTTCTATATTTCAAAGTGATTCTGGCAAGCGGCGTAGTTGTAGCCATGCCGTTTATTCTGTTTCAATTATGGAAATTTGTCGCTCCCGGTCTCTACGCTCATGAGCGTAATTGGGCCGGAAAAATTACGGCTTTCACTTCGATTTGCTTTTTGTCGGGCGTTGCGTTTGCCTATTGGGTAATGATACCCTCAATGCTGAAATTTACCGCACATTTCAATAAATTCGGCGGCGCGGAGAATAAATTCGACATTACCGAGTATTTCGGATTTATTACCACTACTGCAATTTCGGCCGGATTGATTTTCGAGCTGCCCATGATAGCATACGTTCTTACGCGCGTCGGAATGCTTACGGCCGAATGGATGCGCAATTATCGCCGCTATGCAATAGTATTGATTTTGATAGTTGCAGCCGTGCTTACGCCAAGCCCTGACCCCGTCAATCAACTTATCTTTGCCGCACCGCTTTGGGTTCTGTACGAAATCAGCATAATTATCTCTAAATTTGCCGTTAAAAAGCGAACGGAACCAACCGAATAGCACCTTTTTACGGCGTTATACCGATTTCATTGCGCATATTAATTTGTTTTTATGACCTTAACCGATGTCAGTACACCTATCGCCTCGCATCTCGAAGAGTTCCAGCCGTTTTTTAAGGAAATGTTGCGCTCAAAGACCGCATTGTTAGAGCTGGTCATACGCTATATGACACGCAGGCGCGGCAAGCAAGTGCGCCCTGCATTAGTATTTTTGGCGGCGGCGGTCTGCGGCGAAGTCGGTCGGCGCTCGCATATAGGCGCGGCTATGGTAGAGCTGTTGCATACTGCTACGCTTGTGCATGACGATGTGGTAGACGAGGCCGACGAGCGGCGCGGAATGGCAAGTATCAATGCAGTATGGAAAAATAAAGTCGCTGTGCTTGTAGGAGATTTTCTGCTCTCGCGCGGACTGATTATTGCAGTAGAAAACGAGGAGTTCGATTTTTTGCGCATTACTTCCGGCGCGGTACGCCGCCTGAGCGAAGGGGAATTATTGCAGATACAGAAGTCGCGGCAACGCTCGATAGACGAGGAAACGTATCTCCGCATTATTTCCGATAAAACCGCCTCGCTTATTTCCGCCTGTTGTGAAATCGGTGCTATAAGCACTACCCGTGATGCCGATAAACATAAGGCTCTGCGCGATTACGGCGAATACGTTGGGCTTGCATTTCAAATACGAGATGACGTTCTCGACTATACCAGTCGCTCGAAAGTGCTTGGCAAGCCCGTAGCCAACGATTTAAGAGAAAAGAAAATAACTTTGCCTTTGATATATGCTTGCTCGCAGGCCGGCACCAAAGAAGCAAAGAATATTATCGGCATGGTAAAATCCAAAAAACTGACCGACGAGAATATCACCGCAATAATGGCATTTGTAGAGAGGAACGGAGGCATTGGCTATGCAATCGGCCGTGCCCGCGAGTTCGCCGCCATTGCGCAGAAATCTTTGGATATATTGCCGGATTCTCCGGCAAAAAAATCGTTAATGGCTTTTGCCGATTATTCCGTCAGCCGAATAAAATAATATACGTCCGCAAAAGAAGATATATGGCATCTTCCGCAATTATACTTCCATACGGCGGTAAAATGCCTGTGATAGGCGAGGATACGCTGATTTGCCCCGGTGCTGTGGTAGTAGGCGACGTAACAATAGGCAACGAGTCGTCGCTTTGGTTCAATTCCGTGGTGCGCGGCGATGTGTTCCATATACGCATCGGCAAACATTCCAATATACAAGACCTTTCAATGCTTCATGTTACCTCCGGAAAATACGCTTTGGAAATCGGCGATGACGTTACGGTAGGACATTCGGCCGTTTTGCATGGTTGCGTTGTTCGTAGCAGCTGCCTTATAGGAATGGGCGCACGTGTTCTCGACCGTGCAATTATCAATTCTTACTGCATAGTTGCGGCAGGTTCGGTTGTGCGCGAAGGTTTTATTGCACCCGAAGGAACGTTGATTGCAGGCATACCTGCGCGTGTAAAGCGGGAATTAACCGATGCAGACCGTGAAATGATAGACAATTCCGCTACGCATTATGTAGAAATTGCACGTACTTATCGCAAAATATTTGCCGCTTAGACTGTTTTTCGGATATTTGGTGGCAGTCCAATAATGCGCCTTGCCGTTGCAACTGCTTTTCAGTATCCGACACGCAACTCGAATGTAGCCCAAAAGTATTCGCCGGGCATATTCCCGCCATTGCGATTTTGATAGTTCAGCCGCAGGTCTGCAAAGAAATTACGCATAATTTCGGCAAAAAATTGCAACCGAACTCGGCGTGTATAGCTGATATTTCCACGCAAAAAGTTATTGCCCACACGAAAAGATTCCGGATAGAGGAAATCGGCATCGCCGCGCAAAGCATCGCCTCCCACATTGCCTACTGGATATGCAATTACTCGCCCGCCAATGTCGTAATCCTTTGTTATTATCTTTCCTGCCGAATCCAGATAGTTCTCGCCATGCCGTCCGTAATCGAGGTCAATTTGCACGAAAAAGCGCGGTGCAAACCAATATTTGGCCTGTAATGCCCAGCGGTCGCTGTTAGGTTGCATATCATAGCCGATCGGTGCGCCCAAATGCGTCCAGGAATTTGCAATGCCGCGATGCGAATACACAAACGGATTGATGCGGACATACTCGCCCGTCAAAAGCAAAGGCGAGTCGGCCGCGTCAAAAGTTTGCGAAAGGCCTATTTGCCAAGCATTTTTATTGCTGTTGCCTGTCCACGACGTATCGTCAAGCCGCGAAAAGCTTAGGTCATCTATCAATAAATCTCCGTAAAGCATTGCGCCGTTCCACGGCCGCAATGCTGCGTCGATAGCGAGCAAAGAATTGTCGTCGCGGCTTTTCTGCGGTGTGCCGAGTCCGGTTGAAACGTAAAAGCCGAGCGGATTCAGATAAGCGAAATCAAGCCCTCGCCCCGAGTACACTATCATATCGGTTATCGAAGCGGAGAACCAATCGGAAGGAGTAATCGAAAGCCTATGCGCACCGATATATTTATTCTGATATGCGTTACCGGCCGTATCCACGCCTTCAACCGCACCATGCGTAGAAGTGAAACGTATTGATTTGTATGGTACATCAAGCAAAAATGCGTCGAATAGCGGAGTATTGCGCGAAAAAAGCAGATTATCAACGGGCGAAAATCCAAGCGCGAACGGTTGCCGTCCGAAAGATGCTCGCAACCACGACGACTGATATTGCACGTATCCGATATAGCGGTCAAAGAATTTTTGTTCATCGCTTACAAATTTGAAACTGCGCCCCAGAATCGGGTCTGTTGAGGCAACGGTGCGCGGCTCGCCCTCTAAACGAACTCCATTGGATAAATCCAGCATAAAACCGAAATTTTCGCCTATCCTGCCTATTGCGCGGCCGCCTGAACGCGCAAGCCCGATGGCACTATGTTCGCCGGCCAGCGAGGCTGTGCCGCCGCGTATCATACCCGTTACATCTCCTATAACCGACGCATTGCCGTCATCGTAAGAAAGAGTGCGCAAATGCCCGTTTTTCTGTAATTCTAACCAATGCGCAGTGCTGTCGGGCGTAACTTTATCAGAATCGGACAGCCAAAGTAATGGCGCGTAATAGTCTTCGATATAGCGTTGAAAATCGTATAATCTGCTGCTCGCATCTAAAAATGCGGCATCGTTGGCAGAAGAATGAAATTGTCCGTTCAATATAGTCAGCGGCTGTGGCAAAACGGCGTGTTCACCTATCGGCAACAGCCCTCGCATAGAGCGCAACAATAGATAATCTGCCGAAGCAGATTCGGCGTTAATATCGAAATTTTGCGCCGCCGCAGTTGCCGACAACATACAAAAACATATCAAAAGCAGGAGATATTTCATGCGATAAGCAAAGTAACGTTACTTGGCCGAAGCCAGCATTTTCAGCCCGATAATTCCGGCAATAATAGCTGCAATACAAAGCATTTGCGGTAAATTGAGCACTTCGCCGAATAGAACGCGCCCTAAAATTGTCGCTCCCACCGTACCGATACCAGTCCAAACTGCATAGGCCAAACCAAGCGGCAAAGTGCGTACCGCAAGCGAAAGAAATATGTAGGTAAGTATCATACCTGCCGCCGTAAGAGCCGACGGCAATAACTTAGTAAAGCCTTCGGAATATTTCATTCCTACAGCCCAGCCTATTTCAAACAGTCCGGCTATAAGCAGATAAATCCAGCCCATATCGAGCTCAAAAATGACAATAGCACGTAAAAATAAATATTATTCTGCAAGCGAATGGTCTATTGCCAGACGAGCAATGCAGGCTATACCGCCGCCCGGCAAAGGCTCTATCGCAAGCGTACCTCGGCAAAAATCTACTATTTTCTTGCTGATTGCAAGCCCGAGTCCCGAGCCTTGTTGCTCATGCTCTTGCCGCCCGAACTGCATATAACCTCCTATTTGGCGTATTTCCTCCGGCGACATTCCGCGCCCGCCGCCGCTAATCTCTATGATAAAATTTTGTCCGTCTGTACGCGAAATTATAGAAATATGCGTACCGGATTCGGAAAATTTGAAAGCATTATCCGTCAATTCCTCTATGATTTTGCTCAAATGTTCGGGAGCTATCTTAACTGCGGCATCATTGAGCATTATTTTCATGTCCGCGCTTCTGCCGTAAGACGAAGCGACGGAATTTGCCATAGTTTCTATGATATCTGCCGCGGAATGTGTTGAACTATTGGTAAATTGCTTCAACGCGGCCGGGTCGCGTGCAAGCAATTCGAGCCGCGAGAACAAGAGAAAATTTTGCACAAGCCTATAAAGCCTACGCCCCGACAGATGAATCTCATCGAGCATTTCGGTGGCATCTTCCTGCGAGAATTCGGCCCACGATTCTTTGAGCATCTTGCTAAGCCCCAATATACCGTTGAGCGGTGTTAATAATTCATGCGGCAAAGCAAATGAAAGATTGGCACGGAGCGTATCAATTTTTTCTTGTGTTTTTGCTTTTTCGGCGGTTGACCTGTCCAATCGCACGCGCACCGCCTTAAGCAATTCGTCAAGTTGGAAAGGCTTGGTCAAATAATCGTCTGCACCCAAATTCATACCTTGCCTTATGTCGGTCTGGTCGGCTTTGGCAGAAAGAAATAAAAACGGCACGGTAGAAGTTTCCGGATTGGCGCGTACGGTTTTCAGAACGGCAAAACCGTTCATTTCCGGCATCATAATATCCGAAATAATCAAATCGGGTATTTCTTTTAGCGCAACAGCCGTACCGATACGCCCGTTTTCAGCCTCAAATACTTCGTATCCGTTTACTGTTAAAATCAAAACTATACCTTCGCGAATGAGGTCTTCATCTTCAATCACCAATATTTTATTCATGGTTCTGCTGTCATTTGTTGTACGGGAAGTGAAATGGTAATGGCGGTGCCTTTATTTATGGCCGAGGTAATGTCTATTTTTCCGTCGAGAAGTTCTACGGCATTTTTAACTATAGCCATTCCCAAGCCCGTACCGCTTACCGAAATGGCATTGTCGGCACGGCTGAAAGGCTCAAAAAGCCTGGGCATATATTCCGGTGAAATACCTACGCCCTCATCGGTTACGGTAAATATAAGCGTATCGGGTAAATTTTCAATCGAAAACAGCACAAAAGTATTTGAGGGCGAATATTTCAAGGCGTTCGACAGTATGTTCGCCAAAATCCGGCGCGTTACTTTCAGGTCTATTACCGCTTGCTCACTTGTGCCGTAAAAGTCTGTGCGAATACGTTTGTTGCCCTCTGCAAACGCAATTTCCGCATCTTCGGCCGCTTGTATGCAAAACTCGCGTATGTTGACCGATTGCAGATTTATGGTCTGTAGGTCATGCTCGGTCTCGCCCAGCAACAACACATCTTCGAGCAACCCCGTAAGTTGTCTTACTCCTATCTCGATATTGTTAAAGTAGCGGTCTTGTTGCTCTTTCGGCCAATGGTCAGAATAGTTTCGCAGTAATTGGGAATACGATAAAATAGTGGTAAGCGGTGTGCGAAATTCATGCGATACCATTGCCACAAAATTTGTTTTCAGGTCGTTAATCTGTCGCTCTTTTTCAAGAGCAACCTGCGCTTTATGCTGCGCTTGACGAATTTCCGTCAGGTCTACTACTGCATGCGCACTGATTTTATCGCCGTTGTTCATAAACAGCGATGATGTTGATATGCGAATGTCGAGTGCGTTGCCGGTGCGATCCATTATCGAGAATTCCCGCGTTGACCCGGCCCTGTCGCTTGCCATAAACTCATTGTATAATCTACGTGTGGGCTGCCGCTGTTCTTCGGCAAGAATCAATTCTATCGGTTGCCCTAAAATTTCGTCTTTTGTGCAGGAAAACATAGCACAATAAGCGTCGTTAACGCGCAGAAAGACACCTTTGGAATCAATTACGCACAATCCTATATCAATAATATCGAAAATTACTCCGAACAGCCTTTCGCGCTCTTCGAGGGCAAATTCGGAGCGTTCGCGCGCTTCAATTTCATGGGCAAGTTTGGCTATAATTTCCTGCAATTCTTCGGTACGCCGACTAACGTTATCCTCTAATTCTTCATTGATTCTTTCGAGTCGTCGCTCTGTGGCTTTGCGTTCGGAAATATCGAAAAACGTAAGCAACAATAAAGTTCGTCGGTCGAAAATTACTGTTGCAGCCGATTGAATGACGGGAATTTCGCGCCCGTCTGCGGTGCGTATATTTTTTTCTCTGTCGTAATACAACATAGACAGATAGTTCATCGCCAAAATATCTTGGCTTAAATCTTCAAAAAAATCATCGGCATTTTTTCCAGCCAAAGGTTCGGGCAAGCTGTTCAACACTTCTACGGCGGCAGGATTGGCATATTCTATCGTGTGGGTGTCCGGCGCAACCAATACAATACCCGAATGAACATAGTCAATTATGGCCTCGTATTCAGTCTTGATTTTCTGCAATTCAAGTGTACGAACGGCTACTCGTTGTTCTGTAAGGCTTTCCAGATTCGTTACCTGTCGTTGCAACGTTAAGTTCTCTATACGAAGCACAAGCGCAAGCCCGGCACTTTGCAGCAGCATCAAACGCTCCGGCGATATTTGCGGCGGTGTTTGATTGAAATATACAACGATAACTCCCGACATATTCAGCCCGACGACGAGCGGTATGCCGAGTGCCGCAACCACTGTTTCGTTCTCCGATTTAAGTTCGTGTATAGTAGGCAAAGGATGCCGAAGCACGGCTGCCGTTACGCCGTCATCAGTCAAATTCCGAAAAAGTGTTTCGGCGCCGGTAAATTCACTGTCCGGCTGGGCGGCTATAAGTCGGAAAGGGTGCTTGTATTCGTCCGCAAGGTACAATGCAGTCATATATTGCAACGGTATGGCTGCAAATACTTTCATGCTCGAGTCAATAATATCGGCAAGGTCGTGCGGCAACTCAACGTTGCCGATAAATTTGCCGAATGCCGTGTCGAACGTTTCCCAAGAGGTCGGGCTGTTCGTATTATGTATAGTCTGATTTTCCAAGAACAATATTTAGGCAGTTACACAAAAAGTCTGAAATTTACTTTGAGAAACAGAGACTTTTTCATTACGGTATTTTCTTCTGTTCAACAGTCCGATACTTTGCACGCATTCTCAGATTACAGTTGCAAAGAGTCGAGGGTTCCTTCGTAGTCTTGAATTATCTGTTCTTGCAGTTTTGTAAATATATTATCGGGCAGACTCAGCGTTTTCCACGCTATTTCGTTCGGCTCCGGAACAATTTCTTCCGACGACGAACCGAATCCGAACATTTGCGCCGATATCGAGGCTATATGAACGGCGGCCACGAGCTCGTCGGGTTTATCGTCGTTCATTCCGGTATGCGCATATCGAATAACGGCTCGAATTGGCGGCGGCATTTTCCATTGCTCGGCCAGAAGTTCGCCCAAAGCATTATGCGAGATACCTACCGTTTCTTTCAAGGCTGACCTTAGCGTTATCTTTCGCAAAGCAACGGTTTGTAATGCTTGCGAGAACTCTTCGGGGGCGCATTGATACAGCAGTAATTTACCCAAGTCATGCAGAATTCCACCCAAGAAACAATGCTCCAGCCCTTTGCGGCCGGCTTCGCGGGCAAGAGCGCGCGCAATTACTCCTACTGCCGCCGAATATTTCCAAAACTCTACCGGATTGAAATATGCGGAAATTCTCACATTAGAGAACACATCTAAAATTGCCAGCGCGGCCACAAGATTTTTCACTTCCGCAAAGCCCATATACATAATGGCTTTATTCACGCTGTCGATGCGCCCCGAATACCCGTAAATCGGCGAGTTTGCCGCTTTAAGCACACGCGCCGCAGCCGCTTGGTCGCTGGATATAACAGCAGCCACATCGGCGGCAGAGGAATTCGGATTATTCATCGCTTCGGTTAAAGCAGTATAAACCGTAGGTAATGTCCTAAATTCATCTATTCTTTGTAATATTTTTTCTGCTGTTATCATCTGCCGCCGTCCAATTGTTCTTCTCTAAGTATTTTCCACGCCTGCATTCTAATCGCCGCCTTGAACAAATCGTTCTCGATGGGGCCGCGCGGATTCCAAAAAACCCGCTTCCGTAAATATTTTAGACCGCGTTCGAGCAATTCCGGCGTTAAGCGTTGCCACAGCGGCTCAGAATTTTGGGCTTTTCCATGAATAGACACAAATAAAATTCCCCAAATTTTGAACAATCCCAAGTGTTGTTCTTCAATTTTAGTTTCGGCCGGCAGCAGTAAACGCCCGAAACCGTTAATAAGCGGTTGCGCAAGCGCCATACCCGCCCTTACTTCGCCTATTGGTATTACGGACTGATTCTTCATAGCAGAGAACCCAAGTAGTTGAAATATAATTTATCAATAGATGTTATATGTTGTATTTTTTACCGAATTTTCATTTATCGGGCAATTGCAAAACAATAAAAACCGCAAATAAATCCAATCTGAGCGATATGCTTAAACTTCGGTTAATCGCTCGTCTTGATGTATAATTATCAAAGATTTTAAATTTGAAGCCCTCATTAAATTTCGCTGCGTCTATTCTTTTTCACGGATATTATCTCGCTCTATTGCCGGAAATATCGTAAACTCAATAAATAAAAACGCCAAATTAAGTGGGTTATTCTTTATTTTTGATTGCAATGCAAAATGCTTTTTGAGTAAAATATTAAGCTCCGTATTCAAGAAGTGCCGTACATGGAAGCCCGAAACTTAAAATTTAAAACGTCGTAACTCATTGTTATCTATGCAAAACGAACAATTCCGCAAAAAGATGCTGCACGGTTGGTATTTTTACGATTGGGCCAACTCCGCATACGCTCTTGTAATCAATGCGACGATGTTCCCGATTTATTATTCTATGGCGGCACGCAACGGCGATAGCGATTACGTGCAATTTATGGGCCAAACATTTCTTAACTCCGCATTATACTCCTATGTAATTGCTCTTTCGTTTATAGTTATTTCCATACTTACGCCGTTACTTGGCGGAATAGCCGATTATTCGGGCTCGAAGAAATTGTTCATGCGGTCCTTTTGCTGCTTGGGTTCGGCGGCCTGCGTAGGATTGGCATTTTTTAACAGCGGAAACTTGGGCTACGGATTGCTGTGCTCGGCAATTGCAAACATTGGGTTCAGCGGCAGTTTAGTGTTCTATAACGCTTATTTGCCCGAAATTGCCGAACAAGATGAGCAAGACGAGGCAAGTGCAAAAGGTTATGCAATGGGCTATGCGGGCAGCTCGCTGTTGCTTATCGGTTGTTTGATTGCGATTATGAAGCCCGAATTTCTGGGATTAAGTCGTTCAGCCGATACTTCCGATGCAGATTGGTTTGCTGCGGTCGCACCATTTTCTTTTGCGGCCGTGGGAATTTGGTGGGCAGGATTTGCTCAAATCACTTTTGCGCGGCTTCCTCGCGGCGGCGTTCGAACGCACGACGGTTCGGCGATTATCTACAAAGGCTTCCGCGAACTGGCCAAAGTGTGGCGAGCCTTACGAAAGCAAAAGGTGCTCAAGTTGTTTTTAACGTCGTTTTTTTTCTTCAGCATGGGAGTTCAGACCATTCTGCTGTTGGCAACGCTTTTTGGTAAGAACGAGATAGGCGTTAAATCCGGCGATTTGATTGCAACAATTCTTATTATTCAATTTGTGGCAATAGCCGGCGCGTGGCTATTTGCAAAACTTTCCGCAATACTCGGCAAAGGGCGAATAGCCGGAATAGGCAATGTTCGTGCCTTAATTATTGCCGTCGTTATATGGATAGGAATATGTTTCGGTACCTATTTTGTGAACTCAACGCTCGGATTCTTCATAGATGCAGCCGCAGTTGGCTTGGTTATGGGCGGCATCCAATCGCTGGCACGCTCCGCTTATTCCAAGCTTTTACCCGAAACCGACGACCACGCCTCATATTTCAGCTTTATGGACGTATGCGAAAAAGTTGGTATAGTTATCGGTATGTTTTCCTACGGGGCAATAGCCGACTTCACCGGTTCAATGCGTAACGCAATAGCCGCTCTCGCGCTGTTTTTTACCGTAGGACTGATTATGCTTCTGCTTACAAAGAAAAATCTGCAAAAAGGCATAGCCAAGTCATAAAGAAAGGACGCTTTGCGCAAGCCTGCAATATTTTATCCGCTTGCACTTCGTCGAATTTGGAATTTTACTGTAAATTTGTAAAAAACATATTTTTACCAACTTTTTCAGGACAATCTCATGTACGGAAATTTAACCGTTATTGACAGCGATGAGCAAGCGCGTTTGCTTGATGAAAACCCCGAAAAACTGCGTCAGTTCGAGGAGCGAATTGCTCGCGGCGAAAAAATAGAGCCGCAGCATTGGATGCCGAAAGAATATCGCCGACAACTTATCCGTATGATAGAGCAACACGCGCACTCGGAAATTATAGGCGCGTTACCCGAAGGCACATGGATAACCCGTGCGCCCGGCTTCCGCAGAAAAATGGCTCTTATGGCAAAAGTGCAAGACGAAGTAGGCCACGCACAACTTCTGTATAATGCCGCAGAAACTCTGGGCAAGCCACGCGAGCAAATGATAAACGATTTGCTTTCCGGCAAATCAAAATATTCCAATGTGTTCAATTATCCTGCAAAAACTTGGGCAGATACTGCCGTAATCGCTTGGCTTATAGACGCTTCTGCAATTATCAATCAAGTTGCCAACTCAAAAGGCAGCTACGGCCCCTACGCACGGGCTTTGGAACGGATATGCCAAGAAGAGTCGTTTCACCTGCGATACGGCTACGACAGTGTTGTAACGTTGGCAACCGGTACAAAAAACCAACGAGCAATGGTTCAAGATGCACTTAATCGCTGGTGGCGACCGGTTATGCACTTTTTTGGTCCGCCGGATTCAACAAGCGAACATACCCAAATTCTGATGCGCTGGAAAGTAAAAATGGCCAGCAACGACGATATGCGGCAGCAATTCTTTAATCAATATGTGCCCAAAATACGCGAAATCGGACTTGTAATTCCTGATGCCCAACTTGCCAAAGACAAGGAAACCGGCAAATGGACTTACGGCGATCCCGATTGGAGCGAATTTTTCCGAGTTATCAAAGGCGACGGGCCTTGCAATAAAGAACGGCTTGCCGTTCGCCGTGCCGCCGAAGAAAACGGTGCGTGGGTACGTCGTGCCTTGCGTGCTCCCGAGGCTCGCTACGCTGTGCCGCTTTCGTAATTTCAGGGCAGTATCAGGCAATAACAAAAAAACCGCCGAAAGGCGGTTTTTTTTTGTTATACCCGACAAGCTGATTGTTGCGGTTTACAGTTCTAATTGGAATCTCACGACTACGTCGAAACGACTGTCTATATGCGGAAAATATCCAGAACCGCCGGAAATTATTTTGCCGTACTCGGCTATTGTATAAAAATCGGGCGGATTTTTCTTTGTAATCGCTTCGGCCACCTTGGCTACTTCGTCCGGTACGGGAATAACGTGCGGAATACGGTAATAATCTTTTACTCTGACGTTCTTGAACTCGCCTAACAAGTATTTTTTTATGGTGCCGCCGTCATAGTAGTACAGATGATAGCGCACGTATTCGAATTGTACGGAATCCGGCGGCGGATCGCCCGGGCCTACGCGAACGGAGTCTATCCAATAGGCAAATTGATAGAAAGAAGATGATTTTATTTTCTCCTTGTTATCGCGATATTCCTTGTATTTGTTCAGATCTGTATAATCTGTACTTGTGTCCGGTGCGTGCTTTTCGCGCCACTTGGCCACAAAATACAGCGGAAGCTGAATATTGTATTTGCTTACGGCATCAATAGTTTCGTTATAACAACCCGAAAGCAGCACGGGCAGCAGGAATCCGGCAAAAATCAGAGCGACAATCCCTGTTTTCAATATATTTTTCATTTTAGTTTCCTCTCTTATTTTTGTTGATTTCATAACTGTCATCAAGTGTATCGTTCTTGCGCGTATCGGCATCAATACTCATAAACCACAAAGTAAATCCGGCCGCAAGAATAGGTTGCGAAGCATACGCGGCATCGGCGTGAAGTTCCAATATGCCCGTTTTATACGAAATTCCTGCACCGACGCGCATATCGGTAAAGCTTGCTACGTCCATTTTCAGGTCTTCCTGATTGCGAATTTCACTGTACGGACTTTTTGAAATAATACTGAAATCCTTCTCACGTACCAAAGTTATTGAGCCGCTGAGATTTTCGTATTGTACGCCGCCATACAGACTAAAGCCCGACTCCCATGTTTTGCTGCCATGCAAACCTACGGCAAAAGAACTGATTGAAATACCTTGGTTGCGTGCAAGTGAATGATAACCAGCATTAAGTGCAACGCCGATAAGTGAATCGTCGGCAAATAATCCTACCAAGTGATTGAATTGCTGGCTACCCATTATGCCGAAATACGTAGTCGAAACATCTTGAAGCGGAAAAGTGGCAAACCTGAATTTAAGTTGCGTGCGGGTCGGTAATCCCAGCCCTATCTGAATGGCGGGCAAGCCGGACATAAAAGATATGTTGTTGCCTTCCATAAATGCCACAGTCGAAGGCTGTTTGGGAATTTCGGACGGCGGTATGCCTGTTTGCGGCGCACTGAAAGTCGGCGTGGAAACACCGCCGTAAACAGTTGGTTGCGATACAGTTCCGCTTGTATTGCGTGTTTCCGTGCCGCCGCGTCTTTCCGCAGTCTGAGTGATGCTTGTATTGCCGTATTCATCGGGCAATGTGGCATCGTAAGTTGTTTGCGACGACGGAATAATCATACCGCATACGGAAATGTCGAGTCCGAGTCTCCATTGCCGCGCATATCGCGCTACCGTAAAGGCGTTAGAATTAAAACTTTCGCCTATTGTCGTAAATAACGGCTTAAAATATCCCGACGCATTTTTCGAGGTAATCAAATTAAACTCCCTCGAAATAGTCAAACTGTCTCCGGCTTTTGCTACCGTAGCGGCACAAATAAATGCCACTCCTAATGCTAAATTCCGCGCCAGATTAGGTACACACCATAAAAATGCCATAACGTAACCCCTTTCTAAGAAAAAAATACAATAATCGCCTCACGAAAATAAAAACTTTTGCGCATACAAGCGGTGTGTTAATCATTAGTTTACAAAGAAAAAATCATCTGCGTTCCGTCATAGCCGGGCAGTCGGCTTATATCGCTTCTCCGGCCGGTGAATCTATTTTTGATTTTCTTGCGATTGCCTGTATTTTGCAAATTAAATTGAATCTGAAATCTGTTGCACGGAAGCCGTTTTACAATCTGCAAGTTTGGCTCTTTATATTACATTCCCTGCCGTAGCGCGGCGAAAGTTCGTATTTTTGCCGCATGAAATACAAGGATAAACCAATTGGCGTTTTCGATTCGGGTGTGGGCGGACTTACCGTGTTGCGTCAGCTGTTGCGCTTGTTGCCGGGCGAACGTTTCATTTATTTAGGGGATACCGCGCGCGTTCCTTATGGTAACAAATCGGCCGAAACCATAAAGCATTACACGCGGCAATGCGTGGAATTTCTTATGGAACGCGATGTTAAGCTGATAGTTGCGGCTTGCAATACTGCTTCGTCGTTTGCGCTGAACGAAGCGAAAGCACTTTCCGACGTACCCGTAATAGACGTTATTTTGCCGGCCGCACAGGCCGCCCTCGAAACCACACGGAACGGGAACATCGGAATTATAGGAACACGGGCTACAATCGAAAGCGGAGCGTATCCGGAAGCGATAAGGATATTTCAATCTCTTCGCCCGCCGGCAACGCGAAGCGTTCGAGCATACAGCACGGCCTGTCCGCTGTTTGTTCCGCTGGCCGAAGAAGACTGGGGCGAACGTCCTGCGGCGCGTCTGATTGCGGAGGAATATCTTGCACCATTCCGAGAACGCTATATAGATACATTGGTTTTGGGTTGTACGCATTATCCGTTGTTGGCTGACCTAATTGCAGACTTACTGCCGAGCGTTTCGCTGGTAGATTGCGGCGAATACGCTGCCGAGTCCGCACACACCGCATTGGACCAGCGCGACGGCCTGCGCAATGGTACGGAAGCAGCCGAAATACAGATATTTACCACCGATATTTCACTTTCGTTCCGAGCGGTAGCCGATAGATTTCTCGGTTTTTCTACTCCCGAACCGATAAATGTGGCCGTAGATCATCATCGAGGTATAAGACTGCCGGACGACTTCACGCCCGAATACTACGTTCTCGACCAATACTCCGGAGGCGGACATGGACGCTGACAAACTTGTTGAAGAGCTTGCCGCAAGTTTTATGCAGACAGTAGCCGTTCTCGGTAAAGTCGTTATATCGCTCGAACGCTGGCATGAAGGCAGTCATTCGTCGTTTGTGGCGCAAAAATCCGGTGCTGCGGCACGGTTAATTGGGCTTGGGGCAGCAGACGTGATAGAGATTGAAACAGCGGGGCGGCTTCACGATATAGGCAAAATCGGATTGCCCGACTCGATTTGTGCCAAAGCACCAAGCGATATGAGTTTGGAGGAATTTCGCGTATACTCGGCGCACCCCGAAAACGGGCGGCTCATTTTATCGCCGCATCAACATTTTGACTCCGTAGGGCAAATTATTGCGCAACATCACGAAAAATACGACGGCACCGGATTCCCCGACAAACTGCGCGGCGAACAGATCCATATAGGAGCGGCTCTGATTGCCGTGGCCGATTTTTATCACAACGGAATGCATCGTAAGTATCCCGGTCGCACTACTCAAACATTTATTCCCGGCACCGGAGAAAATTACATACGCGCCACCGAACCTCGTTTTGCTAACGTGATGAATGCTCTGCATAATCGCTCGAAGCGATGGTTCTCGCCACAAGCCGTAGATGCGTTTACTTCCGTAATCGAAGCCGAACGCCGCTCTCTCGGCATCCGTACAGTTATGCGAGTAGGCGTAAACCAGCTGAAGCCCGGAATGTTTTTTGCCGACGACTATTATGCCTCCTATGGACTGCTGTTGGTGGCACGCGGCGAACCCGTGAACGAAGAGTCGCTTCCGCGCCTTATGCACCTCGCCGAAATAGGCGAATTGCCGCAAAAAATTTTAGTTATGCGATAACTTTATTTGCAATTTGCAAAACGAACTTAGATGTATTCAGTTCATCTGCCGAATTTCGACGGTCCGTTCGATTTGTTGCTTTATTTCATAGAGCGCGACGAGCTGGATATTCGCGACATACCGATAGCCTCGATTGCACGCGACTTTCTGGACTATGTTCGGTTAATGCAATTGTTCGACCTCGAACTTGCAGGTGATTTTTTGGTTATGGCGGCAACGCTAATGCAAATTAAAGCCAAGATATTGTTGCCCGCCTCTGCAAACGACATGCCCGAAACTTCCGAAGATGACCCGCGCGCCGAATTAGCGCAGCGGCTGATGACTTATCGAATATTTAAGGAAGCAGCCAAGAATCTTGGAGTACGCGCCGAAGAGCACCGCTATGAACTTTATCGCAGAATGTTCGACGGCGAGCAAAGGCATTTGCCTTACGGCGACTCGCTGAAAAATGCTACGCTGTTCGACCTGATACGCGCTTTGCAAAAGGCTATAGCCCGTGCGCCGCGAGAAATTCCGCCGCATATAGTGCAATCACGCGAAGTTACCGTAGAGGATAGAATAGAGGAAATTCGCACGATGCTTGCCGCACATCGTTCGATTAGTTTTTTTCGGCTCGTGGAGTCGCTTCCGCGCAGTTACATAGTGGCCACGTTTCTCGCTGTTCTCGATATGGTAAAAAGCGGTCTTGTCCGCATTATCCAACACAATTACACCGAAGATATTCTTATCGAACGCCCCGAGTCCGACTGACATTCGCCGTAATGTTCGCCGAAAAGGTTAATTTTGCAGATAATTTCCCGACAATAAAGAATACCCCGAAAATAGGGGCGATTATTTTTTTAATACACACAAGGATAGCATCATGCACATTGCCGAACGGATTTCGCGGCTCGGAACGGAAACCGCGTTTGAGGTGTTGGTTCGCGCACGCGCACTCGAAGCGCAAGGAAAAAATATCGTCCATCTCGAAATAGGCGAGCCGGATTTCGATACGCCGGCCAATATTATCACGGCCGCAAAAGATGCCCTCGATAACGGTTATACGCATTATACGCCAAGCGCAGGATTGCCCGCCGCACGCGAAGCGATTGCCGATTATATCAATAAAACGCGCGGCTACGATATGTATAACGCCAATGAAATAATCATCACGCCGGGCGGCAAGCCGATTATGTTCTATGGACTTATGGCTACTGTTGACCCCGGCGACGAGGTGATTTACCCTAATCCCGGATTCCCGATTTACGAATCCATGATTAATTTTCTCGGTGCCAAACCGGTGCCGTTGCCTTTGCGCGAAGAAAAGGAATTTCGCTTTGACGTAGCCGACCTTGAAGCGCGAATCACTGCAAAAACGCGCATTGTTATTATCAATACACCGCAAAATCCCACCGGCGGAATATTGACGGACGATGACCTGCGCCAAATCGCAGAGTTGGCCGTCAAGCACGATTTAATTGTTTTATCCGATGAGATTTACTCGCAAATAACATACGACGGCTTCAAGCACGATACGATAACACGCTATCCGGGAATGAAAGAGCGTACAATTTTGCTCGACGGATTCTCCAAGACTTTTGCAATGACCGGCTGGCGACTCGGTTACGGCGCAATGCCTGAGGATATTGCGAAAGTTGTAGCCAAACTTCAAACCAACAGCGTAAGTTGTACCGCCGCTTTCAATCAAATGGCAGGCATCGAGGCTCTTTCCGACCGCACTTTACCTCGCGTAGGTGAATTTGTCGAAGAATTTCGCCGCCGCCGCGATATTATCGTGGCAGGATTGAACTCGATTCCGGGCATACGTTGCCATAGCCCGAAAGGTGCTTTCTACGTTTTCCCGAACATAACAGGCACGGGAATGACTTCGCAACAATGCGCCGACTTTTTCTTGTATGAAGCCGGTGTAGCCTGCCTGAACGGTGCAACTTTCGGAGCGCACGGCGAAGGCTTCATAAGATTTTCCTACGCCAATTCCATTGAAAATATACAAGAAGCAATTCGTCGAATCAGTGTCGCGCTTGCATCAAGATAATCGTTGTGCTTTTTAGAAATAGTCAAGCATAAAACAAAAAAGAGGCCGCTCAGCATATTGAACGGCCTCTTTTTACTTTTTTAGTTAGTGTAAATTCAGCATGGTAACGTCAATTCCCAAAGCGTCGGCAACCCCTTTTCCATATTCCGCATCGGCTTTATGGCAATTGGCAATATGCCGTTCCTGAATAAATCTTTCCGCACCGCCAATTTCCGCCGCCGTATTCTTAAACAATCTTTCTTTTTGTTCGGCAGTCATCAATCTGAAAAGATTGCCGGGTTGCGTGTAATAATCGTCATCGTCTTCCCTGAAATTATAGTGCATTGCATCGCCGCTTAATTTCAAGGCCGGCTCGGTATGTTCGGGACTTTCCGACCATTGTCCGTAACTGTTCGGGAAATAATGAATAGTTGATCCTTCATTACCGTCAGTACGCATTGCGCCGTCTCTATGATAATTATGGAACGGACAGCGAGGCTTGTTAACGGGAATTTGATAATGATTTACGCCTAATCTGTAACGTTGCGCATCGCCGTATGAAAAAAGGCGGCCTTGCAACATTTTATCCGGCGAGAATCCGATACCCGGAACTACGTTGGCAGGATTAAAAGCGGCTTGCTCCACATCAGCAAAGTAGTTTTCGGGATTTCTGTTAAGTTCCAAAATGCCGACGTCTTTTAACGGAAAATTGCCGTGCGGCCATACTTTCGTCAAGTCGAAAGGATTAAAAGAGCATTGCTCGGCTTGCTCTTCGGTCATTACCTGAATCTTCACGCGCCATTTTGGAAAATCACCTTTTTCTATGGCGTTATACAAATCCCTTTGATGACTTTCCCTGTCTTTTCCGATTACGGCCGATGCTTCTTCATTTGTTAAATTCTTAATTCCCTGCTCAGTTTTTAAGTGGAATTTCACCCAAACGCGCTCATTGTCTTTGTTAATCAGGCTAAACGTATGGCTTCCGTAGCCGTTCATATTGCGATATGACGCGGGAATACCTCTATCGCTCATTGTAATTGTAATCTGATGCAAGGCTTCGGGCAGAAGCGTCCAAAAATCCCAATTATGATTGGCACTTCTCAAATTTGTTCTCGGGTCGCGTTTTACCGCTTTGTTCAAATCGGTAAAGCGATAAGGGTCACGTAAAAAGAATACCGGCGTATTATTTCCCGCCAAATCCCAATTGCCCTCTTCCGTGTAAAATTTTATTGCAAATCCGCGAATATCACGCTCTGCATCGGCCGCGCCTCTTTCGCCCGCCACTGTCGAAAAACGAACAAATACATCTGTTTGTTTTCCAATTTCGGAAAAAAGTTTGGCTTTGGTATATTTTGAAATATCATGCGTAACGGTGAATTTTCCGAAAGAGCCGGAGCCTTTGGCATGCATTCTCCTTTCGGGAATTACTTCGCGGTCGAAATGCGCAAGCTTTTCCAAAAACCAATAATCCTCCAATAACATCGGGCCGCGCCTCCCGGCGGTCTTTACGTTCTGATTCTCCGCTATCGGTCTGCCGGAAACCGACGTAAGATTCTTTTTATCTTGCTCTTTCATCTTTTTCTCCGTTTTCAGATTAAACAAAACTTTTTTCAACACAAAACTATTCATTATTTTTGATTGATAAAAACGATATTTTCGATAATGTATTCGATAAAAACGATGAATATAAGACAATTTGAATATGTATTGGCGGTGGCCGAACACCGTCATTTTGAAACGGCTGCCGAAAAATGCTTCGTTACGCAATCCACTTTGAGCGCAATGATTTCAAAGCTGGAAAGCGAATTGGGTATCATTATTTTCGACCGCAGAAAAAAGCCTGTGGATATTACGAAGGAAGGAGAAAAAATTATAGAACATTTAAAAATCATCTCAACAGAGATAAATCGTCTGGACGAATTATCCAAGGAAATAAAAGGCGCAATTAAAGGTGTAATAAAAATAGGTTGTATTCCTACCGTTGCACCATTTTTACTGCCGATATTTTTACCTGATTTTTCGACAAAATACCCCGATTTGATAATGGAAATAAAAGAAATAACAACCGATGAAATTATTCGCAGGCTGAAATCAAGAGAATTGGATATCGGTATTATTTCTTTTCCGATTAACGATGATGAATTGGCTGAGTATCCAATTTACAGGGAGCCGTTCGTTTTCTACGATACTTCGAGAACGTCGGAAAAAGAAATAAATACAGAAGATATTTTATTGGATAATTTTTGGCTGTTGGAAGAAGGTCATTGCTTGAGGAATCAAGTGCTTGCCGTATGTTCAACAGAGAACAAGAAAATAAATTCATCGCTGAATATTAAATTTAAGGCCGGCTCGATTGACAGTTTAATACGTTTTGTTCGGGCAAACAACGGAAAAACTCTGTTGCCGTACTTGGCTGCAATTAATTTTTCGGACGAAGAGAAAAAACATATTCGTTATTTCAGTACGCCCGTTCCGTTCAGAAACGTGGGATTATTGACGCATCGCTATTTTGTAAAAAAAACAATACTTCGATTACTGCAAGAAGAAATACGCAGAAAAATTAAATTAACAGATAGAATAGAAATTTCAGATGAAATAAAACAGTATTAAATTATATCAGATAATTTCAAGCAAAACACCAAATCTTAATCCCCGTGTACTTATTGTGCAAGCGTTCAAATTAAATTTTTTCATTATGGAAATCAATATCACGGCACCGGCCGGCAGAATATCGGCGCGTTGCGAATGAACTCCCGGTATTGCTATTATTTCGGGAGGCGAAAGCCGCAACAAACGTTCCGTTATTGCCGTTGCTTCATCAAGGCTCAATTTGTACCCATAAATACGTTCAGGAAAAAATCCGCCGCAAGCAATAGCAGCGAGTGTAGTGGCTGTTCCGGCTACGGCAATAGGGTGATAAGTCGGCAAAGTGTCAGGTAATTGTCGAAAGATAAACTCGGTAACGGCATACACAGTTTCTTTTTTTGGCGGCAATGTGTCGAAAAAACGCTCGGTAAGCCGCACCGCACCGATATTGACACTTTCTCGATATTCTATCAAACAGTTGCGTCCGGCAATTATTTCTGTACTGCCGCCGCCAATATCAATTACGACAGCCGGCGCATTGCTTTCCGTAGTGCCTCTAAAAGACAGAGCGGCTTCAGTTGCCCCGTCTATCACTCGAATTTCCGCGCCGATAATATTGCCGAGCGCAGCACATACTTTATCACGATTCGCGGCATCACGCAATGCACTTGTTCCGACGGCAACAACGGTTTGTACATTCAATTCATCGCAAATTGTACGATAATGTCGCAAAATGTTCGCTGCACGCTCAATAGCTTCGCTTCCAATATTTCCCGCCGCATCTACACCCGCTCCCAAACGCGCTATTGAGTGCTCGTCGCGCAACACGCGCAGTGTGCCGCCATGTGTGCGTTCGCCGATGGTCATCAGCAAAGTATTGGTTCCAATATCAATAGCCGCTACACGCATAAACGGTTGGTAATATGGCGGTTTCAATTTATTTGTTATTTATTCGGCCTACTTTTCTTCACCCGTGTCATGGAAGTATTCGTAGAGCCGTAGTGACGTTTTTTTACCTGCGAACAACGCTAATTCTTCTTCGGAGGCGCGGCGAACGCCCTCGACCGAGCCGAATTTTACCAATAATTTTTGAGCAGTTTTTTCGCCTATGCCCGGAATATCGGTAAGTTCGGTATGAAAAACGCGCTTATCGCGCAGTTGCCGGTGATACGTTACGGCGAAGCGGTGGGCTTCATCGCGTGCGGACTGCAACAGCCGTAAACTCGTCGAGGTTCGCGGCATCAAAACAGGCTCGCTTTCATTAGGCAGGAACACTTCTTCGAGGCGTTTGGCAAGGCCGATAACCGTAGATTTTTCGTTCATTCCCAAGTCGGTAAGAGCTCCCATGGCGGCCGAAAGTTGGCCTTTTCCGCCGTCAATAATAATTAAATCCGGAATCGGCAACTTTTCTTCCAGAACTCGACTGTAACGGCGGTGTATAACCTCGCGCATGGCTTCAAAATCGTCATTTCCTGCAAAAGTTTTGATTTTGAATTTGCGATATTCGCTTTTGGCCGGGCGGCCGTCAATAAATACCACAAGCGAAGAGACATAGTCGCTTCCCTGCAAATGCGAATTATCGAAACATTCTATTCTTCGTGGCGGACGGCTCATTCGCAGGTCGCGTTCGAGAGACAGCACACCTCGCGGCAATGATTGCTCGCGACGGGAACGCGCTATAGCAAGCTCGCGCAGTTGAAATTCCGCATTTGTAACCGCCATATCAACAAGTTTTTTCTTATCGCCTATTTTCGGAGATTCTATATTTACGGCGGATTTTTTGCGCAAACGCAGCCATTCGCGCAATATGGGCGTATTATCAGCCTCACATGAAATAATAATTTCCTCCGGCGTAAAATCGTTATCGAAATAATATGTTTCTATTACGCGCCGCATCAGCTCGGCATTGTCGGCCGCAAGCGAAGTTTTCAGATAAAAATGCCGTTTGCCAATCATTTTGCCGTCGCGCACATTGAAAATCACGGCGCATACGTCCTCGTCTTCACGTGCAACGGCAATAACGTCGCGCTCAATATCATCAACGGTTAATATTTTTTGTTTTGACGAATATTCGCGCAAGGCTGACAGACGATTTCGCGCTACGGCCGCTTCTTCGAAATTCATGGCATCGGCTTGGCTTGTCATTTCGGCTTCAAGAAGTTTCTCTACATACCGAGCGCGCCCGCCAAGAATTTCGGCACATTGCTCAATATATGAATTATATCGCTCTCGGCTCACATAACCTTCGCAGGGCCCTTCGCATTTCTTTATGTAATAATCTAAGCAAACCTTGAATTTGCCCGCGACTATACTTTGTTCGGTAAGCGGTAAATCGCAACTGCGCAAAGGGAACATTGCATAAATCGTTTTCAATAAATAATGCAGATATTTCCCGTCCGTATAAGGCCCGTAATACCTGCTGCCGTCGCGCATTACCTTTCTCGTTGAGAACACACGCGGAAACTCTTCGTTTGTAATACGTATAAACGGATAGCTTTTATCGTCCTTCAGCAATATATTATAGCGCGGCTGAAACCGCTTGATTAAATTATTTTCCAATATCAGTGCTTCAACCTCCGAATCGGTTACAATAACTTGTACGTCTCGGATTTTAGATACCAGAACTTTCGTTTTGGCATCAACTATACGCCCTGAATGGAAATAAGAACGAACGCGGGAACGCAAACTTTTCGCTTTGCCCACATAAATAACTTCGCTATCGGCATTGAAATACTGATATACTCCGGGCTTGGCGGGCAGGTCGGCTATTTTATCGGCAAGTATTTGCCGGTAATCGTTCCGTTGTTGTTCGTCGTCGTTCATAATGCGAAAATGGCTTGGTAATTCTATTTTTCTTTCGACTAATGCAAATATACATGGCACGAATAGACAAAAAAAAGCGGACGTTTATTGCAAAACTAATACGGTGCGCTCTATTCGGCAGCGTTGAACACCTGCGACGACTTGTTTCCCAATATCTTTAATCAAAAAAAAACGGCAGTCGCAACTATATGCTTCTGCCGTTGAAGTTCGGAAAACATTGAAAAAGTTTCCCTGCAAGCCTATGCGTAAATGACGCAAAGAAAAAGCGTCGTTTCTGCAAAAATATCCGCTGAAATGCCTTTCTGACTATTCGATGCCGCTTCTGAAATTACACGGCACGCCACTACATTTAATAACCACAGCGCAAAATTATCATTTTTTTTCAAAACAAGATGTAACAAAAAAAAAAAATGTTTGTCAAGATGTGCAAATCTGTATAAAAACGATATACCCTGCTTTCATATTCGCTATTTTTTCCGTCATTTCCAACGATTTACGCCGTTTGAACGTCATTGTGCGGGCTAAATAATTTGTATCTCTAATTTCAGGTTTAATACTGTGCGGCAAGAATCACTTACTTTTCTGACTGGTTACCTTAACAACAACTCGCCTGTCGGTTTTGAAACGGCCGGACAGCGTTTATGGCTTGATTACATAACACCTTACGCCGACGAAACTTTTACAGACGTTTACGGAACGGCCGTTGCCGTGATAAATCCGGGTGCGGATTACAAAGTAGTAATTGAGGCTCATGCCGACGAGATTTCGTGGTATGTGAATTACATTACAGAGTCCGGATATATTTACTTAAAGCGCAACGGCGGTTCGGATTATGCCATTGCTCCTTCGATGCGGGCAAAAATTCATACGCCCAACGGTACGGTTACGGGTATTTTCGGCTGGCCGGCGATTCATGTGCGCGATAAAGCCAAAGAAGAAACGCCCGGTGCAAAAAACATATTTATAGATGTAGGTTGCTCGAATCGCGATGAGGTCAATAAACTCGGTATTGACATCGGCTGTGTTGTAACATTCGATGCCGACATGATGATAATGAACGAAAAATGGATTGTAGGGCGTGCTTTGGATAATAGAATCGGCGGTTTTATGATTGCCGAAGCTGCCCGCAAACTTAAAGAAAACGGGATTAATCTGCCGTATTCCCTCTATGTTGTGAACGCCGTGCAAGAAGAAGTCGGGTTGCGTGGAGCAGCAATGATAGCCGATAGAATAGCTCCCGACGTAGCGATTATCACCGACGTTACGCACGACACAACCGCTCCTATGTACGACAAACAGCTACAGGGCGAGCGCACCTGCGGCAAAGGCCCCGTGCTTACTTTTGCACCGGCTGTTCAGAATAATGTACTCGCAATGCTTTTCGACGCTGCAAAAGCAGTAGAAATTCCCGTGCAGCGCTGTGCCTCGAGCGGTTCGACAGGAACAGACACAGATTCTTTTGCTTATTCGGGCAAGGGCGTGGCATCGGCTTTGATTTCACTTGCCCTGCGGTATATGCACACAACAGTGGAAATGGTTCATACAGACGACGTTAACGGCGTTATCGAGCTTATGTATCAATTTCTTGCAAAACTTCCGGCAGGACACGATTTTCGTTACATTAAATAATTGTGCCGATTAAACGCACGCCACACAAAAGAGTTGTTCCGAATTTGAAATAAATCTTGATTGCTCAAATTTCGGCAGGGTTCGGAACAACTCCGTGTTGCGGATGGAGTGTTACTTACATTGTGGGTTTGCCTGCGGCAATTTTCCGTTTTACGGTGTTAGGCCGGCAGAATATTTATCCTGAAAGCAGCAGTGGTTTCAATATCCGACAATTTCTGTATAATCTCTATCCAATGCCGAGCAATTTAATTTGCAGAATAACGGTACTATTCGAGGAATAATTTTTCCGCGTTCGGGATCAGAAGCCCCATCGAACGAATAGATTGAATTATGCGTCGCATTACATCTGCGGATATATTCGAGTCGCGGCTGATAACGTCAAGGAAAAAGTCTTTCGGGATAAAGCAAGCCGCAACGTCGGTTAGAGCGCGCGCGGTACGGAATCGTTGCTGTTCATTCACCACGCTTTCGATGCCGAACATATCGCCTTCGCCTACTTCGTAAACAGATATCGAGTCGCATCCGTCGTCGGAAGTTATTGTTAGTGCAACTTTGCCGGAGCATATACAATACACGCCGTCGGCTTCGTCTCGCTCCGAGAATATCACGTCGCCTTCATTGAATTCAACGCATCTTTTAGCTTCGTTTTGTTGACGCAATAAGTCATCGTCGCATCCGGCGAATACGCTAATCGGACGCGCTTTACAACACGCACAATTCGGCGTTTGCTTGCTCATAACGGCGCATTTTTCATAATGTTCTGATTTATTCTGACTTGCTGGTCTGCAAAGGTAAGTCCGTGCAATGCTCTATTATATGACAAAAGTCATATACAAAGTATTTTTTGTAGAATAAGCAGCTGAAAAACGGTGAAAAATGTCGGTTTATATTATGCGAATGTTCTTTAATCTCGGATATTTGCGGCACGGCGATATTCGCGTAAAGCGTCGAGTGCCTGGCGCGGAGTTTCGCATGGAATTTCGATAAAAGTCTTTTTTTTCACGGCCGTAAATTTTGCATTGCGCATCGAGGCCGTGTGCGCAGCAATTGGCGCAAAATAATTTGCATAGAAAAAAGTATCTGTTTCGGGCGGAAGTTCTATGCGCAACAGTTCGTTTTTTATGGAAACACGCACAAATCCCAATGCAACAGCCACAGCACGCAACCGTGCGCCCAAAATAAGATTTTCGGCTTGTTCGGGCAATGTTCCGTAACGGTCGCGTAATTCCGATGCAATTGCGAGCGTTCCCTCTTCCGAACGAATATTATAGAGTTTTTTATAGAATTCGAATCTGTCTGTATCGCTCGCCACATAAGAATTAGGTAAAAGTGCATCGCCGTCTATATCAATAGCAATATCTTCATTGGCGTATACCGGCTTTGCAGAATCCGCGTCGAACACGTCGGCAAACTCTTGCTCGCGAAGCTCGCGCACGGCTTCGTCAAGTATTTTTTGATATAGATCGAAGCCCATTTCGACGATAAATCCACTTTGTTCGGCACCAAGTAAATTCCCCGCACCGCGTATTTCCATATCGCGAAGCGCAAGCTGAAACCCTGAGCCGAGGTCGGTACATTCTTCGAGGGCCTGCAACCGTCTGACCGACGAACGCGAAAGAGAGCGTATGGGCGGCGTAATTAAAGCGCAATATGCCTGCATATTCGAACGCCCGACGCGCCCACGCAGTTGGTATAGTTCCGCAAGTCCGAAATTCTGTGCATTGTTAATGAATATTGTATTTGCATTGGGAATATCCAAACCAGATTCTGCAATTTTGGTTGTAAGCAATAGGTCGTATTTCCGTTCCAAAAATTTATCCATTACGCTTTCAAGCGCATGTCCGTCCATTTGCCCGTGGGCAATACCACAACGCAAAGACGGATATAAATCAAGCAAACGCTCGTGCCAACGCGGAATGCCGCCAACCGTGTCGTTTACAAAAAATATCTGCCCGCCGCGTTCAATTTCTCTATGAATGCCCTCGATGATTTTACCTTCATTCCATTCGGTAATTTCCGTTTCCACAGGCAAACGATTGCGCGGCGGTGTTTCTATAACGCTTAAATCACGCGCACCCATCAGCGAGAAATTCAGTGTCCGCGGTATTGGAGTAGCTGTAAGCATAAGTGTATCAACGGAAATGCGCAATTGCCGCAATTTTTCTTTTGCCCCGACTCCGAAGCGATGCTCCTCATCAATTACAACCAAACCCAAGTCTTTGAATACTACGTCCTTGCTTAATATTCTATGCGTTCCTATCAGAATGTCTACTGTGCCTGACTTTACTTTTTGCAGTATTTTCGTTTGCTCGGCCGGCGGGCGCAGTCGCGAAAGTGCCTCTACATTCACGGGATAGCGGCGCAAACGGTCGGTAAATGTGTGAAAATGCTGTTGAGCCAAAATAGTGGTCGGAACAAGAACCGCTACTTGCTTACCGTTCTGCACAGCCTTGAAAGCAGCGCGAATGGCTACTTCTGTTTTACCGAAGCCTACATCGCCGCAAACAAGCCTATCCATGGGAACAGTAGATTCCATGTCGAGTTTAACTTCGGAAGTTGTTTTTGCTTGGTCGGGCGTATCTTCGTAGATAAATGCAGCCTCAAATTCTTTTTGCCATACGGTATCGGCGGCAAATCTGAAGCCGGACGAGCGTTTTCGTGCCGCATATAATTTGATAAGGTCGCGGGCAATATCTTTGAGCTTGCGCTTTGCACGGTCTTTTTTGCGCTCCCATTCACTCGAACCGAGACGCGAAAGTTTTGGCGGTTCGTCGCCTGCCGCCGAATATTTTTGCAGTTTATGCAGTGTGTTCAGATGCACAAAAAGCGTATCGCCGCCTGCATATACAATCCGCGCACATTCCTGCACACCGCTACCGGCAACGTTAATCGTTTCAAGTCCGTCAAATCTTCCTATACCTTTATCGGCGTGAACTACGAAGTCGCCACGCTTAAGCTGCGAAAGTTCGCGCAGAGTTATACCCGTGAAAGTTTTGCCTTTTTTCGAGGTTTGAAAATGCTTGCGCCCAAAAATTTCATGCTCGTTAAAAATCGCTATTCCCGCATCGGGCAGAATAAAGCCTTTCGAGAGAGAGCGGTCGAGCAATATTGTTTTTCGCGTAATTATGTCGGAAGCGGCATTTACTTCGTCTTGCTCCAAAAAGTTGATAATCAATTCTTGCAGGCGACGGCTGCTTGGTTGCCCTTCCGCCGATAGCCAAGTTGATATTTTGAGGGAAATCTGTTCGGCAAGCGAAGTGCATAATACGGCAATAGAACCGTTGAAGTCCGGCTGCGGACGGCATCTAACCAAAACATCCGATGTTCCCAAAGCATTTATCGAGAGCGTTGTATAGTCTTTAAGATATTCCGGAAACTCTATGCCTGCCGTAAAAAACGAGACTTCCAATGCTTCCGGAGCATTAAAAATTATTAAGGAATCGTCGGGAAAGTAATCACGCAACGATGAGTCGAATTTACGCTCGTCCACAAATACACTGCCAAGAATATCTACGCTGTCGAGTTCGCGTATACTTCGCTGCGAAAGCGGGTCGAATTCGCGCACGGATTCCGCCTCGTCGCCCCAAAACTCTATGCGTATCGGATTATCTCGGCCGAGAGGAAATATATCTACAATGCCGCCGCGCGCCGCCATATCGCCGTAGGTTTCCACAAAGTCCTTGCGAACAAAGCCGCCCCGCGTAAGAGAATGTATAAATTCTTTTAGCGGAATATTCATCCCGCGCTTGATATTTATGCGACTGCCGGATACGTTATCGGGCGCGGGCAATGCGAAGCCGAACGCTTCCGGCGTGGCAACCGCTATCGCGTCGTCGTAACGCTCTACCGTGGCAAGAGCATCTATAATTCCGGCCACGCGAGGGTCAAGTTGATCGTATATTGCTCGGTGTTCCGGTTCGGCGAACAGCGCAAGTTTTTCGCCGCCGATAATAGCCTCTAAATCGTAAAGCCATTCCTTGGCCTCGTCGCGATTTTCGGTCAGCAGCAAAATTCGTCGCGGCTTTTTATGCCAAAGCGCGGCTACCGCGGCGGAACGCGCCGAGCCGTGCAGAAATTTTATTGATGATGATTGTCCGCCGTCAAGACGATTGGCAATATCGGTCAAGAACGGCAGTCCGGAAAATTTGGCGAGGAAATCCTTAATTGTCTTTTTTATCACCTTCGGGCCCAACTGTCAGTATGAATTACTTTCTGTTTATATATATATTGGCCGGCCGTTTAATTATTGCGCCGCCAAATGCGCTTAAAACACAATCTTCACATCTTCTTTATAGTTCTGCAATGTTCCGTTTAGGCCGGTTGTCCAACCGCATTAGAGTTGTTGCAACGTCTTAAAATTATTTATTACAGCGGAGAATGCAACGGCAATCAGAATGTAAATCAATATAATGAAAATCGGCGTTTCAGACTTGACGACAGACCGTAAGTGGCGTTCCGCAATAGGCTTAGATAAAGATGAATTCTTTGCGCTACTACCATTGTTCGGCAGTACTTACGAGCAAATATACGGAAAAAGCATAGAATTACGACAAGCCGATAATCCGGCGGCTGATTCTGCAATTACAAAGTATGAAGATTTGTTGTTTTTTACATTGTTTAGTTTGAAATCCGGTTTGACCGTGCGACATTTTAGGTTTAGTAATCGGCATAGAAACGGTTCTAGTGCCAAACGCAATCAAGACGCGGGTATAACTGTTCTTAGGTGCACACTGGGAAAACGCGGCTTATCAGGTGCTTATTATTCGATAGAGAGTTTAACAGCGTGTAAGAGTTTAGCCGTTATTTTGCCAAAGAGTCATCAATAATAATAGACGGCATAGAGCAACCGATACAGCGTCCAAGCGATAAGAGAGCACAAAAAATTACTATGGCGAAAAAAAACGCCATACTCCGAAGATGTTGATAATCGGCACAATTGGTCGTTATATCAGTTACTTAAGTAATTGTTGGTTTGGCAATACCCATGACTGTTGCATATTAAAGGGAGAATTTCCGCCCGATAAATATTGGTTTTCCGAGAAACACGCAAGAGAGGATTTAGTTTTTGTGGGTATTATGCATCGATTATCGATGGCGGATTCAACAGTCAAGTGCAACAGAGTGAAAAAATGTTGAGAATACTTGACTTGGCGTTTTGACATTCAGCACCTTTCGCGGTCTGTTGTTTAATCGTCTCATTACCTCATCTATTTCCTCTTGTTTTACGTTGTCTAATTGTTGCTCCTTCGGAAAATACTGACGTATCAGACCATTGGTATTTTCATTTGTTCCACGCTCCCATCAACTGTATGGATGTGCAAAATACACA
>JADZAA010000116.1 GCA_020852855.1 Bacteroidota bacterium
ACCGACAGTTAAATTCACTCTGCTTGATAAAATTGAAAGATATATCGGAGTAAAACAAGAGCCGTACTACTCTTACTACAATTCTTGGATTTACTACGATACTGCTACAAAGGAAAGAATTTTTCTTGCCATGCATGGAGATACCGATATATATTCTATCATCGGTGACAAGTTTCTGCTCAGAAAAAGTGATGCTAAAATCGGTAGTCGCTCGGTTCTTATACCTACGGGTATTAATTCGTCTAAGGCTACCGCTTGGTGTGCAACAATGTATTATACGGGCTCTGCTTTATTTTTTGTGGGTTCCCCGCTCAACAATCCTTTCCCCGTAGCAAAAGTGCCATGGCGATACAAAGATGCAGGAGTAAACATGATAGTCGGTATAGGCGATGTCAGCGGCGACGACATAGGTGATGTGGCTATTACTTATTATGGTGGGTCGGGTAGCTTCTTCAAGATATTCAAGGGTATTAACGATGCCAGCGGTGTTAATTCCAAGCCTTTGCCGCGCTTCGATATGGGTCAAAGCATACCCTCGCCAGCCCCTCGCGAGGGCGAATGTTCAATACCGATTACCATAGAAAAATCTGGTCATTACGTTCTGACTTTGTATAGTTTAACCGGTGCGGAGATAGTGCGCGTATTCGAGGGCGAGCTATCCGAAGGAAGTCATAATATAGTGCTTGAACCAAAACTTTACGCTTTAAGTGCGGGTATGTATTCGCTACGCCTTTCCGACGGAATTGCAACACGAGAACGTGCTATTATGGTGCAGTGATGCTTCGACTTCGCTCAGCATTCTTGTTTCGGTAAAATAATTCAATTCCTACCTATCTTTCATCCCTTCGGGATTTTATTGGGAAAAAATAGTGCCGTAGGCACGACAAGTTAATAAATATCAAAAAAAATATAAAAGTGCCGTAGGCACAACATATCGGGAAAAATAAATGCAAGAAATGTATTATGCCGCAGGCATAGCATATCGGTAGGAAAAATAATTACAAAAAATCAAATTGTGCCGCAGACACAAAATTTCATTAGTTTTCGCGCAATTCCTGCGGCGTAGTTAGCGGTTCGGCCGGGATGCTGTCTTCCGGAGGCGAATTTTTCATTATTATTTTCATTACGGAATCCGACGGCGTACCCTCACCGAAACCGAATTTTGTTTGTTTGTAGCCAAGTTTTGCATCGGCGTAGACTTTACCCATAAATCTTCCCCAAATCGGAGCTGCCGCTTTACCGCCTTGACCATACCAACCGGTAAATTTTACTTTTTGATTATCAAAACCCACCCAAACACCTGCCAATAATTGAGGCGTAAATCCAACAAACCAAGCATCGGTAAAATTATTGGTAGTACCGGTTTTCCCTGCCGCATCATAACGATACCATTTGCGTGTAGAAGACGCTGTTCCGCCATTTACAACGCCTTGCATCATCTCCGTCATTTGCCGTGCAGTATTCGGACGAATAGCATCAGTTAATTTATTCGGATTTTTTCGCTCGAACAGTACGTTGCCGTAACGGTCTTCAATGCGCGTTATCATAGTCGGTTCAATGTATATTCCTTGATTGATGAATGTACCGTAAGCCGCAGTAAGTTCGAGCGGTGTAACCTCTTCCGAACCAAGAGCCAAAGTAGGATACGGATCCATCGGACTTTCAATGCCCATACGCCGCGCAAGTGCGATAACCTCCGAGGGCGAAGTATGTTCGGTAATCAGCCGTGCAGCAACTGAATTGATTGAAAATTTTAATGCTGTCGCCAATGGAATTTCGCCTCCTTCTTTATTGGATCCCGAAGGCGACCATACTTGACCGCTCGGCATTGTGTAGGAAAACGGCCCGCTTTCAATCATTGTTTGCGGCGTAAGCCCGTTTTCGAGAGCGGCCGCATAAACGAAAGGCTTGAACGAAGAGCCGGGCTGTCGGCGCATTTGCGTTACATGATTTAGCGAATATCTCGCTTCGGGTGTAATTCGCATAAACGCAGGAGCAGCACCTACAAGCCCAAGAATATATCCGCTGAAAGGATCTATTGCAATTGATCCGGTTTGAATGATGGTAGCGCGACGCTTTAGCGAATCCATTTGTATGGGATTTTCATTTATTTTTTTTACAAATTCCTTAACAAAAGCCTTTTTTGCCGCATCGTCCTCGCCCAAAGCAATATATTCCGGCGAATTTTCGGCTGTACGACGAATCAATGCGGAAAGAAGTTGCCCTTTGTCGCGCCATGTCCATGTCTTGTCGAACAAAGGCTGAAATTCCCGCAAATGTTCGTCAACCGCAGCATTAAGATATTTTTGAATTTGTGCATTAAGCGTTGTGTAAATTACAAGCCCGTCGCGATACAAATTATAGCCCTGCATTCCGAAGCGCGTGTCATTTTCCAGCATTTGCCGCACACTTTCCACGAAATGCGGCGCGATTCCGAATTGACGAGAATTGGTGCGTTTTGCCAGCGTAATTTTCTTCTCTATGGCAGCGGCATAACCGGCCGCCTCCAAAAAGCCGTTTTCATGCATCAAGGTAAGAACCAAATTTCTTCGGCGCAATGCTTTATCGTAATTCTGAATGGCGTTGTAACTTTCGGGGCCTTTCAGCACCGCAACTAAATACGCACATTCGGCCGCGTCAAGTTCAAGCGGTGATTTACCGAAATAGAGCTCGGCAGCCACTTGAATACCATAAGCACCACGCCCGAAATAAACAGTATTGGCGTAAAGTTCCAATATTTCATTTTTCGTATAAGTGTTCTCTAATTTTACGGCGGTAAATGCCTCGCGTATTTTTCGTGTAATGGAAAGTTCGCGCTTCATAAACAGATTTAACGCCAATTGCTGCGTTATGGTAGATGCGCCCTCCTTTACATGAAGCGATAATATGTTTTTTACCATTGCTTTTGCAATACGCACAACGTGAATGCCCCAATGATTGTAGAACTCTCGGTCTTCGGTGGCAATTAAGGCATCTAAGAACGGTTTCGGAATACTGTCGAAAGGAACATAAGTGCGCCTTTTTATGTAGAAATGGTCGAGTAATTCTCCATCGGAACTGATAATGCGTGTGGCTAAGTCCTGTTTCGGGTTTTCCAATTGGTCAAACGACGGAATTTTATCGTAGACTACCGCCGTAATAAAAATTGTTGCAAAAACGATAGCAAGAGCCGTAAATGCAATTAAGTAAAACAAGAGTTTTTTGGGTGTCGGCATATCTTTTTTCACGGCGAAGGCGACTGCATTACTTTGGTTAATTCAACACGACGTAAGCGTTTGCGATACATATCAATATATTCGCCTTCTTTTTTGCCAAGCGGCATAAGCTCGCCGGCCGAATGTGTTTCAAGCATTTCGCGTGGTACGCCACGTTTTACTAATTCCGCCGCCACAAAATCAACGCGCCGCTCGCCAAGTGCCTGATTATAGACCACACTCGCTACATCGTCGGTATGGCCTGTTAGTACGATGGTGCGTATCCTGTCGCGATACATCAATATATTTTCGGCTAAAAGATTCACAGCTTCCTGCCAAGTTTGCTCGGTTTCAACGCCGTTGCTGTCCAGCACGAATTTGTACGGTGCAAGATAAATATCCGTAGGAAAATTAATTCGCAGTACAAATTTTGCAGGAATGTTCAAATCGCGCAGAAACACGCGCCCGCTATCCTCCGGATTAACTCGTATTTTATATGAATCGTAGAATAAATCTTCTGTTTGTGCTTTTATTTCCAAATCTTTATTTACGGGAATTTTAAGGCGATAGCGTCCTGCCGTGTCGGTTATGGCCAAACCTGTAGTTTTCTGATTTTCAAGGTTTTTCACAGAAACATCTGCATCAGAAACAGGTGCTTTTGTTTCCGATTGATACACACGCCCTTCGATAGTTGCAGTCGGATCGTTCGATAATCCTACGGTATCAAGATTGTATCGCCGCAGGCGTTCCATAGCGGTCAGGCGACGTTCATTTTTGTAGCTGAACGGAACGCGATGCAAAACATATAAATCGAATCCGCCGGAATTTGAGTCGGCCGGCGGCTGATTTGCAGAATAATACAGCAATGTGTCCGGCTCGGAAGGCGTAGATGGAAAAATTTCGTCGTAAATCGTATTCAGCGGTGCGGCATAATTGCGGGCTTGCCCGAATAAAAACGGTAAAACAGTCGAAGAATTTGATGTATCTGCTATAAAATCCGCAAAATTCGGTTGTATTTCCGCAATAAAAATATCGTATCCGCCAACAGTTTCGCGCCCATTCGATGAAAACAGCAACTGCTTGCCGTCGCGAGTTACAAAAGGCGTAATTTCGTCGCAACGAGAATTTACGGCCGGGCCGCAACTAAAAGGTTTGCTCCATTCTCCCGCTACCGAGCGAATACTGAACCATATATCTGTTCCGCCCAAGCCTCCGGTGCGTTCCGATGCAAAGAACATAACTTTACCGTCGGGCGTAAGAGCCGGTTGCGACTCCCAATCAATCCGTATATTGACGTTTGGCCCGCAATCGCGCACAATTCTCAAGCCGCTGTCTATGCGCTCAATTTCAACTAAATTCTGGTCACCAAGCAATTTATCGGTAGTAGCCGCCGACATTACGCCGATACCGCCGCCGAAAGACACTGCGCCGCCCGAGGCAATGCTGTCGCGCAGAATTTTACCGCCGATTTTTCCGAGTGAATGCTCTACAATGGTAAAAGGTCGAATCGTGTTCGCATCATTGCGCGATACGGTGGCTATACCGCGCCCCGACGATGTAAAATAAAGATGCAATTCGTCTTCGGGCGTATTCATGGAGCCGAGCGGCTCAATTGCAAGATGATAGCCCGTGTCGACAAGTTTGCTTGCGCTGGTGTCGAATACTGCTCCTATCCACTGCATAGGGCGACAATCTTGTTGCGGCGGCGGCGGGCATATCACCTCTTTTTGTCTGTCAATACGCAACATTTGTCCGCACGAAACAAACAAAGCGACAAGAGCCGCAAGCGGAATAAGCCGAATAAACGAAACAGCCGTACCGCTAAGTTCTATAGCCGCAAATGTAAAGCTGCGCTTCATAAGATATAGCAAAATGCGTGAAAATTTACGGAATTTACGAAGGATTTGTCAAATGTAAGCCCGATATCGAACAAAAAGACGCGACGGTTTTTTATTGCGTTTACTGCTCTCAAAAATGTTGGAAAGTATCTTTTGAACCAACTTTACGTGTTATTCTGAAACAAACGGCTTTTCATTTTATTACTATAGGTGCTGAGGAGAAATTATTGGCACCGAATATTACGAAATATAATTGCCGCGACAAGTCCGACGGCGAACTTTTCGCGCTCCTTCGCAATATGAAAGAGCGTGAGGAGGCGTTTGCGGAATTATATAGGCGACATTCGCAAAAAATCTACCTCTATTGTGCAAAAATTCTATGGCACAAACAATCCGCCGAAGACGCTTTCCAAGAAACGTTTATGCGGTTTATACATAGTGCCGAAGCCGAAAAAGAGATGACTAACTTGTCGGCTTATTTACTTCGCATAGCGCGGAATATATGCCTGCAAATGAAAGAAAGCCAAAGACGACGAGCCGTAACCACAATGGAAAATATCGAGCCGCAGCATAATGACCGCGCCGTTGAAACCTTGGAATTCGAGCGCATTATGTCGGCCGCTATGGCTACTTTGAACGATGAACAGCGCGAGGCCTTCGTATTGCAAGTTTACGACGGGCTTTCGTATCAAGAAATAGCAGATATAATGGAAGTTCCGGTTACAACGGTAAGAAATTGGCTGGCACGCTCAAAACGCCGCGTTGCCGAAATAGTGCAGCCTTATATGGCGGGCAATCTATAAGGGTAATAAAAATATGGATATTAACAACGAAATACTTACTCCGAAAGAGCTGGCGCATTTATTCGTAGACGGCGAAATCTCCGAGGTGGAGCGAACGACATTGTTCAAGGCTTTGTCCGAAGATGCTGAATTGCAAGATTATTTGGCAGAAGTAATTCGCGGCGAACAAATAATGGAGCAGTATCGCATTTCGACGTTTGCACCCGCCGCATTAAGTGCGGAAATAGCTGCCAAGGCATTCGGAACAGCGTCTGCCGCAGCATTGCAGTCGCATACAGTTGCTAATTTGTTCTTACGCTACGGTTTAGTTGCCGGCGTATTGGCAGCCGTTTTAACCGGCGGCTTCGGTTTCCGCAGCGATTCGCCAATACACACGGCAAATCAAACTGCGGAATCATCGTTTAGCGAAAATCGTAAATCGGTTGCCGCAACTCTTGCCAACACAAATTACCGAGATTACAGCCACAATACCGACATAAACTCCACGAAGCGAATATCGGAAGTAAACATTCCGGCAGAATCAGCCATAGTGCAAATTGATGATAGCGGAAAAATATTGAGCGAAGAAGAGCAAATTAGAAAGCAATCAAGCTTTGCAAATGAAAAAAATAACGAGCAAGCAATCATGGCTTCCATTGAACGCTCCGAGTTTTTGGCTCCCGACATATTCGCTCCCGATATAACAGCCGCAACCGATGCGCCTGATGCACTTGCGTATTTACGCAATAGAAATAATTCGGAAACAACACTCAAAGATGCAGCGGTAACAATAGGCGGTTTTGGTTCTGGAAATTCACTCGGTTCACCGACAAGGTTGGCCGCTATGTATATTATCAACCAAGAATTTGCATTCGGCTTGCAATATACGGCACGCTCATATTCGGCAGTAATTCCGACAAACGGCAACAATGAAACCAATCCATCTGCGTCAGGCATCGAAGCGGTAGCACAATACGTAGAAAATTCCGATATCTTACCTTTGGGCATAAAGCCCGTTGCAAATTTTGCCGCCGGATACAGCCGATTAGGCCCCACGGCGTTTTTCTTTGCCGGTGTTTCTGCCGAAGCATTTGATATGATTTCGATTCAAACGGGCGTGGAAGGCAATGCGTTGTTCTACGATTCTCGCGGCGCGAAAATGGCGGCCGGGGGACTTCAATTTGCAATTAACGCGGGAATAAAATTCTAAATCTTACGATTGATTATTTGATTTGCCAACAGAAAAGCGACGGTAAACAAATAAGTTTGCCGCCGCTTTTTTTATCAACATATACACGCTGTTACTGTAAAACAATCATCTCCACACGTCTGTTCTGAGCGCGAGCTTCGTCATTCGAGCCTTTTACCAAAGGCATACGTTTGCCGTTCCCTTTCGTAGAGATGCGCGATGCGTCTATTCCTCCGTCCGAAAGATATTTTTTTACTGCTTCTGCGCGGCGCAACGAAAGTTTATCGTTGTATTCGTCGCCGCCTTGGTCGTCGGTGTGGCCTTCCATAGAAATTTTGAGTTCCGGATTATCTTTAAGAAATTCTATGGCACGCTCGAGCTCGGGAATAGACTCTTCTTTCAAGTCGGTTTTATTGTAATCGAAAAATACGAGAAGCCGGGTATTTCCGCCGCGTATGGGCGACAGATTTATATTCTTCGTCAAATCAGTTCCCTGTTCATTCGGAGGAGTTTCAAAACGTTGGCTGTAGAACACGTATCCGTTTTTCGAGGCGGTAACAGAATAAACATGACCGGCATTAAGTGTAACAAGATATTCGCCCGTAACATCGTCGCTACGCATATCCGCCACTTTTTTACCAGTTTTCAAATCGGTTAAAGTAATAGTTGCGCCAAGCGGCTGATTGGTAACGGCATCGGCAACCGTTCCGGTAACAATAAGTGCAGGCTCCGAAGGGAACGGGTTCGGCACAATCATCATCACGTCAAAATTTGCGGCATCCGTTCCGCGGGAGAAAAATCCTATGTCGGTATTTTGCAACGAAGTATAGAAATATTCGTCGTCGACTGTATTTATCGGCGTTCCCATATTTCGGGCTGTTCCGAATGCATCGCCGGATTTTTTACACACGTAAAGGTCAAATCCGCCTGCTCCGCCACCGCGATTGCTGGCAAAGTAAAAAGTCTTTCCGTCGGCAGCGATTGAAGGCGACATTTCATCATTTGACGAATTAACACTTCTGACGTTTACCGGATTTGTCCATGAATCGCCGTTGCGCGCAGTCATCCAAATATCCGTTCCTCCCATACCGCCCGGACGGTCGCTTGAGAAATACAGCGTCATACCGTCGGAAGAGATTGAAGGTTGCGAGTCGAAATAATCGGAATTAACATCTGCACCCAAATTTTTTACCTCAGTCCAAGCACCGTCAATTTTACGCGCACTGAACAAGTCGGTACGCCCGATATTTTCTGCATCATGCCTATATGCACTGAACACCATAAATTGGCCGTCGGGTGTAAGTGTAGGTGCGCCCACTTGTTCGCCGTCGTTTACATCGCCCGAAACCATTTCGGGCTCACGCCAACCGGACGAACTTCTTTCAACGTAAAACAATCTCTGTCCGTCGCCTTCGCGTTCGCTTGTGTAATACAAAAATCTGCCGCTGCGAACAAGCGATGTTCCGAACTCATCCACATTTGTATTAAAGTCCGGTCGCGTAACCTGAATCGGCTTTTGCTGCGCTACGGCTGTGGATACCGCCGCCGCAAGAGAAAAAACAAAGACGAAAAGAACCGTCAAACGCATTAATTGTGTTTTCATAGCGTATTTTTCCCTTATAATTATATTCCGAACCATAAAGCCAGCCCGAACTGCAATGAATGAAGTTTAGGGTTGGAAAATTCTATAAGCGACGGCTGATTGGTCAGCATACGCGAGCCGTCAAACGCCTGAAACGGGTCGTATAACGGCGAAAGCATAAATTGGTAGCGCACTTGCGGAACAAGCCACAGATTTCTGCCGATGTCAAGTTTTGCTCCAAGCCCGAACTCCAAGCCGAAGCGGGCGGCAGAGTAAACCCGGCCGGAATCGGTTGCATATTGATTGGGCAATAACATACTTACAGCTTTATTTGTTTCTCGGCCGATAGATGAATATTTGCCCGGCACATTATCGTAATCTACACGAAAATAGAAACTGTCGGCCTTAGTTATACGCACCTCATCGTTACGCTTAACATCACCAACGGTAAACTGCGCCATCGGCCCGGCCGTAATAAATACGGACGGAGTCAAATCTACACGCAATGCAAAAGCCGTTGTTAAATTTGTCATATCGAGCGTATATTTTGACGTTAACGGAACGTTCACTATTTCAAACGAAAAATCATTTGTTCCGTCGGCGGCCGCGCTGATTTCACGCCCCACTTTTTTGGCATCGTATAAGGCCCTGATTTGCAATCCGACCGATTTCACTATCGGGAAGTCGGCGGTAATTCCGAAGTACGGCGAAATACCCGTACCGGACTCCAGAACGTTTTCAGGTGAATCGGGAAGCATGAATCCCGTTCGTGTTAAGGTCTGCGAAAACATCGAATAATTAATGCCGCCCTCGAACCCCAATATCATTTGTCTGGAAGCCCTTGCTCCCGCGCCGGAAATATGGCGTTCGGTCGGGCTGCCGCTTGGACGCAGAACGTCTTCGTCGCCGGCTGCAACCGCAGTCCACGCGATTGTCATCAGCAATAAAACAGCCAACGCTGTTTTTTTATTCATAACAACTCTCCTTGTGAATTGATTAAAACGAGTGTTGAATTTTTCTTCTCAGCAAGCATTGTGCGAATTTACGAATTTTTAACCTTGTCCGCATTTGTCGTGCTTATTTTGACGGCATTCACTATTGCTTTACACTTTATTGTAAGTTTATCCGCATTGCCGCAAATTTACGGACATACAAATTCTTCCGCTTAATCCGATTGCAGATATGTCTGAAATAATATGTACGATTATGCATAATTACGGTTTTTTTCGCTTAATTATCCGTCAAATATAAAATTTACAATATCTATACGTTAAATTTGATGAAAAGTTGTTTTTATAGAAACGTTGATTTTGCGTTTTGCATCTTCGGAATGTTTTAATTTTTGGTCTGCATATCCGTGGCCAAACCGTATAACAACCTTATTTTTATGCTATAATTTCAATACTGCGGCTTAATCATGTTTTCCAAATACCTTTCCATAGCGTTTTTATTTTTATTAAATTTTGTCGCAGCATCGGCAGGGCGCGGGCTGATAGTGCCAAAAGCAGTAGTAGTTTCTGCTCATCCGTTGGCTTCGCAAGTAGGCGTTGAGATTTTGCAAAAAGGAGGCAATGCCATAGATGCAGCCGTTGCCGTACAATTTGCTCTTGCGGTAGTGTATCCGAGTGCGGGTAATTTGGGCGGCGGCGGTTTTTTGGTTTTTCGCAAAATGGACGGCAAAGCTTTTACTCTCGATTTCCGTGAAAAATCTCCGGCCGCAGCAACCAAAAATATGTTTTTAGATGACGACGGTGAACCTCGCGCCGAACTTTCGCTTTTCGGACGGCTTGCCGCCGGCGTACCGGGCACCGTAGAAGGCATGGTGGCAGCACACAAACGCTTCGGCAAGTTAAAATTCACCGATTTATTGCAACCTGCCGTAGAGCTTGCCAGACGCGGTTTCCCTATTTCTGCACGGCAGGCAAATGAACTTAATAACGAGCGGAATAATTTTATCGAATATAATTCCGGCAGTTGTGCTTTTTTGTCTATGAAGGCATGGAAAGCCGGTGATACGCTTTATCAGCCCGATTTAGCGGCAACTCTCGAGCGCATACGCGATAATGGCCGGGCTGGATTCTACGAAGGCCCGACCGCAGCCATGATTGTAAATGAAATGCAACGCGGCGGCGGTATCATTACAGCCGAAGACTTACGCAATTACAATGTAGTTTGGCGCGTTCCGGCCGTAGGCACATACAAGCAATATAAAATTGTTTCCATGCCTCCGCCGTCAAGCGGCGGCGTGGCTTTGCTTCAACTGCTGGCAATGGCCGAAACCAAACCTTTGGCACAGTGGAGACATAATTCCGTAGAAACAGTACATTTTTTAGCCGAAGCCGAACGGCGCGTTTATGCAGACCGCGCAGAATATCTCGGCGACCCCGATTTTGTGAATGTTCCTATAAAAGGATTGCTCGATAAAAAGTATATAGCGCAAAGATTATCAACAATATCGCCGGATTCAGCAACGCCAAGCGACGAAATTGTTGCCGGACTTCCGCCAAATATCCGAACAAAAGCGCATGAAAGCGAAGAAACAACCCATTTTTCAATTATTGACGCAGACCGAAACGCAGTTGCCGTTACCACAACGCTCAACGGCAGCTACGGCGCAAAAACAGTAGTAGCGGGCGCAGGTTTTTTGTTGAACAACGAAATGGACGATTTCAGCGCAAAGCCCGGCACACCGAATGCTTACGGGCTTATTGGCGGTGCGGCGAACTCTATTGCACCAAACAAGAGAATGCTTAGCTCTATGACACCCACAATAATCGAAAAAGAGGGCAAGCTGTTTATGGTGCTCGGAACCCCGGGCGGATCCACAATAATTACCTCTGTTTTGCAAACCATACTGAATGTTACGGAATTCGGCATGACGATGCAGGAAGCTGTAGCTGCGCCAAGATTTCATAATCAATGGCAACCCGACCGTATTTATGCAGAAATCGGAACATTCAATCGCGATGTACGCACTTCGCTTGAAGCCAAAGGGCATGAAATCACGGAGCGTACACCAATAGGCCGAGTAGATGCCGCACTCGTTCTGCCCGATGGTACGCTCGAGGCCGGTGCCGACACTCGCGGCGACGACGCTGCCGGCGGATATTAAAAAGCGAGCAACCCGATTTTATTCCGAACGGACAACGCAACGCTTCACGATTTCCGGCACATTATCGTCGTGATGCAAAGCGGCGATTATTACTTCCGGCAAAGTAGCGTAAAAACATCGCTCTTCAGTTTTCACTCAATACCATAAAACCTTTACGATGCAATTAACTTCCAAATTTACATTAACATTACTTTTCATTGTATTTGCTTCTGTTTTCGAGGTATTTGCCTCCGGTAACGACGCGATGTTCTTCGTTGAATCGGCACGTAAAAAAATAGAGCGTATAAATGACTTCAGCGCGAACATAAGCATAACCATTAACGTAGATTTCCTGAAAGTGCCCGTTTCAAAAGCAAAAATTTATTTCCGCCGACCCGACAAAATAGCGGTAAAATCCGAAGAGGGCTTCGCAATGCTACCCAAGCAAGGCTTGGGGTTGCCTCCGGTGCTTTTTCGAAACGATTTCGCCGCAGTTTTCATTAAGCACGAAAATATTGGCGGCTTGCAGAACGCCGTAGTTAAAATGATACCGCTGAAAGAAAATGACGAAACATTGCTTACAACACTTTGGATAAACGAACGCGACAGTTTGATAAGCCGTATTACCTACGCCACAAATCACGGGAATATTACGGTTGATTTTGAGTACAATCCAAAAGTTTCAGCCGTCGGACTTCCGGCAAAAGCATTGATAAAATTTGAATTGCCGGCATTTGCTTTACCCAAAACATTATCCGGCGATTTAACATCGGGCAATAAACCCAAGCACAACGTCAATGAACCCGTTAAAGGTACGGCCGGCATTACATATAGGGTTATACTAAATTTTTAATGGAGTAAATTTACAGGGAGAAAGTTGGAAATGGAATTTATAGATTTTCTACGTGAGATGTTAGGCATTACCGAAGATTTTGCCATTACTCGAATAGATAAAGATG
>JADZAA010000117.1 GCA_020852855.1 Bacteroidota bacterium
AGCCGAGCCAGCCTATAAGGCCGCCAAGCGCAAGCCCTATAAATATCTGCATAGTCAGCGAAATTTTCCACCAAGGCTTCGGCGGGCGAACTGATGATGCGGTCATACGCGGTAATTTGAATAAATGAACAAAATATGCCGTTGCAAATTACGCAAATCCTGACTATCCGAAATACCTGCACGGCAAGTACACCGGCAGTACGCCTGCTTGGTCTGCGGCTTGTCTTTTGGCGGAATATCGGTATTTTCGCCGGACTTGCTTAGAAATTTCACCTCGAAAATAGAGGCAAATCAACGCAACCGGTGCAATCATCCTGACGTTGCCGTTCAAAATCGAAGCAGAAAATTATGCCGACGACTATTCGCGAAATACAATACGGTTCGGACGAGTATCGCCAAGTAATTCGGTTACGCTTTGAAGTATTACGCAAACCGCTCGGATTGGCATTTTCAGAGAAGCAACTGGCCAAAGAGGCCGACGATATTCACATAGCCGCTTTCGACGGTGCGGAACTTGCCGGTTGCATAATATTAACACCGTATAATAACGGAAAAATAAAGATGCGCCAAGCGGCGGTTTTGCCTCAAAAACAGAGGCAAGGCATAGGGCGGTTATTGACAGAATTTGCGGAGCAAGCAGCTCGAAAGCGCGGTTTTTCGGAAATAATTCTTCACGCCCGCGAAAATGCCGTGCAGTTTTACGAAAAATCGGGCTATCAGGTTACGGGCGAATCGTTTATCGAGATAACGCTATCGCATCGTGCAATGAGTAAATTCATAGCTTAACAATATAATAATCAAAAAATTGTTTCGAAACAACGCGGTTTTTCCATTCTAAAATCGGTATTAGTCAAAATTTTTTATATTTTTTTCCGTTATCGTACAATTACAGCTTAATACGTAAATCTTTACATACACAAAATATACACAAATCACGGAGTCTTACGCAATGCGGAATTTTCTGCTGGTTGCGATTTCAATCGGAATCTTTGTCTCTCTTACAACAACGCTTCAGGCGCAAAAAAAGTCCAAGTCCTCGCCTTCATCATCAGCCGCAGGCACTTCTTCAAAAGTTATAGCAACACTCGGACCGCAAAAAATCACGGTTGACGAGCTTGAAGCCGCGTTCAAGAAAAATATGAATCGCAAGTTTGTCCGGCTTTCGGACGTGGCTCGCGACAGCGTCATGGATTTTCTTAAACTATATGTAAATTACAGGCTTAAAGTCAGCGATGCGATTGACCGCGGCATAGACAAAGATTCGGCTGTTACCGTAGATTTGGCGCAAAACCGGAAATTGCTTGCCGAAACATTTTATTTCGACAAAAAGGTTGTGGAGCCGGCCGTCGAGAAAACGTTGGAACGCCGCAAGAAAGAAATGAAAGTTGCAATTATTGTTGTTACACCGGTAAACAACGATACTGCCAAGGCTCTTGCGCGAGCAAACCGCCTGCTGAAATTAGTGCAAAGCGGTGCCGATTTCGGAAAAATAGCCCGTGATTCGTCCGACGATAAAGAAACCGGAAGCAAAGACGGCGAATTACCCTTCATTACAAGCGGCCGCGTATTAAAGCCCGTTGAAAATGCGGCTTATTCGATAAAGCCGGGCGAAATTTACCCTTCGATTATTCGTACACGGGGTGTTTATTTCATAGTAAAACTTATTCAAAGCGAGCCGCGCGTAAAAGTGGTGGCAAGCCATATTTTAATAACCACAACAGCCGGGCAATCGGTCGATGAGTCAACTCATAAAGCAGACAGTTTGTTGAAACTTCTGAAAGCAGGCGCGTCATTCGCCGAATTGGCACGAAAAAATTCCGACGATCCGTCCAGCCGCGACCGCGGCGGGCAGATGCAACCGTATTGCCGCTCAACAGGCTTCGATAAAAGCGGCGAACAACTTCTTATGCCGGAATTTGAACGCGCACTCTACGCGTTGAAAGACGGGCAAATTTCGGGCAAAGTAATTACGGACTACGGCATTCATATAATCCGGCGCGACTCTACTTTCAATTTTTTGCCGGATGAAGAAAAAGAACAAATCAAGCGCGATTACAAGCGTCTTTATCTTGAAGACGACAAGCGCACAATGCTCGATTCATTAAAAAATGCATGGGGCTACAAACTCAATCTTTCAGGACTTACGTCATTTCTTGAGTCGGTGGACACCATGCGCACCACGCTCGATACAACATGGAACAAGCGCATTACAATAGGTCAGAAAGCATTATCGCTTTATTCCACGCCGGAAGGTACGATAACGATAGGTGCTTTTGTCGACTCAATAGCCAAACGTGCCGATATTCGTGCGACTTCTCTGAATCACACAGGCGTTATTCGTTCGCTCGATAAAATTTTAGAGCCTAAATTAGTAAAACGTGCTACGGAGAACCTTGAGCATGATTATCCCGAATTTTCCACGCTGATGAAAGATTTCCGCGACGGAATACTGCTTTTCCGCGTCGAAGAAAAAGAGGTGTGGAGCAAACTTAAGTTCGACTCTGCGGCGGCGCGCAGATATTACGATTCGACAAAAACACGCTGGAAAACCGACGTAAAGTACGATTTCAGCGAGATATTCGTAAAGTCCGACTCGCTTGCAACCGCTATTCGCAAGCGTATTGACGGCGGCGAATCATTTGCCGAACTTGCGGCTGAATACACCGAACGCCCTAATATGAAAGACAAGAAAGGGCATTACAATATTCCGCTTTCCGCCAAAGAGAATAAGGCCGCCGCAGTTATAGAACGCATGGGCGTAAAGGCCGGAGAAGGCAGCGTTATAGGCCCCGAAAAATTAGAGCAAAAATATGTTCTGCTTCAACTTCATGAAACCGTGCCGCCTCGCCCGAAAACATTTGAAGAAGCAATACCCGATTTTGCACCGGCATTTCAAGATGTTATGCAGAAACATCTTACGGAACAATGGCTTGAGCGTATTCGTAAGAAATTTCCGACTTCGATTAACAATGCGGTATTTTCCGCCATTTTCGAGAAAAAATGAAAATCCTCACGTTGACTTTAAATGGCATAGCGGCATTTTTTGTCGTTATGCCGTTTCTTTCCGGCACCGCAACGGCACAACCCGTTTCGGGACAGTCGCTCGATAGAATCGCAGCCGTCGTCGGTAAAGAAATTATTCTTCAATCCGACATAGATGCCCGCGTATCTATGTATGCGCAGCAAACGCAGGGCGTTAATCCCGACGACCTGTCTGTCCGTGCTAAAATTCTCGATGCCATAATCAACGAAAAGCTTATAGTTGCAAAGGCTATCGAAGACAGTATTCAGGTAAGTGACGAGGAAATAACTCAGCGGCTGGATTACACCATTCGCAATCTTACGCAAACTTACGGCAGCGAAAAGCGCATCGAAGACATTTACGGCACATCTATAGCAAAACTTCGTAAAGAAGCGCGCGAAGATATACGCAAGCAGCTTCTGGCCGAACGCTTGCAACAGCAGAAATTTTCATCGGTAAAATGTTCGCCAAAAGAAATAGAGGATTTCTATGTGAATTATCGCGACTCTATTCCCGATATTCCGCCGCAGGTTGACCTTTATCACATCGTAAAATACGTAGGAGCAAGTGCAGACGTTAAGAATCAAACACTTGAACTTGCACGGAAAGTGCGCGATTCACTAAAAAACGGAGGTAATTTTGCCGACTTTGCCAAACGCTACAGTGCAGACCCCGGCTCGGCCGCTTCGGGCGGCGAACTTGGCTGGACAGACAGAGGCAAATTCGTCCCCGAATACGAAAAGGCGGCTTACGACATGCAACCCGGCGAGCTATCACAGCCCGTTGAAACGCCTTTTGGCTATCATCTTATTTTAACCGAAGACAAAAAGAAAGACGCTGTTCTAACCAAGCATATTTTATTCAAAATCGGGCGTTCCGACTCCGACAACGACCGCGTAAAGAAAGACTTGCTGGAATTAAAATCTCGCGCCGAAAAGGGCGAATCGTTCGAAGATTTGGCGCGTAAATATTCCGACGAGAAAGAAACTCAAGGCTTCGGCGGTGCATTCGGCACTATGGAATTAGGCCGATTACCCGGTGAGTTGCGCTCAATTATCGAAAAACTGCCCGACGGCGGCATTTCCGAACCGTTGCCTTATGCATCCGACCCCACAAAACCGGCATTTCATATTATTTATCGCAAAAAACTTATCGAGAAGCATAAACCCGATATAGCAAGCGATTTCAAAAAAGTCGAGCAAATTGCAACTCTTTACAAACAGAACCGGCTTTTTGAAGAGTGGATAGAATCCCTGCGCAAAACCATGTATTGGGAAATCAAGAAATAATGCAAACATGCCAAGCAAATGAACGATGATTTAGCATATCGCTCAATAGAGCCGCCAAATCTCAGCGAACGCGAACGTGCTATTTTGCGCTCTATCGTACACATATATATATTGACCGCAAGTCCCGTAGGCTCAAAATATCTTTCACAATATATTGAAGAATATTTCAAGATAAGCCCGGCCACAATTCGCAACGTAATGGGCTATCTCGAATATCTGGGGTTCATTACGCATCCGCATACTTCGGCCGGACGTATTCCTACTGATAAAGGCTATAGGCTTTACGTGGATTCACTGATGCCTTCCGAGAGTATATCCGCCAAAGAATCGGATAGTATACGCGAGAACTTATTAGGGTTGCCTTCTGAATCTATTTTACGCGAGGCTTCAAAAATTCTCGGCTCTCTTTCCCGTTGCCTAAGCGTGGTGGAGCTGCCGCACCTTTTTGATTCCGTCATTCGCCGTATTCAACTTATAGAGGTTTCTTCTGCTCGTATTTTGGTTGTACTCGACCTCGACTCCAATCTTCTGCGCACGGTAACGCTTGAGGCCGATATTAGCTTCGACCGCAAAGATTTGGACATTTCAGCTCAATTCATCAATGAGCGCTTGGCCGGACGGCGCGTTTCGTTCATACGCGAAAATTTCAACGCGCTAATAAGCGACGGCGATAATATACTGCACGGCGGACTTTTGCGGCTTTTCACCGATTCGGTAGACGCACTTTTTGCTCAATACAATGACGGCGGCGAACGCCTTCACATTTCGGGAACGCAAAGTCTGTTGGCACAGCCGGAATTCGACTCGCCGGAAAGAATACGCGGCGTTATCGAACTCGTTGCAAATCAAGACATTATAGTACATGTTTTTGACCGTATAGAATCCGGTGTGCGACCGCTGTCTATCGGTATCGGTCAGGAGTTAGGGCACGATTTATTGGCTGATTACAGCGTTATTGCCGCAAATTACACTTTTGGAACAGCAACCGCTTCGATAGGTGTGATAGGCCCGAAACGTATGAATTACGCTCGCGCTGTCTCTATTTTGAAATGTGTTAGCGCGGCTCTTTCCACAAGCGGACCTAATCCGTAGTATTTGGAATTGCGCAGTATTCTCTGCAAGGGTACATAGGAAACTCCAGTTTACTATATTTGCGATTTCACCGGCCAAAGTGCGCAATGAACTTTAGCGGTTACTATACTGTTTTTATTTTGAACAGCTGTTATTGAAGACGTGCTATTTTTGCAGCTTCTGGGAATAATGTTACGGCTTTTGCTGTTTGCTTGTCAATTTCGAAAGCGATTGGATAGAACGCCGTATTGCCCCAAATTGCCCGAGCAATATAAGCTCGCATCATAGTAGTGATATATATTTTATCCTTGTCAAAATCTGCGTAGTTCCATTCAGATTCCTTTTCGTCAGCCAATTTCTTGAACGAAGCGATTTGTTCGTCGGCTATGGTAAATTTTTGACGGAATTTATCAAAATCAGCCCCGTATTGCGAACGAAGGCTGGAACCGGCACCCGCAAGATACGCCTCTGTCCATGCCCAAAAAATGTTTTTGCTACGCAAACGCCTGCTTAAAGGTGTAATTGTGTCGGACTTTACAATATAGTCCGGCGTGATACCGCCACCGCCGTAGACAGTACGTCCGCTTTTGGTCTTGAATTTAGGATGGTTGCTGTCGGCTGTCGTTATATCGGACTCGTGCTCCAGATTATCGCCCTCCTCACCTTCTTCGCGCCCTTCTCCTTTGTAATACTTGGACTTATCGCCGTAAGGCCTTTGAATAAGCCGACCGGACGGCGTGTAATACTTTGATATGGTCAATCGGAAAGCCGAGCCGTCGCCCAAAGAGAATTGTTGCTGTACAAGGCCTTTGCCGAATGAAGTTTCGCCTACGATTAGCCCGCGGTCGAGGTCTTGAACAGCTCCCGACATAATTTCGCTGGCCGATGCAGAGCCGGCATTTACCAGAATTATGAGCGGAATTTTCTCAAATTCGCCTGCGGCGGTTGCGAAATACTCTTCGCTGAGGTCGTCGCGTCGCGCTTTCGTAAAAACGATTTTTTCGCCTGTCGGCAAGAATTCGTCGGCTAATTGCCGCGCTTGGTCAAGATAGCCGCCCGGATTGCCGCGCAAATCCAGAATAAGTTTTTTCATGCCCTGCTCTCGCAAGCGGCGAGCAACCTCAATAAATTCCCGATGAGTATTCTCGGCAAAACGATTTATGCTGATAAGACCGATATCCGTTCCCTGTAAAATAAATGAAGCATCAACCGTATAAATCGGGATTTTGTCTCGGGTAATATCATAATCGGTCAAACCGGAAACGCCGGAGCGTTTTACGGTTACGCGCACCACACTGCCTTTTGGGCCGCGTAATTTTTTGGGAACTTCGTCGCGAGTAAGTCCAATTGCCGATACATTATCAATTTTTACGATTTTATCGCCCGATTGAATTCCAAGCGACTCGCTTGGGCCGCCCGATATAGGCGTAACAACGGTTATTGTATCTTTCACTATGTCGTATTCAACGCCGATACCGTCGAAGCTACCGCGAAAATCTTCTGTTACTTTCTTCATCGCATCGGCAGAAATATATACAGAATGTGGATCCAGCTCCCCTAACATTCCTTTGATGGCCGATTCTGTAAGTTTTTGCGTATCTACGTTTTCCACGTAATTTTTGGAGGTTAAATTCAGAACGTCGTTAAATTTCCTCACTTGTTCGTAGATATTATCGCCCGAAATAATAGGTGCTGCCCATATTCCGGCCGCCATGCCGAGAGCACCCGTCAAGATGATAATCGTAAGATTTTTGCTTGTTTTCATCGTCGCCATACAGATTAAATATATCGCTCGAACGGGCTTTGCCCGAGTTGGATTTAGTTTACGACTTTACAACAGTCTTTATTTTGTAATTATCCGGCAACAATGCTTAATAATATCAAGCGGTAAGAACCGATTTCAATAGTTTTACGGGTAATTGGCCGAATCAGAATTTCGGATACCAATAGACAGTAAAGCGCGGTATCGAATAAATCGTTGATACAGTTCCGGAATTGCCGGCGCAAACTGTCGGGTTGCCGCGCGTACTTTCGCTGCCGAACGGTGCAACCACGCGCCATTCCGCCGTAGGAACGAACATTCCGAAGTTCGACGGAATATGCACCTCGAAGCCTGCACCTACGTCTACACCTGCTTTTTGCGACGATACGCCGTGAATTTCATTTATTCCTATCGAGCCGGCCGCCATAGCAAAAAAACCTATGCGTTTATGCGAATTTGCTATAAATTTTGCACCGAGCGATATAAAGTGGTGATGATTTCCGTCCGGATAAAATTTTACTATGCTTAGATGCGTATTATGCGAATATATATAACTGGCTTCAAGCGTTATGAAATCAAGCAAACCGTAATTAATTGCACCGCCAAAACTTAAAATACCGTCGTAGCTTACGGATTTTCGGCTGTATCCACATTCTTGAAAGTCAATAATTGTATTGGTTGCAACTATAACGCCTATTCCGATTGATTTCGGGTACGGATTCGGTATTATCTCTTCTTCGTATTCATACTCTTCTTCGTCGCGAGGATTTCCGGACTGTTGGGCAAAAACGGGAACAAAAGCCGCCGTAAGAAAAACAAGAAGCAAAGACAAACGGAATAGATTTTTTGCAGCAGTGGTTGTCATTGATATTACTGTTTCGAGAGTTGCGGAATGAATCTCAGCAATTTTTTCGGCTGTAAGTTTCACAAAAGCGGGCTCGTTGCGCTTGCCGCGATGCGGAACCGGCGACATATACGGCGCGTCCGTTTCTATCATCATTCTATCCAACGGAGTCGCCGCTATAGTCGCATCGAGATTAGATTTCTTGTAAGTGATGTTACCTGTATAGGAAACACATAATCCAAGACGAAGTACTGCCGCAAGCATTTCCGGCGTACCTGAAAAACAATGCATAACGCCACGCATTGAGCCGTCTTGTTCTTCTTCGATTATACGCAGAATGTCGCCGTCGGATTCGCGATTATGTATGATAACGGGCTTATCTGTGCGTTTTGCTATGCGCAACTGTTCGCGGAATACGGACTGTTGCGTATCGCGAGGTGCAAAATCATAGTAATAATCCAATCCTATTTCGCCTATTGCCACTACTTTACGGTCGGTTGCTTCGTATTCTACGCGCTCAAAATCTTTCGCTGTGGCTTGATGCGCATTATGAGGGTGTATTCCTATACCGCGCCAAATGCGCGGATTGCCGGCAGCTATTTCTCTGACTGCGTCGAAGTTGCCGGGTTCTATGGAAGGAATTATTATGGCTTCCACACCGGCGGCAAAGGCGCGTTCTATTGTTTCGGTGCGGTCGCCGTCGAATTGCTGATTATCAAGATGCGAATGTGTATCTATCATAAAAAAATGCCGATATTCGGATATGCAAGGGTTAGTTGCCGATGCGTTTTACCGTTATGATACGTTTGTTGTCGCTGTCGCCGTCGAAGCCTATGGCAACTTCCCAGTCGGCCATCGGCATAATATCGCCGGCATTTTCCGGCCATTCCACAAGTTTCAGCGCGTTTTCTGCATTCATACATTCTTGAAAACCGATTTCGGCCAAATCGTCGGCAGAGGCTACGCGATATAGATCCACGTGATATATAGTCAATTCTTCGCCGATTTCGTCATATCCGAAGTATTGATTGATAATCGTGAATGTAGGGCTCGATACAATGCTTTCCACACCGAATTGTTCGCAAATTCCCTTGACGAACTCCGTTTTGCCGGCACCGATTTCTCCGGAAAGCGATACTATTTCGCCGGCTTGCAACCTCTTGGCAAATTTCCTGCCGAGCATATTGGTTTCGTCTTCGCTTGCAGAATGGTAATTTTCGACTTCCATGAATATCGCCGTTTATGAAACAAATTATATTTGGGCGTGATTTTCAAAAAAACGCAATTTACTGCCACTCGGAAAAACCGAGCGGACGGAATTGAATTCAATTCCGTCCGACTCACCGCATATATTCTTGATATTCTACTTGGGTTCGAGCGTTATCACCGGTAGCATCATTTCTTCAAGCGATATACCGCCATGCTGAAAACTGTCGCGATAGCGTTGCACATAATGATGATAATCTGTCGGATAAACGAAGTAATAATCTTCTTTGGCAATGATATAATTATCCGATACTCCCGAACCGGGCAATTTATAGTCTTCCGGATTGCGAATATACAAGGCATTTTTGCTGTCAGTTTTTACGTTTTTGCCATGCTTAAATCGCAAGCACGTAGAAGTTTCGCGGTCGCCCAATGCCTTTACCGCACGCAAACAGCGCACAGAGCCGTGGTCAGTAGTAATTACGATTTTCACTCCCGGCACACTTGCAAGCGTTTTCAACATTCCGAAGAAACTGGAGTGTTGGAACCACGAGCGCGTCAACGAGCGATACGCCGCCTCGTCCGGTGCTATTTCTTTCAATATCGGATAATCGGAGCGCGAATGTGCTATCATATCCACGGCATTCACCACAATTGCGGTAAGATGTTGCTTTGCATATCGCAAAATATCATTTTCGATTCGTTTGCCAAAATCCGTGTCTATGATTTTTACATAGGCCAAATCGTTTTTCAGCGAAATACGCCGCCGTTTCAGCAATGCGTCGAGCAACTCTTTCTCGTAAGCGTTCTGGCTATGTTCGGCTGCGCTCATATCGGGTGCGAACTTAGGATAATGCTTTTTTAATTCCGACGGGAACAGTCCGGAGAATATGGCATTACGCGCATACGGCGTAGACGTAGGCAATATCGAACTGTAATAATCTTTTTGAACGCTGAAATACGGGCGTATCAAATCCTCCATTACCAACCATTGGTCGAGCCGCATACAGTCGATTACAAAGAAAAACACGGGTGTTTCATTACGCAGGTGCGGTATCACGAATTTATCAACTACATTCGGTGAAAGCACCGGCCCCTCTCCCGTCGCCCAACGGCGATAATTATGCTCTGTAAATTTTCCGAATTCAGCATTACACTCGCGCCATTGGTCGCGTAATGTTTGATGGAAGCCAAGCTCTGGATGTCCGTCCAAATCAATGCTCCAGCCCACAAGTTTCAAGTAAATATCCAGCCAATCGTCCCAGTCCATAAAGTCAAACAACCTGCGGGCAATTTCATTGAACCCTTGCGTGTAGTCCTGCGTAATTTTTTGTTCGGCGATACGGCGCGATTCCAAGAATTTTTTACAGGCAGCCAATATTTGAGCCGGATTTACAGGCTTGGTCAGATAATCGTCTATTCTGCGCCCGAGAGCTTCCTCCATAACACTTTCGGCTTCATTTTTCGTTACCATAACCACCGGTGCCGACGGGTCTATGTCTTTTAGCCGTCCCAGAGTTTCGAGTCCGGTCATACCTACCATGGATTCGTCCAAGAAGAATAAATCGAATCGCTCGCGTTGCGCCATAACAATTGCGTCGTCGCCGTTGGTTGCCGTACTTACATTATATCCGCGCTGCTTCAGGAGAATAATATGCGGCTTTAACAATTCAATTTCATCGTCAATCCAAAGAATATTGCCCTTTTGCTGTTCCACGTCCGTTACGCCCGTAGTAATTGGAAATTCCTAATGGCGGGCAATGACGTACAAGTGTCGGTTTTCTCGTATTTCACAACATTTTTTGCTTGTTGCCGTTTTTTTTTTCACATCTGAATACAAGTCAAAATATTTTTGCAAACAATGAATTCTCTTTGCGCTTAAAACGGCGCACAGACAACTCGTGCATACAGTCAGTCCGACAGCAACTGTTTTCAGCGAAGTTTTCACTTGCCATATTCGTCTCTCTTTTTTGAGAATAGATAAAAATACAGTATATTTGCAGGCGATTATCGTAAATGGGCTCGACAAAGCCCATTTTTTATTGGCTTTGCACATTAGGCTATGAAAACGGAAATTCCCGTATCGGTATTGGCAATTATTCACGCTGCTTGCGAAAAATGCGGTGTTCGATTGCTCGAAGCCAATGTACGCGGTACACTTCCGAAGCGCGTCAGATTGGAAGCCGTCATTGATTCGGCGGACGGCATTACGCATGAAGACTGCCGCAATGTAAGCAAATTATTGGACGAAGCTGCCGAAACCAACGATTTTTTGGCTGAATTATTCGCTATAGACATATTATCCCCCGGTACCGACCGCCCTCTGACCGAGCCTTGGCAATTTCCAAAGCATAAGGGCAGAACGCTTGCTACAACGTTGAAAACAGGCGAAAAAATCGAGGGTGTTTTGGAAAATATTTCCGAAACCGACATAACGCTTCAGCCTAAAAGAGCCGCCAAGCAAAAATGCACTCAAACAGCGCGAAAAATACAATTTTCCGAAATTGACTCGGCAGTTGTTCAAGTACTTTTTCGAGCGGCCGGCGGACAAAAAAACGTACGAACGCCAAATAAAAATGCGGCAGAAAAATAAAGCGGCGAGAAATCGGCGCATCGCATTTGACAATCATTTATCTCATTTTTTAACAACCGATTCGTTCCGATTATGGCACGTCGCAAAGTTAAACCGAAATTCGACAAGAAAGTCATTATTGAAGCATTTGCCGAAATGGCGCGGGAAAAAGGAATTGACCGCGAATTATTGCAAGGCATACTGGAGGAAACACTCTCTACGCTGGTGCGAAAGAAATACGGCGAGGCAAATTTTGACATTATCGTTAACATGGACAAAGGCGATGTCGAAATTTATCTGATGCGGACAATTGTGGAATATGTGGAAGATGAATCGCTCGAAATCTCGCTGGAAGAGGCGCGAAGCCGCTCGGAAGAGCATTACGAGATAGGCGATGAATTTATAGAAGAAATTACGCTGGAAAATATATCGGACAGTTTCGGTCGCCGGCTTATTTTCTTTGCGGCACAAACACTTAATCAGCGCATAAGAGATGTTGAAAAAGATAATGTGTTCAATGAATATGCCTCGAAAATAGGAGAAATAATAGTAGGCGAAATATATCAGGCACGTCCGGGCGGACTTCTCATTATGCACAATAAAATAGAGATGAGAATGCCGCGCGAAGAAATGATTCACAACGAGAAATACAAAAAGAATCAAATCGTTCGCGCCATTGTGCGCGACGTGCGCCGTATGCAGGGCAGTGGTGCGCCCGATATTATACTTTCGCGCTCGGCCGACCAATTCCTTGCGCGGCTGTTCGAGGTGGAAATCCCGGAAGTGTTCGACGGTCTTATAGAAATCAAAGCTATAGCACGCGAGCCAGGCGAGCGCGCCAAAGTTGCCGTGCAAAGTTATGACGAGCGAATTGACCCCGTGGGAGCCTGTGTAGGCATGAAAGGCATACGTATTCATTCGATAGTGCGCGAGCTCAACAATGAAAGTATAGACGTGGTAGAATATTCGGCCGACCCCAAAATATTCATAGCACGTGCCCTTTCGCCCGCACGAGTCAAAGAAATTGTCGTAAATCAAGAAACACGGACGGCTACTGTTATGGTGCCCGACGACCAAGTTTCGCTGGCTATCGGAAAAAGCGGACAGAACGTAAGACTTGCAACCAAATTAACGGGCTATATGCTGACACTCGTTAAAGAAGGCGGCGAGGATATTGAACTTATAGAATTCCGCGATGAACTCGGACGCGAAATGTACGCAAATCTAATCGAGCTCGGCATAGATACCGCCCGTGAGTTGTTAGATGCAGATATTGATACACTGCTCGGCATAGAAGGAATGACCAAAGAATTGTTGCTCGAAATCAGAAGCATTATTCTGGCCGAATTCGAAGAAGAAGAGAAACCTGCCATGCGCCAAAAAATTATGGACGCTCAGGAATAAATCGCAGCGGTACGCCGCGCGCAATTCGCATAATTTGGTTTGTTTTTACTCTACGGAATATTATGGCGGCCCAGCAAGGAACACGGCTTTTCAAAATAGCCTCGCAACTAAATATCGGAAAAGAAACGATTGTCGAATTTCTGCAATCGAAAGGATTTCCTATTGATGCAAAACCGACTTCCGTCCTGACCGAAGAAATGACGGATCTTGTTTTGGGAAAATTCCAAAAAGAGTATAAAGCCGCAGAAAAGCATCGCGAGCGATTGGAGCAACATCGCCCCACTCGGCCGACGGAAACGGAAATACCCGCCATAGAAACGCAATATCCGATTGAAAATGCAACGGCGACAATAACGGAAGAGCCGATACTGCAAACAAAAACTCAAACGGAGTACGAAAAAAATGGCGATACACCCGTTGCCGAAAATCCGGCAGAAACTACTGCTATTGTTGAAGAGCCGGTGCAAACAATAAGCAAAATCGAAGAAACTACTGCTATTGTTGAAGAGCCGGTGCAAACGATAAGCAAAATCGAAGAAACTACTGCTATTGTTGAAGAGCCGGTGCAAACGATAAGCAAAATCGAAGAAACTACTGCTATTGTTGAAGAGCCGGTGCAAACGATAAGCAAAATCGAAGAAACGACAAGCAAAACAGAAGAAACGGTAAGTAAAGCAGAAGAAGCGGCAAGTAAAACAGAAGAAACGGTAAGTAAAGCAGAAGAAGCGGCAAGTAAAACAGAAGAAACAGCCGGAATATCCGCAACCAAGCAAACGGCAGATATAGAGCAAAGCATCGAAAGCGAAACAGAAAGTTCGGAAAGCGGAAAAAAGAAAAAGAAACGCAAACGAATGTTCGAGATAGAGTACGAGGCCGGTTCTATGCCGCAGCTTCCGGGACTTACTATCGTCGGAAAAATTGACCTTAGAAAAAAACCGCAACCTACCGTTTCCCGTGATTCTGACCGCAACCGCGACAGAGGGCGCGACAGAGAACGCCCGAGGCATGGCGGCGGTGCAACAGGCGGGCAGCGTCCGGATCCAGATGCCGCTCTTCGTGTCAAGCAAGCCTTATCAACATCGCCCGTCGAGGGCGAACGCGGCAATACTGCGCGTCCGAACGTATTGAAAACATCGCATAATAAACCGGCGAAACATATCGGTGTACCCGCCGTCGGAGGTGCGCCAAAAGTGGGCGGCGATGCAAAACTGAACGAGAAGAAGAAAAAACGTAAAAAATCAATTCGCGAGCAAATTTCCGAAGAGGAAGTTGACAGAGTAATACGAGAAACTCTGCAAGGCATGGACGAAGCATCGTCCGTAGGGTTTCGCAGCAAAATGCGCCAAAAGAAAAAAGCCGAGCGTGAAGAAAAAGAGCAACGCCGTCTGGAAGAAATGGAGCGCGACTCAACTATATTAAAGCTCACGGAATTTGTTACGACCGGCGAACTTGCCAATATGATGAGCGTAGGTGCGGGCGAGATTATAATGAAATGTATGAAACTCGGACTGATGGTCAGCATTAATCAGAGGCTCGATAAAGACACCATTACGCTTATTGCCGACGATTACGGTTATCAAATAGAATTTGTTGATGAGCAATCTACCGAAACGCTCGACGAAGAAGTAGACGACGAAGCCACGTTGCGGCACCGCCCTCCTATCGTGACCATAATGGGGCACGTAGACCACGGAAAGACTTCGCTGTTGGATTATATTCGCAAAGCCAACGTGGTGGCCGGCGAAGCAGGCGGAATTACGCAACATATAGGTGCATATCGTGTAGAATTGCCAAGCGGAAAATTCGTGTCGTTTCTCGATACACCCGGACACGAGGCGTTCACCGCCATGCGTGCCCGAGGTGCAAAAGTAACCGACATAGTTATTCTTGTTGTGGCCGCCGACGACAACGTGATGCCTCAAACAATCGAAGCTATCAGCCACGCGCAAGCCGCCGGCGTTCCCATTATTGTAGCAATAAATAAAATTGACCGTCCGGATGCTCACCCGGACACCATACGCCAGCAATTAGCCAATCGTGGTCTTCTTGTGGAAGAATGGGGCGGCAATGCACAATGCGTTGAAGTTTCGGCAAAAAGCGGAAAAAATGTAGATGTTCTGCTTGAAAAAGTATTGCTCGAAGCGGAAATATTGGATTTAAAAGCAAATCCCGACCGCGACGCACGAGGAACGATAATCGAAGCGCACTTAGACAAAGGCAAAGGTATCTTAGCCACTGTCATGACGCAAAAAGGAACGCTTAAAATAGGCGACGCATTTATTGCCGGACTTTATTCCGGCCGTGTTCGTGCAATGTACGACGAGCGCGGTAATCGTGTGGAAAAAGCCGGGCCAAGCACGCCGGTTCAGGTGTCGGGCTTCGACGGACTGCCACAAGCCGGTGATTTATTTACCGTTACGGAGTCTGATGCCCAAGCCCGCTCAATCGCAAATCAGCGGCAGCAACTTGCGCGTGAGCAACAGTTTCGCCAAACACGGCACAAAACGCTCGATGAAATTTCTCAACAAATTCAGCAGGGCGGCATAAAAGACCTCAGGCTTATTATCAAAGGCGACGTGGGCGGATCCGTAGAAGCACTTGGCGATTCGTTGTTGAAATTATCTCATGAAGAAGTGCGCGTCAATATTCTGCATACCGGCGTGGGTGCTATTTCCGAAACCGACGTTATGCTTGCGTCCGCTTCCGATGCGGTAATTATAGGCTTCAATGTGCAACCTACTACTGCGGCGCGCAAATCTGCCGAGCATGAAGCGATTGACATTCGTTTGTATTCCATTATTTACGACTGTATCAATGAAATACAGCTTGCATTGGAAGGGTTGCTGTCGCCCGAAATTAAAGAAGAAATTACCGGTGTAATTGAAGTGCGCCAAACATTCCGAATAAGCAAAACAGGCGTTATAGCCGGTTGCTATGTTCAAAGCGGTAAAATTATACGAAACGACCGAATCCGCGTTCTGCGCGACGGTTTCCAAGTGTATAAAGGAACGATACATTCACTTAAACGTATCAAAGACGACGTGCGCGAAGTAGACGCAGGCTACGAATGTGGGATTTTGCTTAATAATTTCAACGATATTGAGGTTGGCGATATTATAGAAGCAGTAAAAACTGTAGAAATCAAACGTAAATTGAGCTGACGCGCCGCATTTTTCATCCTGAGGAAAAGATGTCCATACGCACAGAAAAAGTTGCCGGACTTATCAAGGAAGTATTGTCCGAGCCGTTGCGTAAAATCGCATCGGAGCTTTCGGCGGGACTTATCACCGTTACTTCGGTAAAGGTTTCCGACGATTTACAATTAGCAAAAATTTACATAAGTGTATTAGGCGGAAAAGCGAGTATTGCCGATGTTTTAGAGCGTGTGGAAGCCGATAAAAAGAAAATTCGCTCTTTCGTGGCACGACAAATCAATCTGCGCTACGCGCCCGATTTGCGATTTTACAAAGACGAAATGCTGGACGCAATGGATAATATATCGTCCTTGCTGAACGATGTTCGACGTAAAGATGAAACTATGCGCACCGAGCGCGACGCACAAAGACTAGATAGTGAATCTACGAGCGATGAATTACACTGAATTGCCCTTGCTTTCAAGGAGAATATCTGGTGATAAAGTCGCCGAATGGCATGGCGCGGCCGCTTCAAGCGGTGCAGCGGCTTTAATTGATAAAAGTTCCGGCTGGACTTCGTTCGACGCGGTAGCAAAAATGCGTTCGCTTACGCACATCAAAAAAATCGGCCATGCCGGAACGCTCGACCCGCTTGCCACGGGCTTGCTTATACTTTGCTTCGGAAAAGCAACTAAACTTATAGAACAATTTCAGGGATTGCCCAAACGCTATTCGGCAATCGTAAAATTGGGTGCCGTAACACGCACCGATGATGCCGAAGCACCCGAAGAAAACGTTCGAGGGACAGGCGATTTATCGCATCAAGACATAACCGCGGTTCTAAAGCGTTTCGTAGGTGAAATAGAGCAAATACCGCCTATTTTTTCTGCGATAAAATCCGGCGGACAGCCGCTTTACAAAGCAGCGCGAAAAGGCCAAAGCGTAAATCCACAACCTCGGACAGTACATATTTACTCCATCGAGCCGCGTAATACGGATATACCTTTTATCGAGTTGGAAGTGTATTGCAGCAAAGGAACTTATATACGCTCGCTTGCCCGCGATATCGGCGCGGCTCTCGGTTGCGGCGGCTATCTGTCGTCCCTGCGGCGGTCGGCTGTCGGCGATTTTCTTGCCGACGACGCTTTGACTATCGTGGAAATGCGCGAAGTTTTTACCGAACAATCTGTCGACCGATAAACTTTTATCTCGAAAGCAGGAACGGATTTAATGAAAACGCTGTCTATAAATGAACCGTTGAACGACTCAAAGCCCCATGTTATTACAGTCGGCACATTCGACGGCGTTCATCGCGGGCATCAGTTTTTGATTAAACGTCTTGTGGATTCGGCGCGGGAAATTGACGGGATTCCCATTATCGTTACATTTGACCCACACCCGCAAATTGTACTGCGCAAGCCCGACCGCGAGCCGATACGCCTGCTTACAACGCTGAACGAGCGGTTGCAACTATTCCGAAATTACGGAATAGATACGGCTGTAATTATTCCTTTTACACAAGAGTTTTCGCGTATTTCACCCGAAACTTTCGCACGTGAATTTCTTGTGAAAAATATCGGCGTCGCTCGGTTTCTTGTAGGCTACGACCATTTATTCGGCAAAGACCGCGAAGGCGGCGAAGAAACTTTGCGGCAAATAGGAAAAGCGGCCGGCTTTGATGTGGAAACCGTACCTGCGCTAAAAATTGACGGCGTAAACGTCAGCAGTACAAAAATTCGCACCGCACTACGCGAAAAAAACATAGAAGCAGCCAACGACTTGCTCGGACACTCATACTCGGTAAGCGGAATCGTAACCCGCGGCGACGGGCGCGGCCGAAGGCTCGGCGTTCCCACCGCCAATGTTCAACCCGAAGATGCAAATAAACTTATGCCCGGCAACGGCGTTTATCTCGTTTCTTCGGAAATTAACGGGCAACTAGTCTATGGCATGGCAAATGTGGGGGTACGTCCAACTTTCATCAATGGCGGCGAGCCGACACTTGAAGCGCATTATTTCAATTTCAGCGGTATTATTTACGACCTCGAAATAGAAGTTCGCTTCCTTAAATTTATCCGAAACGAACGTAAATTTGAAAGTGCCGACTTATTCCTTTCACAATTAAACGACGACCGCTATCAATGCTACGACTTAATCGAAACATTGGAAAACGGACGGCGTTAAAATTAAAACTCGTCTTTTTTAGCAAGAGTTATGTGCAATAATAAAATAACTTTGCAAAATGAAAGAAACAAAAGAAAAGATGAGAGCAGAAAGGAACAGGACATTAACTGTTTCGGATGTCGAGTATGCCGGATTATCCCAAAACCTTATCAGAATAAGCGGAATTACTCCTCTATTGGTTGATGAAATATTAAATAAAACGTTATTCGGAGACCTGTTTGTTGCATTAGATATTTTGCCGAAAGGTTTTGCAGACCTAATTATCATAGACCCACCTTATAACCTCGACAAAGACTTCAACGGCTTTAAATTTAAATCTTCTGATAATGATTCATATCTCGAATATCTTAGATATTGGTTTCCCAAAGTAGTAAGTCTCTTGAAATCTAATGGCTCACTTTATCTATGCGGAGATTGGAAATGTACATCTGCATTGCAACAAGTGATGGACGAGAATATGATAGTGATGAATCGTATAACATGGCAAAGAGAAAAAGGGAGAGGCGCGCTTTCAAACTGGAAGAATGGAATGGAGGATATTTGGTTCGGTGTAAAAAATAAAAATGATTATTATTTTGATGTTGAATCTGTCAAAATGAAAAGAAAGGTTATTGCGCCATACAAAGTAGATGGAAAGCCCAAAGACTGGGAGCAGACAGAAGATGGAAACTTCCGACTTACTTATCCATCAAACTTTTGGGATGACATAAGCATACCTTATTGGTCAATGCCCGAAAATACCGATCATCCTACACAGAAACCAGAGAAGTTAATCGCTAAATTAATTTTGGCATCCTGCCCGGTTGATGGGGTTGTTTTCGACCCGTTTATAGGCTCCGGGACAACCTCTGTTGTTGCAAAAAAGTTGAATAGGAAATATGTGGGCGTGGAAATGAATGAAGAATATTGTATTTGGACCGAAAAACGGTTAGAGAATGCTGAAAAAGACAAATCAATACAAGGGTATGTTGATGGGTTTTTTGGGGAACGTAATACACTTAATATACAACAAAAATCCACCAAAAATAAGCAAACAGAATCAATCAAAACAAATACACGCCTTTTCAACTGATAGAATGAAAACACTTAATCTTTTCATAGAATTTATTAAAACCTATGATGGGATCGGTAACAAAGCAAAATTAACCAATTTAGCGGTTAAGGAATTTAATCTGACAAAAGACAGAACAGTTTACTATTGTAATTCTTTTGCGTTTAGATAGGGAAGTTTTAACGGTTCCGATATAATTAAGGAATTTGAAGGTGTATCCAACAACAGAGAAAATATTAAAAAATTACATGCTATTCATTCAGAAATTGCTTGAAAGGCCTTCAACAATAATCGATGAAAAAACAGCCGAAGAATTTATTCAGAATCTATTTGATTTGTAACTGATTTAATGCACATAACGGCGGGCGGCATTTTGTTCGTAGCACGTTGTTTTTTACTGAATTTGAGGAGTAAGGCTCGCAGGTGGGTTTTTAGATAGTTTGCCGCCCGTACACACGCCAATATCCAACATGTTATGCGACATTTATTTTGTACACTGCGCATTATTTGAATTGCCGTCCATGAAAATCTGTCAGCGTATAATAATACGGCTTTGGGCAACAGCCGCTATATTTCTCGCGCCCCTGTTCTCCGCACTTTCGCAAGAACCCGACTTTCAGATGCTTGGCCGTGCGCGCGGGCATCTTTACTACCTTGCCTCAGACTCCCTGAAAGGGCGCAACACCCCGAGTGCCGAGCTTGATAAAGCCGCTGATTACATAGCCGCAGAATTTCATAAATACGGTGTGAAGCCTATAAACGGCAGTTATTTTCATCATTACACACTGCTAAGAACAAATCTTGACGAAAAGCTCGTACTACGTTTTAAGACATCTAAAAGCGAGCAAACTTTCATACCGAAAGATGATTATATTCCTCTCGAAAATACAGGCGCGGGCAATATTAAAAATGCGGGATTGGTATTTGCCGGATTTGGCATGGACTTACCCGAATTACACTACAACGATTACGCAGGAATTGACGTGCGCGGAAAAATCGTCGTGATTTTTCGCGGCGTTCCGCATTTTGCCGACTCGGTTTTCAGCGATACCTCCTATCGCCGCAAATTGTGGAACTATGCACGTTATTCCGTAAAAGCACGCACTGCGCTCAAACGCGGCGCAACTGCCTGTTTGATTATTAATATCGGCTTGCAATCCGGCATCGTTTCTCCGCGGCCGAGCGGCTTCCCGTGGCCTGCCCTATATCCCAAAATGCCGGTAAGCGCATTGCCTTTACAAATTGCAAAAGCTACACCAGACACGCTTATTCCGATGATAAGCATAGGCGAGAACGTAATCAATTCTCTATTCGGAAGTATAGACGCGCTCGCCACAATAAAAGAACGTATCGAAAACAGCGGCAAACCGTTCTCGTTTTCTATTGATTCCGTTACGGCATCAGAGTTTAGCATAACTACCATATTAGAAAGTATTCCGGCTAAGAACGTAGTCGGAATTATAGAAGGCGTGGAAAAACCGTCCGAGCATATAGCGGTTGGCGCACATTACGACCATATAGGCGCAAGCGCGTTCCCTTCGAGCGGCAAAGATTTTATCTATAACGGTGCGGACGATAATGCTTCCGGCACGACCGGCCTACTTCTTTTAGCGGAAAAATTCGCCGTTGCGCAGCCGCCGAAGCACTCAATAGTTTTTATTGCGTTCAGCGGCGAAGAAAGAGGTTTGCTCGGTTCAAAAGCATATTGCAATAATCCGTCATTACCGCTTTCGGGTTGCAAAGCGATGTTCAATATGGATATGATTGGTCGCAATTCCGACGATTCCGTGTCTTTGGGCGGCAGTACGCGCTGTAAAGAATTGGCCGATATTGCAGAGGAAGAAAACAAAAAACTCGACGAGCCGTTCAAAATATCGTATAATATCGAAAATTTCTTTTTCCGTAGCGACCAAGCGAGTTTTGCCATGAGAAAAATACCTGTTTTATTTTTCTTTTCGGGCGAACATTCGGATTATCACGGCTTGGACGATGAAGCGGATAAAATAAAATTCTCTAAATTGGTCAGAATTACCGAACTTTGCGGTAAATGCGTATGGCGCATTGCGGACAGTTTAACAGAACTTCAGTTTACACCTCAAAAAGGTGATGAATTGCTCCCAATCGAATAATACGATATTTATATCCAAAAAATTGTTTTTTTAATATTCCGAGTTTAACCCTTTCACTTTTTTTATTTTTTGAAAATTTCCCGGCTTTTACTCCGAAAAATCTTTCTCATTAAATATACGCAACCATGAAACAAGCATTTTTTTTGATTTTATTTGTTGCCACATTCGTCCCGCTTTTCGGAGGAATTCCGAAGGTAGTCCGAATAGAGCAAAACGAAGCACCGGAGTACAAGGTTTGTAGCACGCGGCCTATTGTTCTTTCGGGGCAACGTGCGCTTTCAAAACGCCCTTACGACGTTTTAGGCTATGCTTTGACTATGGATTGGCGCAACCCTTTGCAAACGGCCGCGGCCGGTACGCCCAACCACGCTTATTCGGGCGTGAATACTATTACATTGCGATGCGATTCGGCAAATTTATCTTCGATTACTCTCGATGCCGCCGCCATGGCAATAGACAGCGTATTTTTCGAGCCCGGCAAAACACGTCTTGATGTAACTCCTTTGGAGACGGCAAAAAGTTTTTCCGTTGCTCTCCCGGCACCGGCAAACAAAGGCGACATATTTAATATATCGGTATATTATACTCGAACCGGGCAGGAAAATCGTGGGTTCTTTTTATTTCCCAAAGGACTTTTCGTAGGTATAGGGCGCAACGGCGATACGGTAAGAACGCTTGCCCCGCTTGCATATACAATGAGCGAGCCGACAGATGCGCGATATTGGATGCCATGTAATGATAATCCTTACGACAAGGCAACGTTTTCTCTGTCGCTTATTCTCCCATACTCGTCCGGTTCGGAAATAAATTTTACACCGAGCACTAGTATTCAAGGTGATGCAATAATTGGACAAGGCACAAAAAGCCGCACATTCAGTTGGAACGACACAACTCCGATATCTACATATCTTGTATGCGTAAATGCTTCATATTTCGGCAATTACCGACAATGGTACAAGCGTTTTTCCAATCCTGCCGACAGCATTCCGTTATACAATTATGCGTGGCAGGAAGATATAGACGAAACCTCTGAAGATGCGACAAAATACAATTTGAAAAATTCTGTGAAGCGCGTACCGGAAATGATGCGCGTTTTTTCGGAATTGTATGTAGAATATCCGTTCAAAAATTACGGTCATACTTCTGTACATCCGTTTTCATACGGCGGTATGGAGCATCAATCGCTATCTACGGTAAACCGGTCGTGGTTGCACGGCTTGAATGAATCCGGCTTCGCTCACGAGCTTATGCATCAATGGACGGGCGATTACGTTACTTGCGCTACTTGGGCTGATATTTGGCTGAACGAAGGCGGTGCTACATTCGGCGAGGCACTATGGGAAGAGTATAAAAACGGGAAAAAAGGTTATCGTAATTTTCTGCGCACTATAAAAAACGGGTATTTATCGGCAGAACAACCCGCAGTTTGGGGCGTACCGTTCGAAAATATTTTCAATTACGGAACTACTTATGCAAAAAGCGGCTTGATATACGCAATGCTGCGTTACGTAGTAGGCGACAGCGTATTTTTTCCGACTATGCGCAAATATTTGAACGAACATGCTTATTCATACGCCGAAACAGAAGATATGCTGGCTGTGTTCGAGCGCGAAGTGCCAAATTCCATTGTGCCGATGCGCACATTTTTTGAGCAATGGCTATACAAGCGCGGTCACCCGGATTACGATGTCGAATTTTCTTCATTGCAACAAGCGGACAAATATTTAACAAAAATTATACTTAAACAGAGGCAAATCGGCGAAAATGTGCCGGACGTGTTTGTAATGCCCGTAATTTTGGAATTGAACGGCGCAAAAGACCAAAGGCAAACTTTCCGCGTCCTCAATGATAAGCGTTCGCAAGAATACGAGTTTGCGACTGATTTCCCTGTAGTTTCGGCAATAGTTGACGAAGGTGAAAATATATTGTGCGTTCGCTCTGCATCGGCTGTGTCGGTAGAAGAAACACAGCCAAGCAGCGATTTGTCGGTAGCACCCAATCCCATTACGGGAAATAGTATTTCGGTTCAATTTTCAGTTGCCGGAAAGGATTCTCCGGTAATTATAGCCTTATACAATACAACGGGTGAAATTATTCAAACACTTTACAACGCAATAATTCCGGCAGGAACTTATACAATTACCCGTGAATGTAATATTCCATCAGGAGCATATTACATTAGAATATCTGATGACAGCAGGATTTTCGTGCGTCCGCTCTCGGTTGTTCGATAAACTGTTTTATACGGAGATTTTTTCGATGAAGGTTGCTCTTTATACACTCGGTTGCAAATTAAATTACGCAGAGACTTCCACAATCGGCGAACAATTTCGGCGAGCCGGCAACACGATTGTTCCTTTCGGCGAGCCGGCCGATACAATTATTATAAATACTTGCTCGGTAACGGATAGTGCCGATGCAGAATGCAGAAAAATTATTCGCCGCGCATTGCGCGTTTCACCAAATGCATTCATAGCCGTAGCCGGTTGTTATGCACAATTAAAGCCCGAAGAAATAGCCTCGATTGACGGCGTTGACGCTGTGTTCGGCTCGGCAGAAAAATTCTCGATATTGAAATACGTCGAAAAATTTGAAAAGTTCGACACGCCGAAAATTTTTGTCAAGGACATTGCCGCGGCCGGTTTCGAGATGGCGCGTTCGGCCGATGGCGACAATAGAACGCGGGCATTTCTTAAATTGCAGGACGGTTGCGACTATTCTTGCAGTTATTGCACAATTCCAATGGCGCGCGGCGGCGGGCGCAGTATGGATTTTGCGGATATTGAAAAACAAGTACGTTCGCTTGAGGCCGCAGGCTACCAAGAAACCGTTTTAACCGGAATAAATCTCGGTGAGTACTCCGCTGCTACCGGCGAAAAATTCTACGACGCAATAAAAAAAATCGAAGAGTTGCGCCCGTCTTTCCGTTTGCGTATCTCGTCTATCGAACCTAATTTATTGAAGCCCGAAATTCTCGCGCTTGTTGCCGACTCCGACGTTTTTGTTCCCCATTTTCATATTCCTTTGCAAAGCGGCTCGCCCGAAATATTGAGGCTTATGCGACGACGTTACAACACAAATGGTTACGCAGATTTAATTTACCGAATCAAAGATACGATTCCCGACTGTTGCATTGGTGTTGATGTCATAGCCGGTTTTCCGGGTGAAACTGACCGTCATTTTCAAGAAACATTCGATTTTCTGCACAAACTCCCCGTTTCATATTTTCACGTATTTTCGTACTCGGAACGCAGCGATACTCCGGCAGCGATTTACGAAGGAAAAGTACCCGCACAAATTAAGCGTGACCGCGTTAATCGCCTGCGAGCACTCTCGATAAAAAAACGCCATGAGTTTTATATGTCGCAAATCGGCTCCGTAAGAACGGTTGTTCCCGAAACTTACGATATAACTTCAG
>JADZAA010000118.1 GCA_020852855.1 Bacteroidota bacterium
ATGAACGGGAAAATACAATCGGTAATATCTAAAGCAAGAGGTTTTTTAAATTTCGAGCGATTTAGAATTAACGCCCTATTCTACTTCGGAAAACTTAACTTTGCTCCATTAAAATTTTAGTAATGCCATTTTAGTAATGCCATTAAAATTTTAGTAATGCCATTCTTAATTAAAAGTGCATCGCTCGCTGAACGGTGCCGCACTTGCTTTTATATTGCTTTGACTATTACTACGGTAGTGTCGTCGTGCTGTTCTGCCCCGTTTCGGAATCGGTTAATTTCATCTAACAAGGTTGCTTTTAATTCTATTGCACTATCAGACTCGTGATTACACAGAATGATGCGTATATTTTCATCGCCGAATTCCCTGCCGTTGCCGTCATGCGTTTCCGTTACACCGTCGGTGTAGAAAGCAATTACATCATTGTTTTCAAGCCTGACCGTAATTTCTTCGAGAGAAGCGATAAATTTATTTCCCTTGGTTAATCCCAATGCCAAACCGGACGGACGCAGAAATTCGGTCGAATTCTTGCGTCGTAATATAGGCATGGTATGCCCGGCACGGCAAATCGTCAGGGTTTTATCGGATATGGTCAGCAAAGCCGCCGCTACCGATATAAACATACGCTTATCGCCTACTTCTAGCAGCATGTCGTTAAGATACGCCAAAACATTGCGCGGGGAATCGAATTGCCGGGCGGCCACTTGCATCATGCCCTGAAATTTTGCCATATATAATGCGGCAGGCATACCCTTACCGGAAACGTCCGCAATAATAATCAGCCATTGGTTTTCTGATATGCGAATGTAGTCGAAATAATCGCCGCCCACAACCTGCGCGGGTATCGAAACACCTGTAATTTCAAAGCCCGTAGGATGCGGGTCAAATTCCGGCAATAATCCTTGCTGGATATTCCGTGCCGTGGCAAGTTCTTCTTGTAACTTAAAATTTCTCTTCTCGGCTTCGCGCAATCGCGAGTTCTCTATGGCCGTAGCCGCCTGCGCCGCCACAGTCGAGAGCAACTCTACATCGTCTCCCGAAAACGGTTTCCCGTTCATTTTGCGCCCTACATTCAGCGAACCTATTATTGTATTCTGAGCAATAAGAGGAACGAGCAATTCTACTCCGTTCGCTGCAAGCAACTCTCGAAGGACTGAATTTTTGGTTTCCGGCTCAGTTTCAGCCCGCGCCGTGTTAAGCGGTTTGTCGTCAAGTGATTGCAAAATATCTTGCGGTAATTCGAGCAGTACGTCGGGCAGTTCGCTTGTCGCAGGCAAAGCCTCGCGCCCATAGAATGAAACCGTAACTTTTTCTGTATGCATAGCAGTTTCTATGCGCCGTGCAGCTGTTCTTACCGCATCGGCAATATTGGCTATATGATGCAACTCCTTTGCAGAATCCGTTAAAATTCTGCGATAATTTAATTGCTCGCGAAAGAAAATACGGTCTACGGTGCTTTGTGCGCGGCGTTTTATCGGGTCAAGAGCAAATGCAGCCGCAACAAGTGCAAATACACTAAGCCACATATTTTCGGCTATACCGAATGCCAACTTTGCCAAAGAGCTTGCCGCGAATATTATTGCGAAATAAACAGCCGCGAGGCTTGTGGTAACCCCGCCATAAACAAGGCTTCGGCGCAATACCAAGTCAAAATCCATTAATCCGTAGCGAAAAATACTGTAGCCGAAAGCGAACGGTACGACAATTATCAACAGAGTAGGCAGGAATAAATAAGGCGTAAGAAATACGGCAAACGGCCGCAACATCGAAACTACTATAAAATAAGCCATTAGTGCCAGCCCTAAAGTAACACTGAAAAGAATAGGGCGCAACGGTCGCTGTTTCTTAGGCGACGTTTCTATAAAATACGAAACAAGGAAAATAACAAGTCCGAGCACAAAGTAAGAATACAGGCTGAACAAATTGATAAATGCCTGAGTTATTATAGATGTTCCGAAAAATCCGGCGGCGGCAAAAGCTTTTAACGCCGAGGAAGTAAACAACGCAAAAACAATGACTTTCCGTAGACTTTTGTTGATTCTGCGGGTTGGAAAATCGAAAAAAAACGAAACAAGTGTCGGCAGGCATAATATAGTTATTGTCCCGTAATATATCCAATTAAAAAAATCGAATCCATATATTTGAAGCGCGGCCGCCCAGCCGTATTGCGCTTGATAAGCAAATATATACGACAAATCTTTATTGTAGACTGTTACGTTCGGCATTGTAAACAGCGACATTGTCGACAACGAATACAGCCAAAAACGGTGCTGTATAAAACCCGTCGGTTTTATCAATATGGTAATATAGCCTACCGCCATAAATCCGAAGCCCAAAATAGACATTGCAAGCGGCACTATATTCAGCAGTTTGCGAATTTCCACTTGGACTTCCAATATACGCCCGTCGCGCATCACCGTGTATGGAACTTTTGCATCTCGCGGCACTGCATCGAGCAATCTCATGGCGTGCAACGAAGAAGTAATTTTCACATTATTAAAGCGCAACAGAATGTCGCCGTTTTTCAACCCGGCGCGGTCGGCAGCACCGCCCGGAACAATTTGCTCTATCAGCAAGCCCTTGCCTTTACTTGGCGGCAACGCACGCCATGCACATTCGTCGTTGCCCGGCGGATAAGCGATAAACGTATAGTACGCTCCCTGCAACGCCATAATAACTGCCAATAGCGTAACAAGAGTGAATAATATTCGGAATATTCGTTCTTTTTTCGGGTTGTTGTGTGTGCTCATCAATAAAATATGCAAAACCAAGCCGAATTTTTTGGAATTTCGTTCGCAACTGTAATGCAGAATGCATCAATTATGGTAAATTTACAAAGAATAGGTCGGAATTTATCGCCGACATTCATTTTCAAAAGGAACATTTATGAACGCTCAACCACAACCGAATCGTTTATTTTTCATTGCTTTACTGTACGTGCCCTTGGCCGTTTTGCTTTATCAGTGCAGTTCAATTACCAATGCAATATTTCCGGCTTCTCAGGACGTAGGGCTTGGTTCGCAACTTGACAACGAAATTCGCTCGAATCCGAAAGAATATCCGATTCTTGGCGACGTTAGCTCGAAACAATACGTGCAAAACATAATAAATCAAATTATTCAAGCACGGGATATTCAGTACAGAGGCGTTTTTCCTTACAAGTCTGAAATTATTCGGGACGATAAAACCATCAATGCTTTCTGTACGCCCGGCGGCTATATTTACGTTTACACGGGCTTGATAAAAATGCTCGATAACGAGGCTTCGCTGGCCGGCGTTTTAGGTCATGAAATTGCTCATGCCGAGCGTCGCCACAGCGCGAATCGTATGCTGAAGGCATACGGCGCACAAATATTAATGAGTATGGTTTTGGGTGATAATCCCGGTAAAACCGAGCAAGTAGCCGCAAATTTATTCACGGGACTCGCCTTGCTGAAAAACAGCCGCGACGACGAGTCGGAAGCCGACGACTATTCTTTTCGCTATCTTAGCTCAACCAAATGGTATCCGGGTGCGATTTCCTACTTTTTCGAGAAAGTAAAGGGACATTCCTCCGGCGGTGCAGCCGAGCGTTTACTCTCGACGCATCCTTTGCCGCAAGATAGGCTTGACGCAGTGAAAAAGCGTGTACAAGAGGCCAAACTCGTTGTGCCGAGCGAGGCGAACCTACTTTCCGCGCCATACCTTTCATTCAAAAAACGGTTGCCGTAATTTCGTGATATACTTGCAGTTATGAACGCCGGACGATTAAGCCGGCGTTAATATCCAACAGCTTTTGCTTGGCCGGTGAATCCGGCAGAACAGACAAATACATTGCTGCATCGGCCGAAAACTTTTCGATAGCCGAACGTGCATCATTCAATACGTCGTGCCTTTGAAGCATATCTTTCATGCGCGGAATATCAATCGCCGGCAGTCCGCGTTCATTGAAAAATTTGCGCAACAATTCGCCGTCGCTTCCTTTGGGTGCAATTTCGGCGGCACGCACGATTAAATATGTTTTTTTGCCTTCGATTATGTCGTTGCCTATAGGCTTGCCGAATTCTGCCGCTTCGCCCGTTATATCCAGCAAATCATCTTGAATTTGAAATGCTGCGCCCACATTCCGCGCAAATTCCCGCAATACCGATATTTGTTCGGAAGACGCTCCTCCTATAAATGCTCCTATTTCCGCACAAATTTCAAGCAGTTTAGCAGTTTTCAACTCAATCATTCTCATATACTTATCCATCGAAACTGCAGATGAACGCTGATAATCCAAATCCAATGCCTGCCCTTCGCATACGCCTATAAGTCCAGCCGTAAAACTTTGAATAATATTTCCGAAATCGTGAGAATTAGCCGTTGCGCCTAATAATATTTGATATGCCGCACCGAGCATTGTGTCGCCCGATAGAATTGCCGTTGCATCGTTCCAACGGTTATGTACGGTTTGCCGCCCGCGCCGCAAATCGGATTTATCCATAATATCGTCGTGGACAAGCGTGAAATTATGCAGTATTTCTATGGCGGATCCTGCTCGCAATGCCGATTCGTAAACGTCTGTTTTTGATACCGATTCTGCGGCCAATACGGTCAGAACAGGGCGCAACCGCTTGCCGCCTCCGGTCAGCACATAGCGTATCGGGTCGTATAGCGACGCGGGCTGCATCTGTGCGAAATAATCGCACAAAAATTTTTCCACGTCGTTTCTTATTGCATCAGTTGCGATTCCATGCATATTTTTCGTATTAAATTAACTGACCTTACGCAGTAGGTAAGAATTTGACAACATTTAGATGACGTAATTGTTTGAAAGCTGTTTGGGTAGCAGAGATATAGAGTTTCATTTTTAAGGCGGTATGATTGAGTTTGCTCGAAA
>JADZAA010000119.1 GCA_020852855.1 Bacteroidota bacterium
AACTTATCGGTTTGCGTTACAAACGGCATTGTACGGATATTATCGCTTTGGGGAGTGCCTCGGCTAATGCACAATATTCATTCGACTCGTTAAATATCTGCGCCGAAATTCGTACCCATAAACGCCCCTTTAAGAACGTAACGGGAACTTCTATGCGATGCAAGCCGAATAATTCGTCGTGCAACGCCCAGCCCGTTTCTTCATTGGCAGGCAAATTTTCCGGTACCGGCAGTGCTGCAAGCGACCCAATCGCAGATTCCGGTGCCGGCGGTGCAACGTTCCACGTTTCAGCCAACATTCTGCGCATACTTCGGGCTAAATTACGATTATACGCAGCGATTTTCTCTAATCCGCCGTTTTCGCGATAAAATTTCAGCGCGTCGCGAACAGCCAAAAACGCACTGTAGTCTTTGGTTCCCGTAAAGTCAAATTCCGCCGCATAACCTTTGCCGTAGCCATGCGATGTAATTAATGCATGAGTTTCTTTTTGTCGTTCGGGTGCTGTATAGAGAAATGCGCATCCTTTTGGTGCAAACATCCATTTATGGCAATTTCCCACGTACCAATCGGCACCAAGATGCTCTATATTTAATTCAACCATTCCGGGGGCATGCGCACCGTCGACCAATACGGGTATATTCCTTTCGCGGCATAAGTTTACTATGTCTTGAATAGGAAAAATTATACCCGACGGCGATGTAATATGGTCGAAAACGGCAAATTTCACTTGCGAAGTTAGTGCGGCTGCAATTACTTCGGTTATTTCGTTGGAATCATGCAAAGGGAATGGTACGGATACTTCAACTACTTTTGCGCCTGTCCATTCTGCATAGCGATTAAGCGTTTGGCGTACCGCTCCGTACACGTGGTCGGTTGTCAGCAGAATATCGCCGGGGCGCAATGAATGAGCCACCGAGAGTACAACGGAATTTATACCTGTCGTTGCATTTTCCGTAAAAGCAAGTGTTCCTTCGGCCGCCCCGATAAATGCTCCCAAATCACCGGCAGCCTCGCGCAGATATTTGGGCAATTTATTCCTGAAAAAGGAAATAGGCGAACGTTCTGCCATTGCACGATACGTTGCTTGAGCCTCCAGCATGCTGTGCGGCGGTGCACCAAAAGAGCCGTTATTGAGAAAGATTAAATCGGATTCTATTGAAAAAAGCGGACGGCAATCCGCCCCAAAATCGATTGGCATAAGATTTTACGAATATATTGAATTATTTGTCCGCCAAAATTTCGGTGCGTTTTGCGGCTGTAAGCGAAGAAAAGACCAAATCGTAAGAATGATTTATCAGGCTCGGAATAAGCACGTCGGGCAATGAACCGTCGTCGGCAATCGTATTCCAATGCCGTTTGTTTTGGTGCCAACCCGGCCTGATTGACGGGTAACGCTCTCGCAGTTCTACGGCGTATTCCGGATTGCATTTCAGATTAACCGTAAGCGGGAACGTTTCTATATCGATAAGTGCGAACATTTTGCCGCCTACGCGAAATACGAGTGTTGTTTCGTCGAAAGGAAAATCTTCCGTCGCACCGCATTTTGCAAGACAATATTCACGGAACTCATTAAACGTCATAGGATTGTTTTATCTGACCGCAGATAGTGGAAGTACGATGGAATGTTCGCCCGACCGGACTACCGCGAAAAGCAAGCCCGTTATTGCGTCCGGCAAAGGGAACGACACTGTTTTCGATATAAATTCGGCGGTTTGCCGCTGTCCTGCTTGATTGCCCAAAATGTCATAGAACGTAACACTTACGCTGTTTGAAGCATCGGATTTGACAATTACGGAAGAATTGCGCACCTCGGCAGAAAAGGCCGCGCCTCCGTCGTATTGTTCCGTCGACAGAGGCGCGAGTTCGAGGGGGAAGAATTGGCCCGATGCCGTAATTCCAGTAGGATGTTGCAGCATTTGGAGGGGGAAGGCCTCGGACCTAAGCGAGTCGACAATCAGATAGCATAATAAAAATCTGTCTGCCGGCTCGATTACCCGATTTGAACCGGGCATTTTTGTATCCGCATTTATTGTGCCAACAGCTATATCGGCATAATTTAGTTCTTGATTAACGTGCGAATAGCACAAGATATCGCTACCCGATAATTCGCCGGGCTCTATTCCGATAACTTTGCCGTGTAATTCTGGCATACTCCATGCAATCCGTGCGGCCGCACCTATAAACGAACGGTCTGCGCGGCAATACACGGGTATTTTTATGGCACTTATCGGTATTTCAAGCGGCTTCGAATTGATATAAGGCGACGCGGCTTGCGTATTATCTGAAATTTGTTTGCCTACGGTTCGCTCGCGGAAGAAATTTAATTGAACTACTAAAATATCGTTAAGCGTAACCTCGCCGCTGCCGTCGCAATCGGCCGAAGTTGCCAGAACGCTGTCCCAAGCAAGAGCTGTTTGCGGTACCCAATACGCGCTTGACGGGTTACGTTTAAATCCGCGGAACGGGCCTTGATTGTCGCTATTGGTAAGGAATGATCCTATAGTAGAAATATCGTTTGTATTTACTTTACCGTCATTATTTGCATCGCCCGGCCATATTTTAATAAAGCTTCGAATTGCCAGAACATTATTATCGCCGCGCAGGTCTATTACCGCACCGCTGTCGCTGTTAACTACTGCTTTTGCCGATACAAACGAGAAAGTCGAATAATTTTCATGCGGAGCATCGGGCGTAACAACAAAATCAAGCCGAACAGCCACAGGGTCATCAATGCCGGCAGAGCCAGCCGGATTACCCGAAAGAACCCCTATATACAGCCGTCCGTCGCCGGTTGAAATGTCCGAACGGTCGACCACCATAATCCCTTGTTCGCCGAAATCGCCCTTGCTATAGCCGGAATAGCGTACATATTGCGCATTACTGAATCGCAACTCGAAGGAGGTGCCGTTGCAACCCGGCACATCGGTTAATTTCACGTCAAGCCCAAAGCGAAACGTGGCGGTAACAAAATGAGCGCGGGAAGAATCCACGTCGTTTCGCACTAAAGATATGCTTTGCCCTTGCAACACGACCGCCGAGCAACACAGCAAAAATGCAACGAAAAACGCCTTGAAAGTAGAGTTCATGGGAATACGGAAGTCTTTGTTCGACAAACGAACATCTAAGACATTTCTGTTTATCGGCTGTTTTTCCAAAAACAGAAGCATCAAACGGAAATTTTAGCAATTATCGCGCCAAGTAGAACAGTTTGACGATTAAAAGCCCGGCAAACGCTACGACTATTATTATTCTCCTTCCGAAGCAACGGGCTCTTCGGGTTCGGCTGGTAGTTCTTTGTATGCGATTCTATGGTGGTGCATTCCGACTAAATTTCGAGCAAACGTTTCGCGGATTTTCACCAAATCTTTCGTTGTAATGTCACATTCGTCGAACTGTCCGTCGCTAAGCCGGTCGCGGAATATTTTTTCGAGTGTTTCTTCGATATCTTCGCGATCGTCTGCTTTTACGATGCGGCTTAATGCTTCGGCGGCATCGGCCAGCATTACTATTGCCGCTTCCCGTGTTCGGGGCTTGGGGCCGGAATAACGGAAATCGCTTTCATTGACGGTTTGCCCGCTCTCGGCAGCATCGGCTACGGCCTGAGCGTAGAAATGCTTTATGAGCATTGTGCCGTGATGCATGGGAATAAAGTCTGTGATGCGCTGCGGCAATTTATATTGCCGTGCGAGTTCTACGCCTTCTTGCACGTGGTCTTTGATAATTCCGGCACTTTTTCGCGGGGACAATCTGTCGTGCTTATTGCCTATATTCAATTGATTTTCAACGAAATACTCTGCTTTTTCAATTTTTCCTATATCGTGATAATATGCTCCTGTTTTGGCAAGCAAAGCGTTTCCTCCGATTGCCTGCGCCGCACTTTCGGCAAGCCGCGCTATGGTAAGAGTATGCTGATATGTTCCGGGTGCTTTTTCGTTAAGTTCCAATAAAAGCGGATGATTCAGATTGTCGAACTCTTGTAGGCGCAGGTTTGTGGCTATATTAAAGACGCGCTCTATAACGAACAGCAAGCCGAACGTCAGAAGTGGAGATATTGCGGAGTTAATCAGTGCTGTAAGCGATTGCGCACCTACTTCGCGCCATTCCCAAGAGCGAGCGGCATCAAGAGCGAAAGTAGGAACTATAAGGCCGGTAAAAATATAGAATACCGAGCGGAATATTTGCGTTCGGCTTTCTATATCTTTTACTGTATAGGCAGCCATCATGCCGGCTGTGGTAAGAGTCAAGGCGGTAGGATAGTCGCCGCCGCGTATTCCGGCAACCAACAGCGCAGATGCCACAGTTGCATAAAATGCGGTGCGCGAATCAAAGATTATAGCTGCAAGCATGGCAACAGCCGGAGTCATAACGGCTAATTGCAACGGTGCCGACGTGTCTATATTTACCGTGGCAAACGCTTGAATGCCCGACGCGAGGAATGCCGCGCTTAGTCCGCCAAGTTGCAAAGCATCGTCGAACATTCGGCGGCGAATATAATACAGATACCACAACAAAACAGCGTAGATACACGAGGCGTGTCCAATATTACCCACAATTGCCAACCACGAAAGATTTTGCTTGTTCAGCAAATATCGCGCATTACCGTAAGACCTCAAGCGATTAAGGGCTTGCTCGGTTATTCTATCGCCTTTGGCTATCAATATTTCTCCGGCTCGCACAATACCTATGGTTCGCGGTACAGAATATTCCGCTGCTTTTCGTGCTTGTTCCGTCAGTTCATTCGAATATACGAGGTTCGGCACCGCTATTTTCTGCATAATATCGAGTGCAATAGCCGTTTCGGCTGTTGAAAGAGCACCGGCCGCCATTGCTTCCACCGATTTTATGATATGAGCCGAATCTACCAATCCGGCAGTAGGAATGATACTTTGCTGAACGGAATTCAGGCGCAATACTATGGTTGAGACGGCTATCTGCTCTCGCGGAATATTGATGTAGCCTTGACGCGCCAATACCGTAAGGTAGTTTTCTACTTTTCTGCCGATTGCCGCGAGTGAACGGCGGCGGGCGGGCGCGTCCATATTTCGCAACAGTATCAGCGAACGCTCCGATAAATACGGCATAAAAGCCTGATTGTCGGTTAATCCGTCCAAATAATTACTTACCGATTCTATGGTTCGGCTTAAAGCCTGCACCGATGCCGAAAGCGGCGTTCTGCTGCGTGTAAAAACAGGCGGCTCCTGCTCACGGGCACGGCGGGCTTCTTCTGCGTATTGTTGTTGCGGTTTAGTTATGGGAAAAGAATATTCTGTACGTACCGTTTCGTTGAGCCATACCAAACCTATCATCGAACGTGCGTTTTGCTCGTCCGATATTTCTACTGTTTCGGCCGCCGGAAACAATGCGGCGGCAATAATTACAGTCAATAAAATTACGACAAGGCGCATATAACCCGAGTATCGAACACCGAGTTTTTCGCGTGCAGTTTCGACTTGCTCGCCTTGTTGCAACTGCTCAAAGAGCGTAGGTTTTGTTTTTGCCATTCATTTTACTCGATACGTAGAAATATCAACGATTTCGGACAAAATTACGAAAACAGTCCGGCAGTTAGGCTTAATGACTGCATTTTATTGGAATCGTTGATACGAAGTTACACATCTTAAATATAAACGTTGGTTTGTGCGAATTACAAATGTGCTTATGATTACAATTTTGGATTTTTTCTTTTTAATTTAAAACGCCTTAAACATATCACC